>DATGOB010000163.1:0-64080 GCA_036010205.1 Promicromonospora sp. | reverse complement strand
GACCTCGCAGACGTCGCCCTGGTGATGAACGGACGACCCCGCAAGGTCCTGGACTGGCACACACCCTACGAAGCAATGAGCAAGCTACTCTCAGCCGACACAACCGGTGTTGCAACCACCGATTGAATCCGCCCTACCTCGCCCCATGACTACCTCGCCGAGGGTGGGGTTACTTGGGCGGGGTGGGCTGGCGGCGGAGCTTGGCCCAGACCAGCTTGCCGCTGCCCGACGGGCGCCAGCCCCACTCCGCGAGCCGGTCCACGATCTGCATGCCGAACCCGCCCAGCCGGTTCGGGTGCCCGTCGGTCGCCACGGGCGGGGCCGGGTTGTTGTCCTCGACCTCGATACGCAGGCCGTCACCCGTGTCGTAGAGGCGCAGCGCGATGTGTCCCCAGCCGTGCAGCACGCCGTTGGCCACCAGCTCCGACACCACGAGCTCCGCCTGCGCCGACTCGGCGATGCCCCACGCCTGGCACGTACGCAGCACGGCGTGCCGCGCACGGCCGATCGAGGACGGCTCGCTCGGCAGCATCCAGCGCCGCCAGCGCGGCGACAGCGCCGTCTCCCCCGCATCGCCCGTCGGGTCGGGAACACGGACCACGACGATCGCGACGTCGTCCTCCGGGGCGTCCGCGAGGCGCGACAGGAGCTCCTCGCCCACGCCGGCGGCGTCGCGCGCCGTGATGGCGGACGCTGTCTCGAGCAGGGCCTCCAGGCCCAGGCGGAGCGAGCGGTCGCGTCGTTCGATGAGACCGTCCGTGTAGAACAGGAGCGTGTCGCCGGGCTCGAGCCGGGCCTCGCCCGTGCTCCGGTCGCGCGAGCCGAAGCCGACCAGCGCGCCGCCGCCGTCGTCGAGCTTGACGACGGTGCCGTTCCGCAGCAGCAGCGGGGGCAGGTGTCCGGCGCGCGAGTAGCCGACGGTCCAGGCCTCCGGGTCCTCCTCCCGCTTCAGCGAGGCGTAGACCATGCTCGCCGAGCGCGGGATGCCCATGCCGGCCACGAGCTGGTCGACGCGCTCGAGCACGCGGCTCGGCGTCGACAGCTCGAAGGCGTAGGAGCGCACCACGGAGCGGAGCTGGCCCATCGTCGCCGCCGCCTCGACGTCGTGCCCCACGACGTCGCCGATGACGATGCCGACGAGCTCGGGCGAGATCTGCAGCACGTCGTACCAGTCGCCGCCCACCTGCGCGTGCTCCGCGTTGGGGGCGTAGTAGGTCCAGACGTCGAGGCCCGCGACGTCGGCCTGCTCCGGGAGCATGGCGCGCTGCAGGGTCTCGGCGAGGCGGTGCTCGCGCGCGTACATGCGCGCGTTGTCGATGGCGCTGCCCGCACGGCGGGCGACCACCTCGATGACGGTGCGCAGCGTGTCGGGCTCCTCGAGCTCGGCGTAGTCGCCGGACTCGTCCTCGTCGGGGACGATGACGACCAGGCCGAGCACGTCCCTGCGGCCCGCCACAGGGTGGACGACGACGGAGTCGGGCGCCGTGCCGAGCTCCTCCGTGAGCCGCAGCGTCAGGTCGCGCTGCAGCCATCCGGACGCCGAGTGGGGCGCGTGGGGGATGTCGAGATGGAGCACCACGGGCCCGTCGAGCACACCGTCGAGCACGTCCTGCACCGAGTCCACGACCTCGAGGATCGGCATCGGACCCGTCGTCACCGAGTCGCCCAGCGCGTCGGTCTGCGGACGGCGGCGCAGCGACTTGTCGGCGATGTTGTCGCCCTCGATGTAGCGCGCGTGCCTGCGCCCGCGCCCGCTCGGCGGCGCGGCGACGTCGATGCCCGCTGCGTGCTTGAGCCCGTCGTCGTTCACGTAGAAGCCCGCCCAGCGGACCATCGACTGCAGGAGCTCCGCGATGTCCCGCAGCGCGTACGGGTACTCCAGGTCCGTGAGGATCTCGGTGGTCTGCGCGATGAGGTCGAGGTCCTCGCGCTGCTGGCGTTCGACCTCGAGGCTCGCGAGCTGTGCCTGGTGGCGCTCCATGTGGTCGGACACGTCCACGCTGAAGCCGACCCAGTGCGTGATGCGGTCGCTGTGGCCGGCGCGCACGGGCGTGAGGGTGAGCTGCGCCCAGCCGTGCGTGCCGCCGCGCACGTGCGCCCGCACGGTCGCGTTGACCTCCTGGCCCGCGTTGACGAGCTCGGTCATGCGCTCGAGCTCGACGGGGTCGACGAGCATCTCGCCGAGCCTGCGCACCGTGAACCCGGCGAAGTCGCTGAACCGCACGCCCGCGTAGCGCTCGAACGCGCCGTTGGCCCACAGCATCGGCATGCCGTCCTCGGTCGGGCCCGTGAGGAACACGGGGATGCCCACGTTGACGGCGGCGCGCAGCACGACGTCGCCGATCGACGGCGGGAGCGTGCGCGGGATGCCCGTGCTGGCCAGGTCTCGGCGCGGGGTGACGGGGTGCGTGTGCCGGTGGGACTCCACCGGCTGGGCCCTGTGGGCGCCAGGGCGCGCACCGTCCTGCCTGCTTGGGGGCGGCGTGTCGGCGGCCGCGGGCGCGGCGCCCCGGCCGAAGCGGAAGCCCGTGTCGTCCGGCGGCTCGTGGGAGGCCGCGGCGGGCGGCTCCTCGTTCCTACCGAGGCCGAACACGGAGAGGCCGGGATGCCGGGAGTGGGGTGAGGGCGGAGTCAGACCGGAGGAATCGGTCAAAATGCCCTCCCATCCGTGTCTATCGCTCAAGGTGCTGTTCCGACAGGCCATTCAACCGTAGATTGGGACGGTCCGAGATCTGAGGGACAGCCTCTATCATCGGACCGACACAGCGCCACCACCATTGCTCCCGGAAGGAGAACCGTGCAGGACGGAACTTACGACCCCCCGCGCGGTCCGCAGGGCGGGAGCCCCCAGGACCCCGGACCACAGAACGCAGAGATCGGGGAGCCCGCGAGCATCCACGTCATCGTGGGCAAGTCCAGGGCACGGATCGTGCTGTCGGGCGAGATCGACGCCGACATCGGCGGCGACCTGCACGAGGCGACGGCGGCCGCGGAGGAGTCGCGCCTGCCGGTGGAGATCGACGCGCACCACGTGACCTTCATGGACTCGTCAGGCGTGGCGTTCCTCGCGCGTCTCGCGAGCCGCAGCCCGCACCGCGTGCGGGTGCTGCGCGCGCCGCCGACCGTCCGCTTCCTGCTGGAGGTGACACGGATCGGCGACCTGCTCGACATCGTCGACGAGGACCCGGGCTTCGAGCTGGACGATGACGGTCCGGCCGGCCCGCCGCCCGGCGACCACGCTCCGGCGGGCGTGGGCGGGCCGACCACCCCGTAGCCGCCGAGGTAGTCACGTGGCGAAGTAGTCGTGGGGCGGAGGTGCTGATCAGCGCCTCCGCCCCACGACTACTTCGCCAGGTGACTACCTCGCCGCGTGACTACCTCGGCGAGGGGTGGGTCAGAGCTTCTGGCCGGCCGAGCGGAGCTGCTGGCACGCCTCGACGATGCGGGCGGCCATGCCGGCCTCGGCCGCCTTGCCCCAGGCGCGCGGGTCGTAGGCCTTCTTGTTGCCGACCTCGCCGTCGATCTTCAGCACGCCGTCGTAGTTCTTGAACATGTGCTCGACGACGGGACGCGTGAACGCGTACTGCGTGTCGGTGTCGATGTTCATCTTGATGACGCCGTTGTCGACGGCCGCAGAGATCTCCTCCGCCGTCGAGCCCGAACCGCCGTGGAACACCAGGTCGAACGGCATCTCCTTGCCGATCTCGGCGCCGACGGCCTTCTGGATGTCGAGCAGGATCTCCGGGCGCAGCTTCACGGCCCCGGGCTTGTACACGCCGTGCACGTTGCCGAAGGTGAGGGCCGTGAGGTAGCGCCCCTTCTCGCCCGCACCGAGCGCGCGGACCGTGGCCAGGCCGTCCTCGGGGGTCGTGTACAGCTTGTCGTTGATCTCGGCCGTGTGGCCGTCCTCCTCGCCGCCGACGACGCCGATCTCGATCTCGAGGATCGTGCGGGCCGCCTGCGAGAGCTCGAGCAGCTCGGAGGCGATGGTGAGGTTCTCCTCCAGCGGCACCGTCGAGCCGTCGAACATGTGCGACTGGAACGTCGGCAGGCCGCCGTTCTTCACCTGCTCCGCCTCGATGGCGAGCAGCGGCTTGACCCAGGAGTCCAGCTTGTCCGCGGTGCAGTGGTCCGTGTGGATGGCGATGTTGACGCCGTAGCCCTTGGCCACCTCGTGGGCGTACGCCGCGAGGGCCAGCGAACCCGAGACCCTGTCCTTGACCGTCGAGCCGGACGCGTACTCGCCGCCACCGACGGAGACCTGGATGATGCCGTCCGACTCCGCCTCGGCAAAGCCCCGCAGGGCTGCGGTGACGGTCTGCGACGAGGTGATGTTGACCGCGGGGTAGGCGAACTTGCCGGCCTTCGCCCGGTCGATCATCTCGGCGTAGACCTCAGGGGTTGCGATGGGCATCTGCGAAACTCCAAACGGATGATGAGGTGGGCGGTCGCACGAGTGTCCACGTCCGCCCGGGGATGCACCATCGATCTTGCCACGATCCACCACCCGCCGTGTGCGGCCGCTCGACAGCCGAACGGCTGAAACACTGTGCTCTTCGCCCTCTTCGACCGCCGGTCACGGCACCGGCGGCGTCCGGCCGTCCTCGATCATGTCCGCCACGCGCGCCTTCGCCTCGCCCTGCTCGACGTCCCAGAGCCCGGCCAGTCGCTCGGCGTCGGCGGGGTCTACCCCGCGTGCCGCACGGCCCAGGCGTGCATGGCGATAGCGGCGGCAGCGCCCGCGTTGATCGACCGGGTCGAGCCGTACTGGGTGATGTGCAGGACGACGTCGCACGCCGCCTGGGCCTCCGCCGTCAGGCCGGTCGACTCCTGGCCGAACAGGAGCACGCAGGCGCGGGGCAGCTCGTACCCCTCGATGGGCACGGAGCCGGGCACGTTGTCGATGCCGACCACGGGCAGGCGGCCGCCGTCGGGCCCTGCCGTGGCGGCCCACGCGGCCAGCGCCTGCGCGTCCGGGTGGTGGGTGACGTGCAGGTACCGGTCGGTGACCATGGCGCCGCGGCGGTTCCACCGACGTCGCCCGACGACGTGCACGCCCGCGCTGTTGAACGCGTTCGCCGTGCGGACCACCGAGCCGATGTTGAGGTCGTGCGCCCAGTTCTCGATCGCGACGTGGAAGGGGTGCCTGCGCGTGTCGAGGTCGGCGACGATCGCCTCGACGGTCCAGTACCGGTACCGGTCGGTCACGTTGCGGCGGTCGCCCTCGGCGAGCAGCTCGGGGTCGTAGCGCGGGTCGTCCGGCCACGGGCCGTCCCACGGCCCGACGCCGACGGCGGGCGCGGGGCCGGGCGTCGCGTCGGCAGGCAGGTCGTCAGGCACGGCCCGCCGCAGCGGGTGCCTGCTGCGGCGCGCGCCGCGACTCCCACCACATCGCCACGAGCACGACGACGGCGCCCGCCACCGCGAGCAGCACCGGACCGAGGACGCCGCCGGACGGGGCCTGCAGCGCGCCCGCGTCGTCCTGCCAGGGCCACAGCGACCGCAGCGAGCCGATCATGAGACCCGCGAGCATCGCCATCGTGCCCTGGCGCCGGTGGTCGAGCAGCCAGTGGAGCACCTTGACGAACGACCCGAGGCCGACGGCGGCGCCCAGTGCGAACACGCCGACGAACGCGAGGTCGCGGTCGTGCAGCGCCTGCTGCACCGGGATGTAGAGGCCCATGGCGAGCAGCACGAAGGACCCGGAGATACCGGGCAGCACGAGCGCGTTGATGGCGACGGCCGCGCCGACGAACACGAGCCACAGCGGCGGGTCGTCGATCTCGGCGGCGGGCAGGCCGGTGAGGAAGAACGCCGCGACGACACCGGCGGCCAGCAGCACGACGTCGAGCGGCCGGAACCTGCCCGGCATCATGCGCAGCGGCACGGCGACGGACACGGTGATCATGCCGAAGAACAGCGCCCGCATGGGTACGGGGTTCGACTCGAGCAGCGGCGCGATGGTGCTCAGGGAGACGAGCAGCACCACGGCCATGCCGGCGAGCACGGGCACGAGGAACGGCCAGTCGACCTGGCGCAGGGCCGCGCCGGCGGGGCGCAGGCCCTTGCGCTGCGCGACGCCCTGGACGAGCTCCCTGCCCGCGTGCACGACCTGGCTCGCCGCGCCGAGCAGCGCGTCGTAGAGACCGACGACCAGCGCGATCGTGCCCCCGGAGATGCCGGGCACGGACTCCGCCGCGCCGACGAGGCCGCCCCGGACCGCGAGGCCGGGCGCGGCCGTCCACGGTGTTCTCGTCGAGGGGGCTGCGTGACGGCGGACCGGGCCAGGCCGGGTGGCTTCGGAGGGCTGGGTGCTCACGGGGCGAAGCCTAGGACATAGGCTGACCTCTATGGAGCGCTCGACCCAGGCCTGGCTCACTGACATGGACGGCGTGCTGGTGCACGAGGGCACGGCCCTGCCCGGCGGCCCGGAGTTCATCGCGGCGCTGCGGGACAAGGGCCTGCCGTTCCTCGTGCTGACCAACAACTCGATCTTCACGCCCCGCGACCTGCGCGCCCGGCTGGCGTACAGCGGGATCGACGTGCCGGAGGAGAACATCTGGACCTCCGCGCTGGCGACGGCGCAGTTCGTCGCGGACCAGATCCCGAACGGCAGCGCGTACGCGATCGGCGAGGCCGGTCTGACGACGGCGCTGCACCAGGCGGGGTTCACGCTCACCGAGTCCGACCCCGACTACGTGGTGCTCGGCGAGACGCGCACCTACTCGTTCGAGGCGATCACCAAGGCGATCCGGCTGGTCATGGACGGCGCGCGGTTCATCTGCACCAACCCGGACGTGACCGGCCCGTCCCAGGAGGGCGTGCTCCCCGCGACCGGCTCGGTGGCCGCGATGATCACGGCCGCGACCGGCAAGCAGCCCTACTACGTGGGCAAGCCGAACCCCGTGCTGTTCCGGTCGGCGCTCAACCTGATCGGTGCGCACTCCGAGTCGACGGCGATGGTGGGCGACCGCATGGACACCGACGTGCTCGGCGGCATGGAGGCGGGGCTCGAGACGTTCCTCGTGCTCACGGGCTCGACGTCGGCCGAGGAGGTCGACAGGTACCCGTTCCGCCCGAGCCACGTGGTGCCGTCGATCGCGGACCTCGTCGACCGGGTCTGAGCGGCCGGGCTCGGGCCGGGCTCAGGTCAGGCCGGGGATCCCGAACCCGTCGATCGTCCCGCCGGACTCGAAGCGCGGGCCCCCGCGCTCGAGCGGCAGCACGATGCGCGCCACGTCGGCGATGCGCTTGGCGCGCTCGTTGAGGTTCGTGACGTCCGTGCGGCCTGGTCGCCACAGCAGCACGGACGGCCCCTCGATGCGCAGCCGGGAGCCGTGGAAGTCGGGCAGCATGACGATGTTGGCCAGCCGGGCGTCGAGCGCGCGCCGGGCGAAGTACTCGTCCGAGGTGCGCACGAGCCACTGGCCGTCGAACGCCGGGTTGTCGATCTGGACGTCCTGCGCCCCGAAGAGCTTCTGCACCTTCTCGCGGATGCCCTCGGGCGACAGGTCGATCACGGGCTCACCGGGCAGCGCGTCGAGCGCCACGACGTGCGCCGTGCGGCGCATGCCGGTGCGGCGGGTGTCGGCGTCGGGCGTACCGGAACGCCAGGTGTAGGTGAACGAGACGATCTCGAAGCCGTCGACCGTGCCGCGCACGACGTCCCGTGCCTGGCGGTCGATGCCGATGCCGAAGGGCTTGCCGTTCCAGCGCTGGGCGAGCACCGGGTCGGTCCCCACGTACTCCCAGCCGTTGGCCTCCGCCCACCGCTGGACGTCCTGCGAGCGGCCACGCCCCATGAGCCGCGCGGCCGTGACCGTGAACGTCACGACACCGGCTACGAGCACGACTAATGCGACAAAAGGCCCCATGAATCCCAAGATACAGTAGGCCTAGGCAAAAGTCTTCTCAGAGAGTGATATCGAGACGGCCAGTTTTCGGTATAAGGAACCGTCAGGCGAGCCCGAGGTCCTCGAGGCCGTACAGGTAGTGGTACGGCACGCCCAGTGCCTTGATCTTCTCCCCCGCGCCGGTGGCCCGGTCGACGATGGTCGCGACACCCAGCACCTCGGCGCCGGCGGCCCGCGCGGCCTCGATCGCCGTGATGGGCGAACCGCCCGTCGTCGTCGTGTCCTCGACGACGACGACCTTGCGGCCCGCGATGTCCGGGCCCTCGATCTGGCGCTGCATGCCGTGCGTCTTCGCGGCCTTGCGCACCACGAACGCGTCCAGGTCCTGCCCGCGTGACGCCGCGGCGTGCAGCAGGGCGTTCGCGATCGGGTCGGCACCCAGGGTCAGGCCGCCGACGGCGTCGATCTCCGCCGTGCCCAGCCCGACCTCCTCGAGGTGGTCAAGCAGCACGTGACCGACCAGGGGCGCCGCCCGGTGGTGCAGCGTGATGCGGCGCAGGTCGACGTAGTAGTCGGCCTCCTTGCCGGAGGACAGGGTCACCCTGCCGTGCACCACCGCCAGCTCCTTGATGAGCTCGGCCAGCTGCTCGCGCGGGGTCGGGGAGAAGTCAGCGTTCACGGTGCAAGGGTACGTCCCGTCACCGGTACGAGCCGACGGCCCGGACGGCCCACCGGGGCGCCGCGCGCAGCAGGGCCGAGGCCAGCTTGTAGCGCACCGACGGCGTCGACAGGACGACGCCGCGGCGCACGTCCGCGAGCGCCGTCCGGACGACGTACTCGGCGTCCAGCCAGCCCCACTCGGGGGCGATGGAGGACTCGGGGACGCCTGCGCGGGCGTGGAACTCGGTGTGCGTGAAGCCGGGCGACAGCACCGTGACGGTGACGCCGGTGCCCCGGAGCTGGGAGGCCAGCGACTCGCTGAAGGTACGCACGTACGCCTTGGCCGCGGCGTAGGTGCCGCCCGCGGTGAGGGCGGCGACCGAGCCGACGTTGAGGACCGCGCCGCGGTCGCGCTCGAGCATCTGGCCGAGCGCCGCGTGCGTCAGCTCGACGACCGCCTTGACCATGACGTCGATGCTCCGCTGCTCGGTCGTGATCCGGCTCGAGGCGAACGTCGTCCCCGTGGCGAAGCCCGCGTTGTTGACGAGCAGGCCGACGGGTCGCAGGTCGCCCTCCCCGGGCCGGCCGCCGACGACGGCGAGCCGCTGGGCGACCCGCTCCCGGTCCTCGGGCACGGAGAGGTCCGCCGGGAGCACCTCGACGCCGACGCCGTACGCGGAGCTGAGCTCCTCGGCGACCTGGTGCAGCCGTTCCGCGTTGCGGGCGACCAGCACGAGGTCGTGGCGGTCGGCCGCCAGCTGACGTGCGAACTCCAGGCCCAGCCCGGCGGACCCGCCGGTGATCAGTGCGGTGCTCATCCGGCGAGCCTAACCAGTCGCGGCGCGTCCTGGGTGCGCTCGGGCCCCCGCAGCCGGTCGCCTGCACGATCGCCGCGTGCGCGGTCGCCGCCGCCCGTCAGGGACGCGGGAGCGGGGCGGAGAGCGGGTCCGGGTCGGGCCGGACGGGACCGTCGGCCGTCTCGTACGCGAAGCCCTCGCGCACCCAGTACTCGAAGCCGCCGATCATCTCCTTGACGTCGTAACCGAGCCGCGCGAGCTCGAGGGCTGCCTTGGTCGCGGCGTTGCAGCCGGGGCCCCAGCAGTAGGTCACGACGGGGACGTCGCGGTCGAGGGTCTGCTCGGCCCGCAGCCGGATCTTGCCCTTGGGCAGGTGCACGGCGCCGGGCACGTGGCCCTGGTCCCACGCCTCCTGCGGGCGCACGTCGAGCAGCGTGAACCGGCGTCCGGCGGCGAGGTCGTCGTGCACGTCGGCGACGTCCGTCTCGAAGGCGAGCCGCCCGGCGAAGTGGGCGACGGCGGCTGAGGTGTCGTGGGTGCTCGTCATGCCCTGAGTCTCGGCCGCGCCGATGAGCCCGACAACCCCTCGCCCCCGCACCAGTACTGAACCACTCGTCAGCCCCACTACACCGCGCCGAGGTAGTCACTTGGCGAAGTAGTCACAGGGCGAAGTAGTCACAGGGCGAAGTAGTCAGCTCGCCGTGCCCCGGCGGCTGGGCCCGCGAGGCCGCGTTGCGCCGCGTGACTACCTCGCCACGTGACTACTTCGCCACGTGACTACCTCGCCAAGTGACTACCTCGGCGTGGGGTGGGTGGGGGTGGCGGCCTCGTGGAGGAAGCGGACCACCCGGCGGGCCCGGAAGAGCAGCGCGTAGCCGATCGCGACGACGTGGCCGACGACGCGCATCGTCTCGTTGACCGCACCCTCGAGCAGGGTGTCCTCGTCGTCGACGATGCCGTCGCGGGCCGAGCGGAGGCTGAGGATGCGGGCGCGGTCGTCCGGGCCGAGGTGCTCCAGCAGCCTCGGCACCGTGGCCAGCGACTGCGCGAACGGGGCGTTGTGCTCGAGCACGGGCGCGATGATGTCCTCGGGCTCGATGAACTTCCCCGCGATGATCACGACGGCGACGATCGACCGGCGCCGGGCGTACGCCGCGAGCACGGCGCCCGCGCCCGCCGACGCGCCCATGAGGGCGACCCGTTCGCCGCGCTGCTCGTACCGCTCGACCATGGCGTCGAGCCGGTCGAGACGCTCCTCGAAGGTCACGTCGGAGGACCAGCGCACGCGGAACATCGTCGTGCGCACGCCGAGTGCCCGCCACGTGCGCAGGGCCTCGCGCTGGAGGTGCACGAGCGGGGGCAGCCGGTCGCCGAGGCCCGGCACGAAGATCACGCGGATCGGACCCGCGCGGCCGCCGGACGGCCCGGCGGCGAGCAGGGCGTCGTCGTCCGGCACGGCGAAGACGGCGTCCCCCGCCGAGCCCGTGTCCTGCGCGTCGTCCCTGGTCGTGTGCTCGCTCATGTCGCACTCGAGGCTACACGGCCGACGACGCCTGCCCCGCTCGCCGGGTCCGGTCGACGCCGGGCCCACGGACTGCCCCCAGCCCGTGGACCCGGCGCAGCGGTCAGCGGACGCCGTAGGCGCGGGTCACCGTCTGCCGGACCGTGCCGCCCGCGGCGTCGCGCGCCTCGACGCGGAGCGAGACGTGCTCCGTCCCGCGCGGCGCGCGGACGACGCCCGTGTGCGCACCGTGCCGGGTGTCGAGCGGGACACGGTGCCACGTGGCGCCGTCGTCCGCGGACCACCAGAGGCGCGCGCCGGTGACCGCGCCCGCCGTCACCGTCACCCGGGTGGTGCGCGGCGCGGTGCCGCGCAGGTCGAGGCCGCGCACGGCGTAGCCGACATCGAGCACGGCCGGGGTCGAGCCCGGCGTCGCGCGGAACGTCCACTCGGTCCGTGTCCGCGTCGAGGTCGACCACCACGGGGTGTCGTGGCTCGCGTCGAGCACCACGCGGTGGTCCGCGCCGCCGTCGGGGAGCGGGAGCTCGGCCCGCGTCCGCGTGGCGTCCACCACGGCCGTGTCGTCCTGCCAGACCTGCAGGCGGGTGTCGCCGGGCGCTCGGAAGGCGTTGCCGTCCGCGTCCCGCCACGGCACGAGGTCGATGCCGAGCGTGTCGCCGTCGACGTCGAACGCGCCGTCGGCCCGCGTGCTCAGCACGCCCTTGCCCACGGTCGCGGCCGCCTGCTCGCGCGGGCGGTACGTGCGGGCCGCGCCCGTGAACCAGCCCTGCTGCGGCTCGTCGGCCGAGCCCGCGTAGACCTCGTGCCCCCATGTCACGCCGTTGGCGCTGACGTACTCCGTGCGCCGGGCCGGCGTGCGGACAGGCGAGGCGACGGCGGACCCCCACACGTGGCCCGGCGCGATGCCGACGCGGGCGCTGTCGGCGACGTGCCCGGCACCGAGCGACGCGTACGACGTACGGACCGCCGCGGTGTTCGCCGCCGTGGCGCGGAACCGGAACGTGTCCACGACGTCCTGCGTGTGGAGCAGGTCGTACGTGTAGGCCGGCGTCCGGCCGTCCGGCACCGGCTGCTCGAGGACGAAGTGCGTCTGCAGGTCGTACGCGCCCACCGTGACGGGCGCGTCGGTCGGGGTGGCGTGGGCCGTGGCGTCGGGGCCCACGAGGGCGCCGAAGCCGTAGGGGTCGTCGCCGAGCGCCGTGGTGCGGGTGTCGTCGAGCGCCGTCCACGTCCGTCGCGCGGGCCGGTGCGTCGTGACCGTGAGCTCGCGCGCGGTCCGCGCGTCGAGCACCACGGTCGTGTCGTCCGCGACGTCGACCTCGGGCCGCAGCACCGCCGTGACGTCGGTGACCTGGAGGTCCTCGTCCGCCGTCCACAGGAAGCCCGTGACCGAGTAGCGGCCCGGAGGGACCCGCAGGTCGAGGCCCTCGGGTCCGATCTCCTGGTGCCGGTCGAACAGCGTCGGGTCGTCCACGTTCACGACGCGGACGCTCGACGTGCCCGTGTGCGGCGCGCCGTCGCGGCCCACCGTGCGGACGTCGAGGTCGGCGAGGTCGGGCTCGACCACGTACCCGAGCGGCGTGCGTACCTCGCGGCCCTCGGCGTCGGTCGCCGTGACGGCCCCCGTGTACCGCTGCTCGATCTCCCCGGCGGTGCGGTCGACCGTCACGTCCACCGACGCCGCACCGCCCGCGGGCACGGTGAGCGCCGGGGCATCGAGCGTCACGGCGCCGTCGGGCAGCGGCGCGCCGTCCTCGGCCGTCACCTCGGCGGCGAGCTCCAGCGTGACGTCCTCCGTACCGGGGTTCTCGTACGTGAGCGTCCGCGTCGCGGCGCCCTCCTGCGGGTACTCGAAGCTGCCGAACGACAGCGAGCCCGGCAGGGGGACGACCGGCAGCTCGAGTGCGGTGGGCAGGAAGATCCGGCCTGCGCCCTCGTCGAACACGCTGCCGAAGGTGTGCTGCGCCGAGCCCATGAGGACGGACTTGAGCTCCGGACCGCTCAGCTCGGGCCGGGCCTGCTTGAGCACCGCCGCCGCGCCCGCAACGTGCGGCGCAGCCATCGACGTCCCGCTCCAGGCCACGTACGGCTCGCCCGTCCACTCGTTCGTCCCCGCAGCGCGCGCCGCGACGATCTCGACGCCGGGCGCCGTGACGTCGGGCTTGACGGCGTGGTCGCCCGCGCGGGGCCCGCGGCTGGAGAACCAGGGCACCTCGTCGCCGTCGTCCACCGCGCCGACCGTGAGGGCCGCGGCCGCCGCGCCGGGCGGGGTCACCGTGCTCGGCCCGTTGCCGCCGTCGTTGCCCGCCGCGACGACGAAGAGCGTGCCGTACCGCTCGCTCAGCCGGTCGACCGCCAGCGAGAACGGGTCGGTGCCGTCGGTGTACCGCTCCGACTCGCCGAGGCTCATGTTCACGACGTCGGCGCCCTGCGCGGCGGCCCACTCCATGCCGGCGATGATCCACGACGACTCGCCGTAGCCCTCGTCGTCGAGCACCTTGCCGACCAGCAGGTCGGCGTCGGGCGCGACGCCGCGGTTCTCGCCGTCGGAGGCCGCGCCGGAGCCCACCGCGATCGAGGCGACGTGCGTGCCGTGCCCGTAGCGGTCCACGACGTCGGCGGAGTCGGTGAAGTTCTCCGCGCCGACGGCCACGCCGTCGAGGTCGGGGTGGGTCGCGTCGAGGCCGGAGTCGAGGACGGCGACGGTCACGCCCTCGCCGGTGAAGCCCGCGTCCCAGGCGGCGGGCGCGCCGACCTGCGGCGACGAGTCGACGTCGAAGCCCTCGACCCGGCCGTCCAGCCAGATCTTCACGGCGGGCACGGCCGACCGCGCGGCCGCGGCGGGCGCCGGGTCCAGCGACGCGAGCAGCGCGTCGGCGGCGTCCCGGTCGAGGTCGGCCGAGACGGCGCCCACGGACGGCAGCTCGCGCTCGACCTCGACGCCCAGCGTGGTCCAGTCGGGCGCACCGCGCCGCGCCGTCGCGCCCGCCCCGCCGGCCGCGGCCTCGGCCGCCGCGAGGTCCTGCACGATGACGGGGACGGTGTCCCGGTGCGCGTCGTCGTACCCGGCCGCGACGAGGCCGGTCACGTCGAACAGCTCGGCGTCGAGGCGGTCCGGCACGAGCCGCGCCACGTCGCCCGGGATGACGTGCACGCCGTCGCCGTCGACGACCCTGCGGAACGAGACGCCCTCGCGGCCCGCGGCGGGGCGCACCGTGACCGACCGGGTGCCGTCGGCCGCCCGGCCGACCGTCACCTGGTCCCCCGTGATGAGCGTGACCGTCGCCGACGACGGGCCCGGCGCCGCGCTGCCCGGCCCCGTCCCGCCACCCGGCCCCCTGCCGCCTGCCCCGTGCTCCGGCGGGTGCCCCGCCGACCATGCGGGAAGTCCCGTGCCCAGTGCGACCGCGACCGCGAGCGTCGCGGCGACTGCACCTGTCCTGGCGCGCATCCGATGTCTCCTTCGTGAGGATGCCGGGCGGCTGTGTACCGCCGTCACCAGGGCAGACGCCCGTCGCGCGCGAATCGTTGGGCGGTCAGCCCATGAGCAGCCGCGGCGTCGCCTCGCGCAGCCTGCGCGTGTACGCGTCGCGCGGGTCGTCGTACACCTGCGCGGTGGGTCCCTGCTCCACGATCAGGCCGTCGTGCATCACGGCCACGTGGTCGCACACGTGGCGCACGACGCCGAGGTCGTGCGAGACGAGCAGCAGCGTGAGGTCGTGCTCGTCCGCGAGCCGGGTCAGCAGGTCGAGCACCTGCCGGCGCACCGACACGTCGAGCGCGCTCACCGGCTCGTCCGCCACCAGCACGCGCGGGCGGCACACGAGCGCGCGGGCGATCGCGATGCGCTGCCGCTGCCCGCCGGAGAACTGGTGCGGGTACCGGTCGGCCGCGTTCGCGGGCAGACCGACGGCGGCGAGCATCTCGCGCACGGCCGCGCGCCGCTCCGTCGTCGTCGCCGGGCCGCCGTCGCGCACGTTCGCGGGGTTGAGCAGCGGCTCGGCCACGATGTCGCCAACGGTCATGCGGGGGTCGAGCGACCCGTACGGGTCCTGGAACACGACCTGCAGCGCGCGGCGCACCTCGCCGAGCGGGGGGCCGCCGCGGCGGCCGCGCACCCCGGGGCTCAGGTCGACGCCCGCCGTCACCACGCGGCCCGACGTCGCCTCGTCCAGCCCCGCGACGATGCGCAGCAGGGTCGACTTGCCCGACCCCGACTCGCCCACCAGCCCGAACCGCTGCCCCGGGCGGACCTCGAGCGAGACGCCACGCAGCGCCTGCACCGCGCTACCGCGGCCGGTGTAGGTCCGGGTGACGTCCTCGACGCGGACCACCGGCTCGGCGGGCGCGGCGACGGGTCCGGCGACGGGTCCCGCCGTCGTCGCGCGCGGCTCGAGCGTCGATGCCGCGAGCAGCCGTCGCGTGTACGCGTGCCGCGGGTGCGCGAACACCTCGGCGACCGGCCCCTCCTCGACCACGACGCCGTCGAGCAGCACCACGACCCGCTCGCACACCTGGGACACCACCGCGAGGTCGTGCGTGATGAACAACAGGCCGGCGCCGCGCTCGCCGGCCAGCCGCAGCACGAGGTCGAGCACCTGGCGCTGGACGGTGACGTCGAGCGCCGTGGTCGGCTCGTCGGCGACCAGCACGGCCGGGTCGTTGGCCAGCGCCATCGCGAGCACCACGCGCTGCCGCTGGCCGCCCGAGAGCTCGTGCGGGTAGCGGCGCGCGGCGTCGTCGGGCAGACCCACCTCGGCCAGGAGCGCTGCCGCCCGGGTGCGGGCGGCGCCGGGGGCGGCGCCGTGCAGCGTCATCGCCTCGGCGACCTGCCTGCCCACGCGCACCAGGGGGTCGAGCGCCGTCATGGGTTCCTGGAACACCATCGAGACGTCCCGCCCGCGCAGCGCCGCGAGCCCGCGCTCGCTGCGCTCCAGCAGGTTGCCCGGCACGCCCGCGAGGCCGACGTGCCCGGACGCGGTGACCCCGTCGGGGAGCAGGCCGAGCGCCGCGAGCGCCGTCATCGTCTTGCCGGAGCCCGACTCGCCGATGAGGCCGACGCGCTCACCCGGGGCGACGCTGATCGAGACGCCGGAGAGCAGCGCGCGGCCGCCGTGGGTGCGGACGTCGAGGTCGCGCACCTCGAGGGCGGGCTCGGCGGCGGGGGCGTCCGCCGCCGATGCGGTGTGCGTTCCCTCGTCGGCCGCCGACGCCGCCCGCTCGGCCGCTTGCGCCCGCTCGGCGGCGTCCGCCCGCTCGGCCGCGACGCCGGCGAGGCGCGGGTCGAGCACGTCACGCAGGCCGTCGCCGAGCAGGTTGAACCCGAGCACGGCGACCGCGATCGCGACGCCCGGCACGGCGGCGAGGTGGTCGGCGACCCCGAGGAACTGCTGCGACTCCTGCAGCATGCGGCCCCAGGACGGCGTCGGCGGCGCGGTGCCCAGCCCGAGGAAGGACAGTCCCGCCTCGGCGAGCACGGCGACCGCGAAGTTCACCGAGCACTGGACCAGCACGGTGCCTGCGATGTTGGGCAGCACGTGCCGCACGGCGACGGCGAGCTCCGGGCGGTTGGCGGCGCGCGCGGCGAGCACGTAGTCGGACCGCACGACCTGGAGCGTGCCGCTGCGGGCCACGCGCGCGAACGCGGGGATCGAGCCGATGCCGAGGGCGATCATCGCCGTGAGGGTGCCTGCGCCGTAGACCGCGCCGAGCACGATGGCGAGCAGCAGGCCGGGGAAGGCGAGCAGGATGTCGCTCGCGCGCATGATCAGCGCAGCGGGGCGACGGCGGCCCGCGCCCTGCAGCATGCCCGCGAGCACGCCGACGGGCACGCCGACGACGGCGGCGATGCCCACGGCGACGACACCGACCAGCAGCGTGATCTGCGCGCCCGCCATGACCTGGGAGAGCACGTCACGGCCGAACCGGTCCGTGCCGAGCAGGTGCTCCGGGCCGGGCGGGAGGAGCCGCTGGGCGCCTGCGTGCTCGGGGTCGAACGGCGTCCAGACGAGCGACACGAGGGCCGTGAGGAGCACGAGTCCCACGAGCACCGCGCCGAGCAGGAGCTGCGGGTGGGTCGACGGGCTGCGCCGGGTCGGCACGGCAGGCAGCGCGGCGGCGCCGGCCATCGGGTCCTGGACGGTCACGAGGACCTCCGCAGGCGCGGGTCGAGCAGCGTGTAGACGAGGTCGACGAGGAAGTTGAGGAGCACGACGAGCACGACGAGCACCGCGACCACCGACTGCACGGCCAGCAGGTCGCGGTTGCCGACCGAGTCGAGCAGGAGGCTGCCGAGCCCTGGCACGGCGAACACGCGCTCGATGACGACGGCGCCGATCAGCATGGACGCGATCTGCACGCCGACGACCGTCACGATCGGGACGCCGGCGTTGCGCAGCCCGTGCCGCACGAGCGCGCCGGTGAAGGTCATGCCGGCGGCTCGGGCGGTGCGCAGGAAGTCCTCGCGCATGATCTCCAGCACCGCGCTCCGCACGTAGCGCGTGATGATCGCGGCCTGCACCGACCCGAGCGCGACGGCGGGCAGCAGCACGTGCCGCCAGAACTCGCCGAACCCGTCGGCAGGTGCCGTCCACCCGCCTGCGGGCAGCCAGCCCAGCCGGACCGCGAACACGGCGACGAGCAGCACGCCCACGAGGAAGTTCGGCACGGCGACACCGACCTGGCTCACTGCCGACAGCGCCACGCCGCCGGCGTTCCGGTGCCAGACGGCGGCGAGCGTGCCGACGGGAACCGCCACAACGAGCGCGACGAGCATGCCGAGCAGCACGAGCAGGGCCGTGACCTGCACGCGGTCCGCGACGAGGGGCGTGAGCTCCTGCGACGTCACGTAGCTCGTGCCGAGGTCGCCCGTGAGCAGGCCGCCCACCCAGCGCAGGTACTGCTCGAGGAGGGGGCCGTCGGTGCCGTGCTCGGCACGCCACGCCGCGAGCGCCTCGGGCGAGGCGTCGAGGCCGAGCGCGACGACGGCGGGGTCGCCCGGCAGCACCCGCAGCAGCACGAAGATCGCCGCCGTGGCCACGAGGAGCGTGGCCACGAGCTGGGCGACGTGCGAGGCGAGGTGTCGGAGCACGGTGCGGGTGCTGCGCCTCAGTCGGACCAGCGCAGGCCGGTCAGGTCCATGGACTCCGTGGTCGCGTCGGCGGCGATGCCCTCGAGCGCCGCGTCGGCGACGACGGTGTTCGGGAAGAGGAACAGGGGGTCGCTGGCGGCGTCGTCGACGATCATGCGGGCGACCTCCTGCATGCCGGCGACGTACTGGTCGGGGCTGCCCTGGTCGGCGTCCTCGGCGACCTGGGCGAGCCGCGGGTTGTCGTAGCCGATGTAGTAGCCGGGGTCGCCGAAGATGGTGAGGATGTCCCGGGCCTCGGTGTGGAGGATCACGGACATCTGGTAGTCGTGCTTCGTGAACACCTTGTCGAGCCAGACGGCGGGGAACTCGGCGGGCACGATGGTCGCGTCGATGCCGACGTCGGCGAGCTGCGAGACGACCACCTGCGCCACGGCCTCGGCGTAGGGGCGGGTCGGCACGTCGAACGTGATGCTCAGGTCCTCGGCGCCTGCCTCCTCGAGGAGCTCCCTCGCCTTGTCGGGGTCGTACGGGTAGGCGCCCGTGAGGTCCTGGTAGTACGGGTCGGTGGGCGGCACCATCGACCCGATGAGCTCGCCGTGGCCCGCCCACGCGGTGTCGAGCACGGCCTGGCGGTCGATCGCGTACATGATCGCGCGGCGCACCCGCAGGTCGTCGAACGGCGGCTCGGCGTTGTTGAGGGCGAGCAGGACCTCGCCGGTCGAGGTGCCGTCGATCACCTGGAGCCGCTCGTCCTGCTCCAGGCCCGCGATCAGGTCGGGCGCCTGCAGGTTGTACGCCATGTCGACGTCGCCCGCGCGGACGGCGTTGGCCTGGGCGTTCGCGTCGGCGAAGTAGCGGACGGTGATCTCGTCCAGCGCGGGCGCCTCGCCCCAGTAGTCGTCGCGCGCGGTGAGCGTGACGTGCCTGCCCGTCGCGACCTCGGTCACGGTGTACGGGCCGGTGCCGACGGTCTCGGTCGACAGGTCTGCGGACAGGTCGTCGGGGAACATCGCGCCGACCGACGTGCCCATGTCGAACAGCCACGCGTTGCTCGGATGGCGAAGCGTCACCACGACCTCGGTATCGCTGACGGCCTCGGCGCTCTCGACGACGTCCATCTTCGAGCTCAGGCTGAGCGTCCAGTCGTCCTGCACGCGCTCGATCGACGCGACGACGTCGTCCGCCGTGAACGGGGAGCCGTCGGAGAAGGTCACGCCGTCGTGCAGCGTGAAGGTGTAGACGGTGCGGTCGGTGCTGACCTCCCACGACTCGGCGAGCTGCGGTCGCACCTCACCGTCCTGGTCGATCGTCACCAGGCCCTCGTACACGTTGTTCATGAGCAGCTGCGGGATGGCCGAGCCGGACGTGGTCGTGAAGTCCAGGTTGGTCGGCTCACCGGTGAGCCCGACCACGACGTCCGTCCGGTCCTCCCCACCCGCTGAGCTGCCGGCGGAGCACCCGGCGACGAGTGCCGCTGACACGAGGACGACGACGGCGTCGAGGGCGCGGCGCCCGGTGAGGATCTGCACACGACCAGCGTAGTCGGGGTGGGACGAGGAGCGGTCAGGGACCGAGGAGTGCGGCAGGGATCACAGCGACGCCGTCGGGACGTCGGTACGCGACCTACGCACCGAGCATGCCGCCGTGCTTGATCGAGGCGGTGTCGCCATGGCCGGCGACGAGCCCGTCAGCGCTCAGGTTCAGCAACCGCGCTGCCAGAGCGGGGTCGCCGAGCTGATGTTTGCTCGCCTGGCTCAGTCTCGCGAGGTGGTGGGACGTCGGCATCCACGCGGGTGTGGGATCGAGCAGCCAGAGCCCGGACGCACGCTCTACCACACCTCATGCGCGTCATGGACTGCACCGCGCGCATCTCTGCTACGCCGGACGCGGCCCCGTACCCTGGCCCGGTGCGCCTCGTCACCTGGAACGTGAACTCCATCCGTACCCGCGTCGACCGCGTGCTGGCCTTCCTCGACCGCTCGCAGGCGGACGTGCTGGCGATCCAGGAGACGAAGTGCCGGGACGACCAGTTCCCCACGGCCGCGTTCGAGGCGGCGGGGTACGAGGTGGCGCACTTCGGGCTCTCGCAGTGGAACGGCGTGGCCATCGCGTCGCGGGTCGGGCTGGACGACGTCGCCACCCGGTTCCCCGGGCAGCCCGGCTTCGCCAAGACCCTCGCGGGTGACAGCCCGGACGCGCTGCTCGCCGTCGACCCGCCGATCGAGGCGCGCGCGATCGGCGCCACGTGCGGCGGCGTGCGGGTGTGGAGCCTGTACGTGCCGCACGGCCGTGCGCTCGACGACCCGCACTACACGTACAAGCTCGCCTGGCTGGACGCGCTGCGCACGGCGGCGCAGACCTGGGCGGACGCCGGGGACCCGGTCGCGCTCACGGGCGACTGGAACGTGATCCCGTTCGACACCGACGTGTACGACCCGGCGGCCTTCGTCGGCAGGACGCACGTCTCGCCGCCGGAGCGCGCCGCGTTCCACGCCTTCGCCGACGCCGGGTACACCGAGCTGACCCGGCAGTTCCTGCCCGCGGAGCACCTGTACACCTACTGGGACTACCAGCAGCTCGCGTTCCCGCGGAACAAGGGACTGCGGATCGACTTCTGCTGGGCGTCGCCCGCGCTCGCGCCCCGGGCGACGGGGGCGGTCATCGACCGGGACGAGCGCAAGGGCAAGGGCGCCTCGGACCACGTGCCGGTCATCGTGGACCTCGCGGACTGAGGTCGGCACCCGCGCGCGAGGTGGTGCCGTCCGCTGACGGTCGGCACACGCATGTGCCGACTTCCGGCCGGGCTCACGACCTCGGCGCTCCACGGCGGGGGACCCGCCCAGGTTCCCCTCAGGATGGGGAAATTCGCGGGTGAAATTGTCCGCAAACGGGGGCCGCCGGCGCGGGGTGCCTCCCGGGTGGCAAGGTCGTTGCCGAATGTCGGTAAGTTAACCTGCATGACGTCGAGCCCCGACCAGTCCCCGGCCGCCACCGCAGGCGCCGGCGCCCCTGACACGGATCCCGTCACGACATCGTCCATGGACGATACCGAGCAGGTGAACGTGCCCGGGAGCGCGACGGACGAGCGCGCGAACGGGGCTGCGGGCGAGTCCGCGAACGGGGTCGACCGGACGACCGGCGACGCGGACGTCGACGCGACGCCTGACGAGACCGCTCCCGACGGGACGGCTGCGGACCCGACGGTTCCTGCTGAGACGACGGCCGGTGAGACGACGGCCGGTGAGACGACGGCCGGGGCCGCCGCCGACGAGGAGGCGACCGGCGAGACGGTCGGTGCGCCCCGCGGCGAGGCTGCCCGGGACGACACCGGGTCGGAGGGCGGTCCGGACGAGGACGCCCACGACGCATCGGCAGCCGACGCGAAGACCGACGACGCCTCCGCGGACGAGGCCGGGACCGGCACAGCTGCTCCTGCCGAGGCAGCGGCGGCACGCACCGCGGCCGCCCACGCGCCGGCAGCGGAGACCGCGGCCGACAGCAGTGCGGCCGACAGCACCGCGGCCGACATCAGCGCGGACGACGACACCGAGGGCGACGGCACCGAGGGCGACAGCACCGAGGGCGACAGCACCGAGGCGACTGACACCCGGGCGAACGGCACCGCGACGGTGGGCACCGGGACCGGCGACGCCCGGGCCGGTGACGCCGAGGCCGCCCGCACCGCGGCGAGCAGCCCGGAGCACGACCGCCCCGAGGAGAGCGCGGACGCCTCCGCGTCGGACGAGGCCGGCTCGACGCCCGGAGACGCCGACGGCGTCGGCGAACCGGAGACGGCCGCCTTGAGCACCGCTGAGAGCAGCACCGCCCGGGACGAGGCTCCGCCCACGGAGGAGATCACGGTCGTCGCGGCGACCGGTGCGCTGTCCTCGGGCGGCGACCCGGCGTCCCCCGTCGACGACGCCACATCCCCCGCACCGTCCCCTGCGGACGGCGCCGGCAGCGCGGCGTCACCGGCTCCCGCCGACTCCGCCGCCTCGCCCGCGACCACGCCGGCTGCCGACCCCGCCGCCGCGCCCACCGCCGAGACCACCGACAGCGCCACCTCACCCAGCCCGGCAGCCACCGCGACACCCGGCTCGGCCGGTTCGGCCGACTCGGCCGCATCGCCCGCCGCCGCACCCACCACGTCGCCCGCCGTCGACGAGACCCTCGACTTCAAGGCCCTCTCCTTCGCCGCGATCGCCGAGGCGCACAAGAAGGCCCTCGGCCCGCGCACGGTCGCCGCGGAGGGCTCACCGGCCGACGCGACGCCCGACGAGACCGGCACCGCCACGCCCCCTCCGGAGCAGTCGCCGGACCTGTCGCCCGCCGACAGCCCGGCGGAGGCCCCCGCCCGGCCGGAGCCCGCCGCGGAGACCGAGCTCTTCGCCTCGCCGACGACCCACCTGCCGCCCGCCGTCGCGCCGCCCAGCCCGTTCCCGACGCCCGCGGCACACCCGCAGCACCCGGGCGCCCCCGGTGCGGCGCAGCAGCCGCCGTCGCCGTTCCCGGCGTCGCCCGACCGCCCCGCACAGGGCTTCCCGAACGTGCACGACTACGCGCCCGAGGCCACCTACGCGGGCTGGACCCCGGGCACGCGCACGGCCGAGGAGTCCGCGCGGCGTCGCCGCTACGCACTTCTCGGCGGCGCCGCGGTGGCCGTCGTCGCGGTGATCGCCGTGGTCGCCCTCGTCGTGAACACGGTGGGCAAGCGCGAGTGGGAGCCGATCGAGGCGATGATCGCCGAGCCGCGCGAGGTGCACCCGCTGCAGCTCGTGCTCGGGTCGTGCGTCGAGAGCCTGCCCGAGGACGGCGAGGTCGTCGAGGTGGTCGCCGTGCCGTGCAACGAGGAGCACGGGGCGCAGGTCGTCGGGCGCACCGACTTCGCGGCGGCCGCCGTGTGGCCGGGTCGGGACGAGGTCGACAAGCGCGTCGCGCAGGTGTGCGGCACGAAGCAGCTCGGCCCGGTCGCGCGCACGAGCCCCGTGGTGAACACGGTGCGCTACGTGGTCTGGGGCCCGAGCGAGGAGTCCTGGGGAGACGGCGACCGCGTCGGCCTCTGCCTCGCGGCGACGGCGGAGCCGATCACGCAGGATCTCCTGCAGTGACGGCCTGCCGGGCCTGCAGCAGCGCCGGCACGGTCGCGGGCCCGGTGGAGCAGCCGTCGAGCAGCGTCTGACCCAGCGGCGTCGGCGCGTGGATCACCGAGTTGCGCTCCCTGCCGGACGCGACGAGGCCCGCGTTGCGCAGCACGGTGGCGTGCTCCGACGCGGACGCGGGCGAGATCGCGAGGCGCTGCGCGATCTCGGTGGTCGTCGCCCCGGTGCCCAGCGTGCGGAGCACCGCCGCACGGGTACGGCCCAGCAGCGCGGTGAGCGGGCGGCCGCTGTCGGCCACCGACTCGATCGGTCGCTCCGGCACGGCGTGCTCGTGCGCGATCGGGTAGATGAGCACGGGCGGCAGCTCGGGGTCGGCGACGGTGATGGGGGCACGCTGGCAGAAGTACGACGGGATGATCACGAGCCCGCGCCCGGCCAGGTGGACGTCCCGCTCGGCGGCCGTCGTCACGGACAGGACCGGGTGCTCCCACCGCACCGAGGGGTGCAGGGCGCGCAGGGCGTTCTCCGTGCCGCCCTCGACCCAGGCGCGGGTCCGCGCGGCGCGGTCGAGGTCGACGGCCGCCCGGATGCCGCTCCAGTAGGGCCCGATCGCCTGCTCGTAGTAGGCACGGATCGCCACGCCGAGCCCGCGCACGGCGGGGGCGGAGCCGGCCGCGAGGTCGCGCATCCACAGGTGCGGCCGGCGCCCGCGCGTCAGCAGCGACATGTCCGCGCCCAGCCGGGCCCTCGGCGTCGACAGCACGGTGTCGAGGCCGGTCTCGAAGTCGGCGGAGCCGGTCAGCGGGGTGAGGAAGTCCGGTGAGTACCCGCGCGGCGGCGCGAGACGCAGCAGCATCCGCGCGGCCGGGTGCAGGCCGGTCAGCACCCGTTCGCGCCACGTCGTGAACAGTGGCGTCCCGCCGCGCTGGTTCACCACGTGCGCGCTGAGCAGCACCTCCCACAGGGGGTCGGGACCCGGGGCGATCCGCACCCGGGCCAGGTCGTCCGCAGTGAAATGGAATCGCAGCATCAGGCCCTCCCAGCCGCCCGCCGATTCACCCGCACACAGAGGGACGCGACGGTGCGTCCGATCTGGTCGCCGGGGACCAGACCTTTACAGAACCGTCACATGCAGCGTCCCGCGCTCCCTGGGGAGCCTCTGTGTGGGGGAGCCTCTGTGTGGATCCAGGATCGCAGCCGCGCGCGCCCCGCACATCGGCCGAAGCGCGTAGTCCGGTGTCCGTCGTTCGACGGACACCGGACCAGGGAGGAGCGCCGGATCAGACCGGGACGGCCCGCCGTTCGAGGGCGAGCCCCTCGCCGTCGCCGCGGTCCACGACCACCTCGTCGCCGTCCGACACGTCGCCCGCGAGCAGCAGCCGCGCGAGGCGGTCGCCGATCTCGCGCTGCACCAGACGGCGCAGCGGCCGGGCGCCGTACGCCGGGTCGAAGCCCTCGAGCGCGAGCCACTCGCGGGCCGCCGGGGTCACGTCGAGCGTGATCCGCCGGTCGCCGAGCCGCTTCGCGAACGCGTCGACCTGGAGGTCCACGATGCTGCCCAGCTCGTCGAGCGACAGCGCGTCGAAGACGACGACGTCGTCGAGCCGGTTGAGGAACTCCGGCTTGAACGCCTCGCGGACCGCCGTCATCACGGACTCGCGCCGCTCGGCGTCCGCCAGCGTCGGGTCGACGAGGAACTGCGAGCCCAGGTTGGAGGTCAGCACGAGGATGGCGTTGCGGAAGTCGACGGTGCGGCCCTGGCCGTCGGTGAGGCGGCCGTCGTCGAGCACCTGGAGCAGGATGTCGAAGACCTCGGGGTGGGCCTTCTCGACCTCGTCCAGCAGCACCACCGAGTAGGGCCTGCGGCGCACGGCCTCGGTGAGCTGGCCACCCTCCTCGTAGCCCACGTACCCCGGAGGGGCGCCGACGAGCCGCGCGACGGAGTGCTTCTCGCCGTACTCGGACATGTCGATGCGCACCATGGCGCGCTCGTCGTCGAACAGGAAGTCCGCGAGCGCCTTGGCGAGCTCGGTCTTGCCGACGCCGGTGGGGCCGAGGAACAGGAACGAGCCCGTGGGCCGGTCGGGGTCGGAGACACCGGCCCGGGTGCGGCGCACGGCGTCGGACACCGCGGCGACGGCGGCCTTCTGGCCGATGAGGCGCCGCCCGATGACCTCCTCCATGTGCAGCAGCTTCTCGGACTCGCCCTGGAGCAGGCGTCCGGCCGGGATGCCGGTCCAGGCAGAGACCACCTCGGCGATCTCGTCGGCGCCGACCTTGTCGGCGATCATCGGCTGCTCGGGGGACGGCTGGTTGCCGCCCTCCGACTCGGCCCGCTCGGCGGCGGCGAGCTCCTTCTCGACGACGGGGATCTCGCCGTACCGGATGCGCGCGGCGCCCTCGAGGTCACCCTCGCGCAGCTTGCGCTCGGCGTCGGTACGCAGCTCGTCGAGGCGGGCGCGCAGGTCGCCGACGCGGTTGTGGCCGGCCTTCTCGGACTCCCAGCGCGCGGTGAGCGCGGCGAGGGCCTCGCGGCGGTCGGCCAGGTCGGCGCGCAGCCGCTCCAGGCGGTCCTTCGAGGCTGCGTCCTCCGACTCGGACAGGACGACCTCCTCCATCTCCAGGCGCGTGACGGCGCGCTGCAGCTCGTCGATCTCGACGGGCGAGGAGTCGAGCTCCATGCGCAGGCGCGACGCGGCCTCGTCGACCAGGTCGATCGCCTTGTCGGGGAGCTGGCGGCCGGAGATGTACCGGTCGGAGAGGGTCGCGGCGGCCACGAGGGCGGAGTCGGCGATGGTCACCTTGTGGTGCGCCTCGTAGCGCTCCTTGAGCCCGCGCAGGATCGCGACGGTGTCCTCGACGGACGGCTCGCCGACGAACACCTGCTGGAACCGGCGCTCGAGGGCCGGGTCCTTCTCGACGTGCTCGCGGTACTCGTCGAGCGTGGTGGCGCCGACGAGCCGCAGCTCGCCGCGGGCCAGCATGGGCTTGAGCATGTTGCCCGCGTCCATGGCGCCCTCGCCGCCCGCCCCGGCGCCGACGACGGTGTGCAGCTCGTCGATGAAGGTGACGACCTGGCCGTCGGAGGCGGTGATCTCCTCGAGCACGGCCTTGAGCCGCTCCTCGAACTCGCCGCGGTACTTCGCGCCCGCGACCATGCTCGCGAGGTCGAGCGCGACGAGCCGCTTGTCCTTGAGCGACTCGGGCACGTCACCGGCCACGATGCGCTGCGCGAGGCCCTCGACGACGGCGGTCTTGCCGACGCCGGGCTCACCGATGAGCACCGGGTTGTTCTTGGTGCGCCGGGACAGCACCTGCACGACGCGCCGGATCTCGGAGTCGCGGCCGATCACCGGGTCGAGCTTGCCGTCGCGGGCGCGCTGCGTCAGGTCGGTGCCGTACTGCTCGAGCGCCTTGTACGTGCCCTCGGGGTTGGGGCTCGTGACGCGCCCCGAGCCGCGGACGGCGGGCAGCGCGGCGCGCAGGGCGTCGGCGGTCGCCCCGGCGTCGGCCAGGATCTGCGCGGCCGACGACTGGCCGGCGGCCAGCGCGATGAGCAGGTGCTCCGTCGAGACGTACTCGTCCCCCAGCCCCTGGGCCTCCTTGCCTGCGACGTCGAGCACCGCGGCGAACGCGCGGCTCGCGCTCGGCTGAGCGGTGCTGGCCCCGCTGGCCTGCGGCAGCGCGACGAGGGCCGCGCGCACACGCTGGCCGATGGACTGCGCGTTCGCCCCGACCGCGTCGAGCAGCCCGACGGCGACGCCGTTCTCCTGCCCGAGCAGCGCGCCGAGCAGGTGCACGGGCTCGAGCTGCGGGTTGCCTGCGGCCGACGCCGACTGGATCGCGTCGCCGAGCGCCTGCTGCGACATGGTCGTGAACTTGGTGTCCATGAAGCCTCCCGGGGCTGGTCAGGTGGTGGGGCAGAGGTCCATCGAGAAGAACCCGTGCAAAGTTGAGTCTATTCCACTCAACTTGGAATTCCACTCCGGCGCCCGCCACCGGTGCCCGTACGGTGACCGCATGAGCGTCCAGGTGATCGTGCTGAACGGCGGGTCGAGCTCGGGCAAGTCCACGCTCGCCCGCGCCCTGCAGGACGAGCTGCCGGAGTCCTGGCTGTCGCTGAGCGTCGACACGCTCGTCGACGCGATGCCCGCCCGGCTGACCACCGGCGGCGACGGCATCGGCTTCGCGCACGACGGGGCGGTCGACGTCGGCCCCGACTTCACGGCGCTGCAGGACGCCTGGATCACCGGGCTGGTCGCCATGGCCCGCGCGGGCGCGCACGTCGTGGTCGACGACGTGTTCCTCGGCGGCGGCGCGTCGCAGCGGCGTTGGTTCGACGCCCTCGGTGACGTGCCGACCCTGTGGGTGGGTGTCCGGTGCGCCCCGGAGGTCGCCGCCCGACGTGAGGCCGCTCGGGGCGACCGTGTCGCGGGCATGGCCGCGCGGCAGGCCGAGGCCGTGCACCGTGGCGTCGTCTACGACCTCGAGGTGGACACCGCACGTACCGACCCGGTGAACGGCGCACGAACCATCGTCGCGCACCTGAGATCATCGCGGGGTGACTGAGCAGACCGACGACTCCCTGACCCCACCGCGCGCCGTCCTCGTCGGGGTCGTCGGCGGGGCGTTCTCCGGGCTCTTCGGCCTCGGCGGCGGCATCGTCATGGTGCCGCTGCTCACCTCGCTCGGCGGTCTCACGCAGCGCCGGGCCGGCGCGTACTCGCTCGCGGCGATCCTGCCCGCCGCGATCGTCGGCTCGATCCCGTACCTCACGCACCAGGCGGTCGACCTGGTGGCGGCGGGCCTGCTCGTCGTCGGCTCGGTGGCCGGGGCGGTCGTGGGCGCCCGCCTGCTCGCCCGGGTACCCGAGACGCTGCTGCGCTGGCTGTTCGTCGGGGTCCTCGTGGCCGGGATCGTGCGGTCGCTGCTCGACGGGTTCGGCGAGCCGCCGTCCGTGGACACCGCGGAGGGCCTGCCCAGCCTGCTCGACGGCGCGGGCATGGTCGGCCTCGGCCTCGTCATGGGCATCGCCTCGGGCCTGCTCGGCATCGGCGGCGGCCAGATCGCGGTGCCGGGGCTGTCCGCGCTGTTCGACTTCGCGCCCGCGCTCGCCAAGGGCACGTCGCTCGTCGCGATGATCCCGACCGCCGTCTCCGGCACGTGGGTGAACACCCGCAACGGCCTCGTACGGCTGCGCACGGCCGCGCTCATCGGCGTCGTCGCGTCGGCGTTCTCCTACGGCGGCGCGAGCCTGTCCGTCGTGCTGCCCGACCGCGTGGCCTCCGTCGCGTTCGCAGCGCTCCTCGTCTTCGCCCTGGTCCAGCAGGTGCGCAAGGCCCTGGAGAAGCACACCCGCTGACCCGGCGTCGCGACGCCGCTGCCACTCGTCTTCGAACCCGACGTTGCTCGGCTTTGCGGGCCTCGAAAGCCGAGCAACGTCGGCTTCGAGGACGAGTGGGCGCGGTCAGGGACGGCGCGCGCGCTTCACCCCGGCCTGCCCGCCGAGCGGGCCGCCGCCAGCACCGCCGCGCACTCCGCAGCCACCGCGACGGCGACGTCGCGGGCCGTGTCGCCCTCGCGCTCGGGCACGACGTGCTGCACGGCGCCCTCCGCGAGCAGGTCGACGGCGCGCACGTGCTGGGCCTCGGCCAGCTCGGCCGCGTGCTCCGTGTCGCCGTGCACGATGACGCTCGCACCCTCCGGCGGCAGCGGCGAGAGCCACGCGTGCTCGGCCGCGAGGACGGTCTGCGCGGGCAGGAGCGCGAGCGCACCCCCGCCGCAGCCCTGCCCGAGGATCACGGACAGCGTCGGCACCGTCATGCGGGTGAGCTCCGCGATGCACCGCGCGATCTCGCCGGCCAGCGCGCCCTCCTCCGCGACCTGCGAGAGCTCGGCCCCCGGCGTGTCGACGACGGCGACCAGCGGGAGCCCCAGCTCCTCGGCCAGCCCCATCGCGCGCCGCGCGACCCGCAGCGCCGCAGGCCCCATGGGCGACGCCGCGGACTGCCGGGTCCTGTCCTGCCCGACGACGACGCACGGCTGCCCGCCCAGGCGGGTCAGCGCGACGAGCATGGACTCGTCGCGCTCACCCTCGTCCGTGCCCGACAGCCGCACGGTG
Organism: Promicromonospora sp.; assembly: GCA_036010205.1. Lineage (GTDB taxonomy): Bacteria > Actinomycetota > Actinomycetes > Actinomycetales > Cellulomonadaceae > Promicromonospora. The sequence continues at coordinate 34,938 of DATGOB010000163.1, read as the reverse complement.
CCGGACGCGCCGTAGCGCAGCAGGTCCCGCACCCCGACCCGGCCCTCGGCCCGGGTGCGCAGCACGGAGTCCCAGGCCGACGTCGTCCCGGACGGCTCGCCCCGGCGTCGCGGCAGGCCCGACGGCGCGGGCGGGTCGACCAGCACGGCGAGCGCCCGCTCGACGAGCGCGGGCAGGTGCTCGGGGGCGACCACGCCGTCGATCACGCCCTTGGCGGCAAGGTTCTCGGCGGACTGGACGCCGTCGGGCAGGGCCGTCCCGGTGAGCGCCTCGACGACGCGCGGCCCGAGGAACCCGATGAGCGCGCCCGGCTCGGCGACGGTGAGGTGCCCGAGCGACCCCCACGAGGCGTACACGCCGCCCGTGGTGGGGTGGCGCAGGTAGACCAGGTACGGCAGGCCGGCGTCGCGGTGCGCCATGACGGCCCGCGAGATCTCGACCATCTGCAGGAACGCGGGCGTGCCCTCCTGCATCCGCGTGCCGCCCGACGCCGTGGTGGCGAGGACGGGCAGCCGCTGCGCCGTGGCGCGCCGCACGGCCGCGGCGATCCGCTGCGCCGCGGCCCGGCCGATGGAGCCGCCGAGGAAGCGGAACTCGTTGGCGACGACCACGACGGGCCGCCCCCTGACCGTGCCGCGACCCGTGAGCACGGACTCGTCGGTGCCCGACTTCTCTGCGGCCGCCGCGAGCACCGCGCGGTAGTCGTCCGGGTGGCCCGAGGTGTCGACGGGCGCGTCCCACGACTCGAGGCTGCCCGCGTCGAGGACGAGGTCGAGCAGCTCGCGCGCGGTCCAGCGGCGGGTCACGGCGTGTCCTGCTCGAGCCACGCCCTGATGCGCGCGGCGTGCTCGTCGAGCACGGGCGGGGCCTGGTGGTCGCGCCGCGTCACCTCGTCGCCCGACGGGTCGAAGAAGCGCAGCGGCGGGCCGGGCAGCGTCACCGTGCCGAGGCTCGTGTGCTCGACGTCGACGAGCAGGCCCTGGCTTGCCGTCTGCTCCCACGCGTACACCTCGTCGAGGGTGCGCACACGGCCCGCCGGGACGCCGGCGTCGGACAGCAGGGTGAGGAGGGCGTCGGCGTCGTGGGCCGCGAAGACCTCCTCGACGGTCGCGACGACCTGGTCGCGGTGGGCCACCCGCTCGGGGTTGGTCCGCATGCCCTCCGCGTCGGGGTCGAGCCCGAACGCGTGGCAGAACCTCTGCCACAGCGCCTCGGACCCGACGGCGATCTGGACGGCGCCGTCACGGCAGCGGAACAGGCCGTACGGCGCGATCGAAGGGTGGTGGTTGCCCTGCGCGCGGCCCACCTCCCCCGCCACCGTCCACCGGGTGCCCTGGAAGGCGTGCACCCCGGTGACGGCGGCCAGCAGGGACGTGCGCACCACCTGACCGCGCCCGGTGGCGTGACGCTCGTGCAGCGCCGCGAGCACGCCGTACGCGCCGTAGATGCCTGCGAGCAGGTCACCGATCGGTACGCCGACGCGCTGCGGGTCGTCCGGACCGGACCCCGTGAGCGACATCAGACCTGCCTCGCCCTGGGCGATCTGGTCGTATCCCGCCCGGCCGCCCTCCGGCCCGTCGTGCCCGAAGCCCGTGATCGAGAGCACCACGAGCCGCGGGTTGCGCTCGAGCAGCGACTCGACGCCGAGGCCGAGCCGGTCGAGCACGCCGGGCCGGAAGTTCTCCACGAGCACGTCGGCACGGTCGACGAGGTCGAGGAGCGTCGCGCGGTCGTCGTCGGCCTTGAGGTCGAGGGCAATCGACTCCTTGTTCCGGTTCGCGGACAGGAAGTAGGTCGACTCGCGGGCGCCCTCCTCGCCGACGAAGGGGGGTCCCCAGCCGCGCGTGTCGTCGCCGCGGCCGGGCGCCTCCACCTTGACGACGCGGGCGCCGAGGTCGCCCAGCATCATCGTGGCGTGCGGGCCCGCCAGGGCCCGGGAGAGATCGACGACGACGACGCCGTCCAGGGGTCCGGTCATCGGGCTCACCAGCCCGGCAGGACGAGGATGGCCCACACGAGCAGCGGCCCCGCGAGCGTCACGATGATCGCGTACCCGAGGATCTGCTTGTAGTAGGCCTGCTCGGAGATCGTGTCCGGGCGGTTGGCGAGCATGAGGGCTCCGTTCGTGGAGAAGGGGCTCACGTCGACGATCGTCGAGGAGACGGCGAGCGCGGCGGCCAGGGCCCAGGGGCTGACACCGCCCGCGGCGATGAGCGGGACGGCGATGGGGATGATCACCGGCAGCAGCGCGGTGGACGACGCGAACGCCGAGACGATGCCGCCGACGTAGCACAGGACGAGCGCGCCGATCGCGGCGACACCGAGGCCGGCGGCCCAGTTGCCGATGTACTCGGGCACGCCCGCCTCGGTGAGGATGAAGGCGTAGGTGCTGACGCCCGCGACGAGGAGCACGGTGGGCCACGCGATCTGCTTGACGGCGTCCTTGTGCTGCTTCGGGGACAGCATCGCGAGGACGACCGCAGCGGTGATGGAGACGAAGCCGATGTTCTGGTCGAACGCCAGGGCGGTGACGGCCACGCCCGCGAACGCGAGCAGCGTGAGCACGTGGTCGCGGCGGACGCCGACGGCCCGCGTGGTCGTGGAGACGCCGGCGCCCTGGCCGCGCACGGTGACGGAGGCGCCGCCCGCGTGCAGGTCGTCCGCGAGGTGCGACGACGCCTCGGCCGGGTCGACCCGCTCACGCACGAGCTGCCGGCCGCCGAGGGCGAGGAACAGGATCACGGCCATCGCGATGTTGACGCCGAGCGACGCGAGGAACACGCCCATCTCGGTGCCCTCGTAGCCGACCTCCGACATCACCGAGTTGGTGATGGTGCCGTAGATGCTGATCGGCGAGAATCCGCCGCCCTGGGCGCCGTGCACGACGAACATGCCCATCATCAGCGGGTTGATCTTGTAGCGCCGCGCGAAGCCGAGCGCGACCGGGCCGATGATGGCGCACGCGGCGGGGCTGGCGGCGCCGATGGCGGTGAGCACGGCCGTGACGGCGAACATCACCCAGGGGATGAGTGCGACACGGCCGCCGACGGCTTGGACGGCTCTGGCCACGATGAGGTCGACCGTGCCGTTGTTCTTCGCGATCGAGAACAGGTACGTGACGCCGATGAGGGTGAGGACCAGGTCGGCACTGATGCCGCCCAGCACCTCCTTCTCCTCCATCTGCAGCGCGAACACGCCGACGAACCAGGCCGCCACGTACGCGAGCGCACCCATGTTGATCGGCAGCACCGTCCCGGCCACGAACAACGCGACGAGCGCGATGATCGCGATCCACTCAGGACCCATGACAACTCCTCTTCCCATCGCGGCGGTCATCCTTGACCGACGACACACAATGGATCAGTGGCCTAGCCAATAAGCCAGTGAGCCATCTGTCAAGTACCCTCGGGAAGGTGACCCCACAGGCCCCGTCCGACCTCCCGACACCGCTGGCCCGCACCCGGCTCTACGAGCAGGTGGCCGAGCAGATCACCACCTGGATCCGGCAGAACGGGCTGAGCGCCGGCGACCGCCTGCCGCCCGAGCGCGAGCTGGCCGCGCGGCTGGGGGTCAGCCGCGCCACGCTCAGCCAGGCGCTCGTCGCGCTCGAGGTGGTGGGCGTCGTGATCGTGCGGCACGGCGACGGCACGGTGCTGACCGGGCGGCACAGCGAGAGCCGCATCGTCGAGGCGATTCGCGCCCACGCCGACCGGATCCCCGAGATCATCGACATCCGCGACGCGCTGGAGACCAAGATCGCCGCGCTCGCCGCCCAGCGCCGCACCGACGAGGACCTCGCCGCGATCGACGCGGCGCTCGCCGCGATGGAGGAGGCGATCGAGCGCGGGGACCGCGGCGTCGACGCCGACGAGCAGTTCCACGCCGCCGTCACCGCGGCCGCGCACTCCGACCTCCTCGCGCAGACGATGCGGGAGATCTCGAGCCTGATCCGCGAGACCCGCATCGAGTCGCTCTCGCAGCCCGGCCGCCCCCGCAACTCGCTCTCGGGCCACCGCACCATCGCCGAGGCGATCCGGGCCCGCGACCCCGAGGCCGCCGCCGCCGCGATGCACGCGCACGTCGAGATGGTCAGCGACGTCGCACTGCTGCGGGGCGAGGAGCGGTGACCGGCTGGGAGGCGCTCGGCGTGCTCGGCGCAGGGGTCGGGGCCGGCGTGCTCACCTCGACGGTCGGGGTCGCGTCGCTGCTCAGCTTCCCGGTGCTGCTCGCCGTCGGGCTGCCGCCCGTCGTCGCGAACGCGTCCAACACGGTCGGCCTGCTCGCGGGCTCCCTGAGCGGCTCCTTCGGGTACCGCACCGAGCTGCGCGAGCACCCGCGCGCGACGCTGGTCGTGCTCGTGACGTGCGGCGTCGGCTCGATCGCCGGGGCCGTACTGCTGCTCGCGCTGCCGCCGGGGGTGTTCGAGGCGGTCGTGCCGTGGCTGATCCTGCTCTCCTGCCTCCTCGTCGGGGCGCAGCCGTGGATCAGCCGCTGGCTGCGGCGCACGCGGAACGAGCCGACACGCCTACGGCACGACCTGTCGCCCGCCACGGTGGTCTTCTCCGTGCTCACCGGCACCTACGGCGGGTACTTCGGCGCGGGGTCCGGCGTCATGATGGCCGCGGTGCTCGGCCTGGGCACCGACCTGCCCGTGCGCATCGTCAACGCGCTCAAGACGCTCGCGGTCATGGCGGCGAACGTCGTCGCGTCCGCGATCTTCGTGGTCGTGGCCGACCTGCACTGGGGCGTGATCGGCCTGCTCGCCGCCGGCTCGCTCGTCGGCGGCTACCTGGGCGCGCGGGTTGGCCGGCGGATGTCGCCCACCGTGTTCCGGGCGGTCGTCGTGGTGGTCGGTGTGACGGCTGCCGCGGTCATGCTGCTCCGCTAGACGCCCCCCTCCCACCGCTACTCTCCGCGCGGCCGGCGTACCGGTCGGCGCACCGAGGTCGGTCCTGTGGTGGCTGGGGGCTCGTGTACGGCCCTTTGTCAGCCCCGGCTCGCCGTGCACGCGCACTAGGGACCGAACTGAGCTCCCCGTGAAACGCTCCAGCGCCTCCCCGGGTCGAGAGAACCGTGCACAATTTTTGTGCACACCTCTTGTGCACACTCTCTGTGCATAGTTAGTGTGCACGCATGGCCACCTTCTCGGACGACTTCCGCCTCACCCCCGAGGCCGTCAAGGTGCTGGCCCATCCGCTGCGCTCGCGCCTGCTCAGCACACTCCGCAAGGGCGGCCCCGCGACGGCGACCGCGCTGGCGACAGCCCTCAGCACCAACTCGGGCGCCACCAGCTACCACCTGCGCAAGCTCGCGTCGGTCGGGCTCGTGACCGACACCGGAGAGGGCACGGGCAAGCAGCGCATCTGGCGCGCGACCACCAGCTCCCACAGCTGGGAGCGGACCGAGCTCGCGCACGACGAGGACGCCGCCACCGCGATCGGCTGGCTGGAGCGCGACTACCTGCGCACCTTCACCACCGAGTTCGGCCGCTGGCTCGACGTCGCGGAGGCCTGGCCGGACGAGTGGCAGGACGCGGCGGGCTTCGGCGACGCGTGGGTGACGGTGACCCCGGACCAGCTCAAGGCCCTGCGCCGGGACCTGCAGGAGGTGCTCGACCGCTACCTCGACGCCGAGCCGCAGCCCGGCGCACGCCGGATCACGTTCTGGCAGGCGGCGTTCCCCCTCGACCCCGAGGACGTCCCCTCCCGGGACGACGTCACCGACACCACCGGACAGCAGGAGGACCGGCCATGACCCCCCTCACCCCGGCCCGGGCCCGGCAGGTCTTCCTGCTGCTGACCCTGACCCGCTGGTTCCCCGTCGGGCTCGTCGTGACGGTGACGACGCTGCTGCCGCTCGAGCGCGGCCTCACCGTCACCGAGACCCTCACCGCCCTGTCCTTCACCGGGCTCACCGTGTTCCTCCTCGAGCTGCCGACCAGCGGCCTGGCCGACTCGCTGGGCCGCAAGCCCCTGCTCGTCACCGCCGCGGTGCTGCAGGTCGGGTCGGGCGTCCTGTTCCTGGCCGCGCAGTCCTTCTGGGCGTTCGTGCTGGCCGCCGTCGCCACGGGCGCGTTCCGGGCGCTCGACTCGGGTCCCCTGGAGGCCTGGTTCGTCGACACGGTGCACGCGACGACGCCCGGCGCGGACGTCGACCGGCCGCTGGCCGCCCAGGGCACGGTCATGGGGGTCTCGATGGCGGCGGGCGCGCTCGTGTCGGGCGGGCTCGTCTGGTGGCACCCGTTCACCGCGTGGTCCGCGCTGGCCCTGCCCTACGCCGCGTACGCCGCGCTCTCGGCGGTCCACCTCGTCGCCGTGACGCTCCTGGTCCGCGAGGTGCCGCAGCACCCGTCCGGCGACGCCGGCCGCGGCGCCGGCCTGACCGCCCGTGTGGTCGCGTCCGCCCGGCAGGCGCCCGGCGTCGTCCGCGGCGGCCTGCGCCTGGCCCGGGACAACCGGGTGCTGCGGTGGCTGCTGTTCGTCGAGGTGTTCTGGAGCGTCGGGATGGTCGTGTTCGAGACGTTCCAGCCCATCCGGCTGGCCGAGCTGCTCGGCGGGACCGCCGCCGGTGCGGCCGTCGCAGGCCCTGCGGCGGCCGCGGGGTGGGCCGTCTTCGCGGGCGGCGCCGCGCTGACCGGCCTCGCCACGCCCCGCCTCGGCGTGGCGAGGACCGCGATCCTCGCGCGCGTGCTCAACGGGCTCGGTGCCGTGTGGATGGGTCTCGCGCTGGGCCCGGTCGGCCTGGTCGCCGCCTACCTGGTGACCTACTGCCTGCACGGGGCCTGCGGCCCCGCCTACCAGACCCTGCTCCACCGGGAGGCCTCGGCCCGGAACCGCGCCACGGTGCTGTCGCTGGCCTCCATGCTCGCGTTCGCCGCCTTCTCCGTGGCCTCCCCGGTGCTCGGCGTGCTGGCCGACCTGCTGTCCACCCAGGCGGCGATGGTGATCGCCGGGGCGTTCAGCACGCTCGGCGTCGTCTGCCTGCTGCCGGCTCTGCGCCAGGAGCGGCGGCGGGCGGCCGCCGTCGCGACGCCGACGGCGGCCGCCGCCTGAGGGCGTCGGCCCTGGCCATGGGGACTACTCCCCGTGTCAGCGCTTGGGAATCCCGGCACCTGGTTGCCATGCTGTCCCCGTGACCCCCACCCGCCGCGTAGGAACTGCCGCCGTCGCCGCCCTACTGACCCTGGCTCTGTCCGGGTGCGTGCGGATGGGCGTCGAGCTCGACCTCAAGCCCGACGACAGGGCGGGATCGAGCGTGGTGCTCGCCGTCGAGGACCGGTACCTGGACCGGACGGGCCAGGCGCCCGACGACGTCATCGACATGCTCACCCGGGAGCAGGACGACCCGGCGCGGGACGCGGTGCGGACCGAGCAGTTCGAGCAGGACGGCTACACCGGCACCCGCTACGTCTACCCCGAGGGCGACCTGGCCGGGGTGGGCGAGCAGGTGGGCTGGCCCATCTCGGTGGTGCGCGAGGGCGGCGACTACGTGCTCTCGGGCACGCTGGACCTCACCGAGGAAGGGCTGGGCAGGCGCGGCGCCGCCTCCATCGAGAACCTGAGCGTCACGGTGGACGTCACGTTCCCGGGCGAGGTGAGCTCCTCCAACGGCACCGTCGACGGCACGACCGTGCGCTGGGAGCCGACGGTCGGCGAGAAGGTCGAGATCAGCGCGCGCGGCGCCGCCGTCGGTCCGGACGAGGACCCGGCCGTGGCGGGCGGGGAACAGGCCGTCGTCACGCTGCCGGTCGTCCCGGAGTGGATGGTGCTCGTGCTCGGGCTGAGCGGCCTCGTGATCCTGCTGCTCATCGGCGTCATCGTGTGGCAGGCCATGCTGCGGGTGCGCGACCGCAGGCCGGAGGCGCCCGCGGCGTCGTACCCGCCCCCGCCGGTGCCCCCCGGGTACGGGGCGGCACCGGTCCCCCACGGGACGGGACCGGGCGGCGCGCCCGGCTACGGCGGTGTGCCGGTGCACCAGCCGGACCAGGTGACGCCGGCAGACCCGAGCCGTCCGCCCAGCTTCCCGCCCGGGTACTGACCCCGCGCGGCCGGAGCGCCTGTCGCCCCGACGGGGCGGCGGGGCCTATCGTCAGGTCCTGACCACCGGCGACGCACGGGAGCGACATGGGGACCGACAGGCAGGCCGACCCGGCCGTCGCGGAGGACGGCTGGGGCGAGGACGTGCTGGGCGCGGGCTTCGAGGCCCGCACGCTGCGCCTGCCCGTGCCGACGGGCCGACGGCGGGGGCGGCGGGCGCACGCGGGCACAGCCCCCGAGGCCACGCTCGTGCGGCACGTGCCCGACGACGTCCCGCGCACCGGACGACCCGCGGTGCTCTACGTGCACGGGTTCGCCGACTACTTCTTCCAGCGCCACCTCGCAGAGGAGGTCGCCGGGCGGGGCTACCCCTTCTACGCCGTCGACCTGCGCGGGCACGGCCGGTCGATCGACGCCTGGACGGCGTCGGGCGGCGACCCGAACATGGTGGACGACCTCGACCTCTACCTCGAGGACCTGGACGCGGCCGCCGCTGCGGTCACGGCCGAGGGACACACCGGCCTCGTCCTTCTGGGGCACTCGACGGGCGGCCTGGTCACGGCGCGGTACGCGCACGCGCGGCCGGGGCGGGTCACGGCGCTCGTGCTCAACAGCCCGTGGCTCGACCTGCGGGGGAGCTGGTCGGACCGCGTGCTCGCGACGCGCGCCGTTCATGTGCTCGGCCGGGTCGCGCCGCGCACGGTGGTCAGCCACCTGGGCGGGCACTACGGCCGCGCGCTGCACCGCACCACGGGCGGCGAGTGGGAGTACGACCTGCGCTGGAAGCCGTTCGACGGCTTCCCGGTGCGTGCCGGCTGGCTCTCGGCGATCCGGCGCGGCCACCGGGAGGTCGCGCGCGGGCTCGCCGTCGACTGCCCGACGCTCGTGTGCACGAGCGACCGCACCGGTCCGGACGGCGGCGAGGCCGCGGTGATGCTGAGCACGGACGCGGTGCTCGACGTCGCGCACATGCACGCACGCGCCCCGCGCCTCGGCGCCGCCGTGGAGGTCAGGGTGATCGAGGGCGGCGCGCACGACCTGGCGCTCTCGCCCCCGGCGGCGCGCGAGGCGTACCTGTCGACCGTCCTCGACTGGCTGGACGCGACGGTCTGACCGGCCCCACTGCCGTGTCCGAATCCCGCTAGTCGGCAGCGGGCGGACGGGCGCAGGATGGTGGGCATGACCGACGTCGCCACCCGTGATCCCGCCTTCGCCGAGCGCTATCGTGCCATCGCCGCGCGCGACGCCCGGTTCGACGGCCAGTTCTTCACCGCGGTGCGCACCACCGGCATCTACTGCCGGCCCTCGTGCCCCGCGCGCACGCCGAAGGCCGAGAACGTGTCGTTCTACCTCACCTCGGCGGCGGCGCACGAGGCCGGCTTCCGCGCCTGCAAGCGGTGCCTGCCCGAGGCCGCGCCGGGCACCCCCGCGTGGGACCTGCGCCGCGACCTCGCGGGGCGCGCGATGCGGCTCGTGGCCGACGGCGTCGTCGACCGGGAGGGCGTCTCGGGCCTGGCCGCACGCCTGGGCTACTCCGAGCGCCAGCTGCACCGCCTGCTCGTCGCCGAGCTCGGCGCGGGGCCGCTCGCCCTCGCGCGGGCCCAGCGGGCGCAGACGGCCCGCACGCTGCTGGTGGGCACGCCCCTGCGGCTGGCGGACGTCGCGTTCGCCGCGGGGTTCGGCTCGATCCGGCAGTTCAACGACACGGTGTCCGAGGTGTTCGGCACGACGCCGTCGGACCTGCGCGCCCGCGCGGCGGCCCGCCGTCCGGCGCGCCGGGCGCAGGCCGGGCCGGTCCCGGCCGACGGGCCGGGCGAGGCGGTGCGCATCTCGCTCACGCTGCCCGTGCGCGAGCCGTTCGACGCGCGCGGGGTGATCGAGTTCCTCGCCGCGCGCGCGATCCAGGGGGTCGAGGCGGCCGACGTCGGCCCCGACCTGCGGTACGCGCGCACCGTGCTGCTGCCGCACGGGCCCGGCGCGGTCGATGTCCGGGTGCCCCGGACGGGCACCGGCCGCGTCGAGCTGGACCTCGAGCTCGCCGACCTCGCCGACGCGCCCGTCGCCGTCACCCGCGTGCGCCGGCTGCTCGACCTCGACGCCGACCCCGTGGCCGTCGACGCCGCGCTCGCGGCCGACCCGGTGCTCGCGCCGTCCGTCGCCGCCGTGCCGGGCATCCGCGTGCCGGGCGCGGTCGACCCCGCCGAGCTCCTGATCCGCGCTGTCGTCGGCCAGCAGATCAGCGTCGCGGCGGCGCGCACGCACCTCACCCGGCTCGCGCACGGCACGGGTCGGCCGTACGCCTCGGCCGTCCCGGGGCTCGACCGGCTCTTCCCGACACCGCACGAGATCGCGGCCCCGGCGGGTGGTGCGGAGACGGCGGCGCAGGCCTATCTCCGGCTGCCGGCCCGCATGCTCGGCACCGTGGTCGCCGCGGCCCGCGACCTCGCGGACGGCACCCTCACCCTCAGCGTCGGCGACGACCCCGAGGAGCTGCGTCGCCGGCTCGTCGGCCGGCCCGGCATCGGTCCCTGGACCGCCGGGTACGTGACCCTGCGCGTGCTGGGCGACCCCGACGTCCTCATGGACGGCGACGTGGCACTGCTCGCCGGGGCCCGCGCCCTCGGCCTCGTGCCCGCCGACGCACCCCGACGACACCAGTTCACGGAGCTCGCCCGGCGTGGCGCGGCATGGGCGCCCTGGCGCTCCTACGCCGCGATGCACCTCTGGCGCTCCGCCTGACCTTCCCGCGACGGCCTCCCCCGGGAACCTCCTACGAAAGGCAGATCATGCTGCACGTCCCTCCGCCCGCCCCTCTGCAGGCCACGACCCTGACCACCCCGGACGGCCCGTTCAGCGTCCTCGCCACCGACGACGCCGTGCTCGCCTCCGGCTGGACCGAGGACCTCGCCGCGCTGCTCGCGCTCGTGCACCCCACGCTGCGCGGGCCTGCGCAGGCCGACCCGCCGGCGCCGTCGCCGACCCCGTCGGGCGTGCTCGAGGAGGCTGCCGACGCCGTGGCCGCCTACTACTCCGGCGACCACGACGCCCCCGGTCGCGTGCCCGTGCGACAGGTGAGCGGACCGTTCCGGGCGCACGCCTGGGACGTGCTGCGCGAGGTCAAGGCGGGTGAGCGGCTCACGTACACGGAGTACGCGACGCGGGCGGGTCGGCCGGCGGCGGTGCGCGCGGCGGCGGGGGCGTGCGCGATGAACGCCGCGGCCCTGTTCGTGCCGTGCCACCGCATCCTGCGCACCGACGGCTCCCTCGGCGGCTTCCGCTACGGCCTCCCGGTGAAGCAGTCCCTCCTCACCCGAGAAACCCCGACGCCGAGGTAGTCATGGGGCGAGGTAGTCATGGGGCGAGGTAGTCATGGGGCGAGGTAGTACGTACTACCTCGCCCCATGACTACCTCGCCAGGTGACTACCTCGGCGTCGGGGGCGGTGGGTCAGCCCTTGACCGAGCCTGCCAGGAGGCCGCGGACGAAGTACCGCTGCAGCGACAGGAACACGATGAGCGGGACGATCATCGAGATGAACGCACCGGCCGACAGCACGTGCCAGTCACCGCCGCGCGAGCCTGCGAGCTCTGCGACACGGACCGTGAGCGGGAACGTGTCCGGCTTGCCCATGATCAGGGCGACCAGCAGGTCGTTCCACACCCAGAGGAACTGGAAGATGCCGAACGCCGCGAGTGCCGGCGTGAGGAGCGGCAGCACCACCCGGAAGAACACCTGCACGTGGCCGGCGCCGTCCATGCGAGCCGCCTCGACCAGCGAGGCGGGGATGTCCTTCATGAAGTTGTGCAGCAGGAACGTGGCCAACGGCAGCGCGAAGGCCGAGTGCGACAACCAGATGGCCCAGAACGTGCCGTTGACACCCAGGTCCACGTAGGCCGTCAGCAGCGGCACGAGCGTGATCTGGATGGGCACGATCTGCAGGGCGAACACCGCGATGAAGAGGAAGTCGCGGCCCTTGAAGTCGACCCATGCGAAGCCGTACGCGGCCAGCAGCGCGACCGTGACCGGGATGAACACGGCCGGCAGCGTCACGACGAACGAGTTGACGAAGTAGGTGGCCAGGTCCGTCGAGCCACCGAACAGCGCGGTCTCGTAGTTGCGCAGCGAGAACACGCCCTCGCCGGCCAGGGCGTCGCCGAAGACGGTCCACCAGCCGCTGCGCCGCACGTCCAGCTCGGGCCGGAACGAGGTGATCAGGAGACCGATCGTCGGGATGGTCCAGAGGATCGCGATGACGACGGCGAGCGTGCTCGCCCACGGGTTGGACAGCGCCTTGCGCGCCTTCCGCGCCCGGTCGCCCATCGACGACGACCTCGCCGGCCTCGGCACCTCGGGTGCGGGGGTTGCTGCCTCCACGGTGCTCATCGGACCTCCTCCGACAGGCGCTGCTGGCGCACGTTGTAGATGATCACCGGGATCACGATGACGAAGAGCAGCACGGCGAGGGCCGCGCTCAGGCCCGCGTCACCCTGCCGGAACCGCTGGTCGTAGAACTCCAGGGCCACGATCGACGTGCCGTACTGGCCCGCGGTCATCGTGCGCACGATGTCGAAGGTCTTGAGGGTCGTCATCGCGATGGTGGTCAGCACGACCACGAGGGCCGGGCGGATGCTCGGGATGGTGATGCGCCAGAACATGCCGAGCCCCGAGACGCCGTCGAGGCGGGCGGCCTCGATGATGTCGTCCGGGATCGCCTTGATCGACGCCGAGAGCAGCGTCATCGCGAAACCGGCCTGGATCCAGATGAACACCACCATGATGAGGAAGGTGTTCAGCGGCCGGCTGAGGAGGAACTGCTGGGGCTCCCCTCCGAGCCAGACGATGAACTGGTTGAGCAGACCGGTCTGGTCGACACCGGCCGGCTTGAACTCGTAGACGAACTTCCAGATGATCGACGCGCCGACCATGGAGATCGCCATGGGGAGGAACACGAGCCCCTTGGCCAGCGCCTCGAAGCGGCTCTTGTCGACGAGGTACGCGTAGGCGAGCCCGGCGAAGGTCGCGACGATCGGCGCGACGAGCACCCAGAGTGCGGTGTTGCCGAGCACCAGCAGGAACTGCGGCTCGGTGAAGGCCCGCACGTAGTTGTCGAGCCCGATGAACCCCGTGCTGTTGCGGTTCATGAACGAGTTGACGATGGTCCGCACCGCCGGGTACACGAGACCCAGCAGGAGCAGCAGCAGCGCCGCGCCGGTGAAGCCGAAGCCCACGAACCAGCGGGGCGGGTTACGCGGTCGGTCGACCACGAAGAGGATGATGCCCATCAGCGCGACGAACAGCGCGATACCGACGAGCATCAACAGCAGTTTGTGCCCCGGGTCGTCCCCGGCGTGCAGCAGCCAGTCCATGGCTCTTCTCCTGTCGCTGTCCTGGTCCGGTCGTCCTTGACGGTTCCCGGCCTCAGCCTAGGACGGCGGAGGCGTGGGACCGGGGTCCCACGCCTCCGCGCGTCAGGCTCGAGGTCCGGTCGTCAGTTCTTCGGCCAGGACTTCTCGATGGTGGTGGTGACGTCCTCGCTGGACTTGTCGCTCGCGAACCACTCGATGATGCCGTTCCAGAACGTGTCGGTACCCACCGACGCGGGCATCAGGTCGGACGCGTCGAAGCGGGCCACCGTGGCCTCGTCCGCGAGGATCTCGGCGGAGAGCTTGTCGAAGTCCGTCGCCAGGAGCTCGGGGTCGAGGCCCTTGTTGGCGCTCACCCAGCCGCCGGCCGGCGTGGCCGCCGCCTTGGCGTTGGCCCAGTCGGCGCTCGACAGGTAGGTCTGGAAGGCCTGGACCTCGGGACGGTCCGTGAACGCGCCGATGAACTCGCCGGCCACGAGGGTCGGGCGCTCCTCGGTGGTCTCCGCCGGCAGGTAGAAGGCGTAGACGTCGCCGTCCGGCGCCACCTCGGTGCCCTCGGGCCACTGCGTCGCGTAGAAGTTCGCGGCGCGGTGCATCCAGCAGTTGCCGTCGAGGATCGGGTAGCCCGCGTCCGTCCAGGTCGACGTCGCGATCGAGTCGACGCCGCCCAGGCCGCCGTTCACGTAGTCCGGGTTCTTGAGGATCTCGCCCGCGGCGTCCCAGGCGTCGACGATCTGCGGGTCGTTGAACGGGATCTCGTGGGTGTACCACTGGTCGTAGACGTCCGGGCCCGCGGTGCGGAGCACCACGTCCTCGATCCAGTCGGTGCCCGGCCAGCCGGAGGCGTCACCGGACTCGACACCGGCGCACCAGGGGCGCGTGGCACCCTCGTTGCTCTCGGCGATCGTCGCCGTGAGGTCCAGCAGCTCGTCCCAGGTCTCGGGGACCTCGTAGCCCGCCTCCTCGAACATCGAGGGCGAGTACCAGACGAACGACTTCACGTTGGAGCCCAGCGGCGCGGCGTAGAACGTGCCGTCGACCGTGCCGTACTCCTTCCACTCGGGCGCCCAGCCCTCGTCGACGTTCGCCTCGACCTGCTCGGGGGCAGGGAGCACCGCGTCGTAGTCGCGGACGAGCGACTGGAGCAGACCCGGCTGCGGCAGGATCGCGATGTCCGGCGGGTTGCCCGCCTGCACGCGCGTGGCGATCTGCGCCTCCATCTCGCGCGAGGCCTCGTAGTCGACCGTGACGCCCGTGCACTCCTCGAACGGCTCGTACGACGCCGTCTGCGTCTCGGCCTCGGGCTCGACGATCGTCGTGTAGACGGTGACCGTCTTGCCCTCGAGGTCGCCGAACTCGTCGTAGGCGGCACAGTCGATCTCGTACGCGGCGGCCTCCCCGCCGCCGCCGCCGTCGCCACCGCCGTCGTCGGTGTCGGCACAGGCCGTCAGGATCAGGGCGAGGCTCGCGCCGGTCGCCGCGACAGCGGCAGCCCGGCGTCGTGAAGCCATCCGGATAGTCATCTCTTGCTCCTCCACTGCTTCGTGGGCTCCATGACCCTCAGACGTGCGGGTACGGCCCGGCAGACTGCCAGGTTGCCCTTCCTCAACGCAACCGTGGTTCACCGTCCAATGCAAGCCCACACCGCACGTGTTTGCATTACGAAACCGTTTCAATCATCGGCTCGCGCCAAGAGGGGTGAATCCCCAGGTCGGGCGCGCGCAACGGCGCGACCGCCGAACCGGTGCGGGACGTAGGCTTGTCCCGCACGACCCACACGCCGGAACGCCCGGTGCACCGACGGAAGGACCGCCATGATCGAGCTCAGGACGCCCCGCGAGATCGAGGAGATGCGCCCGGCCGGACGCTTCGTCGCGGACGTGCTGCTGGCCGTCCGGGAGGCCGCGGGCGTCGGCGTGAACCTGCTCGAGCTCGACGAGATCGCGCACAAGATGATCCGGGACCAGGGCGCGGAGTCGTGCTACATCGACTACCACCCGTCCTTCGGCGCCATGCCCTTCGGCAAGGTCATCTGCACCTCGGTCAACGACGCCGTGCTGCACGGCCTGCCGCACGACTACGCCCTGCGCAGCGGCGACCTGCTCTCGATCGACTTCGCGGCGTCCGTGAACGGCTGGGTCGCCGACTCCGCGCTCTCGTTCGTCGTCGGGGAGCCCGTGCCGGGCCGTGCCGAGGCGGACGCGAAGCTCATCCGCACCACGGAGGTCGCGCTCGAGGCCGGCATCGCCGTGGCCCGTCCGGGTCGGAAGGTCGGCGACATCTCGGCGGCGATCGCCGAGGTCGCGCGCGCGGCGGGGTACTCCATCAACACGGACTTCGGCGGGCACGGCGTCGGCCGCACCATGCACGGCGACCCGCACGTGCCGAACGACGGGCGCGCGGGCCGCGGGTTCCCGCTGCGGCCGGGCCTCGTGATCGCCGTGGAGCCGTGGTTCCTCGAGACCACCGACGAGATCTTCACCGACCCCGACGGCTGGACCCTGCGCTCGGTCGACGGCTCGCGCGGCGCGCACTCGGAGCACACCATCGCCATCACCGACGGCGACCCGCTGGTGCTCACCGCCCGCTGACGCGGGACGGCCGCGGCGCGGCTCAGATCAGCGTCTTGAGCGCCTGGATCACGCCGTGCTGCGTGATGTCGCCGACGGTCTCGTCGGCGATCGCCTTCACCTCGTCCGGGGCGTGCCCCATGGCGACGGAACGGGCCGCCCAGGTGAGCATCTCGATGTCGTTGACGCCGTCGCCGACGGCCAGCGTGTTGTGCGCGGCCACCCCGAGCACCGAGCGCACGTTCTCGAGCGACGTCGCCTTGCTCAGGTTGCGCGGGGTCACGTCGATCCAGTCCGGGCCGGCCGGCGTCGCGGTGACGCCGTGCCTGCGCAGCGGCTCCAGGAGGTCGAGCACGCCGGGCCCGCGCACGATCGCGCGCGAGGCCGGCAGCTCGCCGAGCTCCTCGACAGGCACCACGCGCTGCGCGCCGTTGACCTCGTGCGGCTCGAACAGCCGGTTCACGCGGTAGCCGACACCGATCTCCTCGACGCCCATCTGGACGTCGGGGAAGCGGCTGAGCGCCATCTGGGCCACGGGCTCCACGTCGAACGTGAGCACGTCCTCGAGCTGGTACCCGTCCGTGCAGGTGGCGCACAGCCGCGCGGTGACGGCGCCGTTGGAGGCGACGACCCAGCCGTCGGTGATGCCCAGCTCCCTGGCCACGGGCAGGATCCCTGTCAACGACCGGCCCGACGCGAGGACCACGTGGTGGTTCCTCCCGCGCACGAGCTGCACCGCAAGGACCGTCGGCTCGGGCACACGCTGCCCGGTGACCAGCAGGGTCCCGTCGATGTCGAGGGCGACCAGATGAGGCGCACCGTTGCGCACCCGCATGGACACCGGCTGGTCGTCCAGGATCATCACGTACCCCCCATGGCACCGTGAGCGCCGTCACCCTTCGACGGATCGCGCCCAAATGTACAGGCATCCGCCCGCGCTTCCATACCATTGCACGAATAAGTTTCACCTGTGTGATCAACTCGCCGGTATTTTGTGCCACGCCGATGCGCGACGGTGCCTGACGTGGATTTTTCCTGACCGGTGCGTCAGACGAACACGTCAGACCAGCGAGCGCAGCACGTCGACGACGCCGTCGTCGTCGATGCCTCCGGTGACCTCGTCGGCCGCCTCCCGCACCGCGTCCAGCGCGTGCCCCATCGCGACGCCGCGGCCCGCCCACCGCAGCATGTCGATGTCGTTGCTGCCGTCACCCACCGCGACCGTGTCCGCAGGCGCGACGCCGAGCGCCGCGCGCACCCGCTCGAGCGCCGACGCCTTGGTCACGCCCTGGGGCGCGATGTCCATCCAGGCCGACCAGCCGACGGCATACGTGACGTCGTCGAACCCCAGCCGGGCCGCGATCTCGTGGAACTCCGCGCTCGTCTCGCCCGGGCTGCGCACCACGATGCGGGTCACCTGACCTGCCCAGAGCTCCTCGAAGTCCACCACGCGGTGCTCGCCGTTGAGCTCGCCCTCGGGGAAGAGCTCGTTCATCCGGAAGCCCACGCCGACGTCCTCCACGGCGTACCGCGCGTGCGGCAGCTCCTCCTTGAGCATCCGCAGCACGGGCTCGGGGTCGAACGTCTCGACGCGCTCGAGCACGTACCCCGTCTCGGCGGCGGGGTCGAGCCGCGCGGTGACCGCGCCGTTCGACGCGACGATCCAGGAGTCGGTGATCCCCAGCGCCGCGGCGACCGGCGTCATCGCGATGAGCGACCGGCCCGAGGCGAGCACGACGTGGTGCCCCGCCGCGCGGACGGCTGCCACCGCCTCGCGCGCCGCGTCCGACAGCACGTCGTCGTACGTGACGAGGGTGCCGTCGATGTCGAGGGCGATGAGCTTCCGGGAGTCGCGGGCCACACCCGCACCCTAACCGGCCGCCCGTGAACGGCGGGCGGCGGGGAGGCGACTACTTCACCGGCTCCATGACCTCGAGGCCACCGAGGTACGGGCGCAGGCCCTCCGGCACGCGCACGGAGCCGTCCGGCTGCTGATGGTTCTCGAGGATCGCGACGATCCAGCGCGTCGTGCCGAGCGTGCCGTTCAGGGTCGCGACGTTGCGCGTCGAGCCGTCCGCCGTCCGCTCGCGGACGCCGAGACGCCGCGCCTGGAAGGTCGTGCAGTTCGAGGTCGAGGTGAGCTCGAGCCAGCGGTCCTGCGTGGGCAGCCACGCCTCGCAGTCGAACTTGCGGGCCGCGGACGAGCCCAGGTCGCCTGCCGCGGTGTCGATCACCCGGTAGGGGAGCTCGACCTTGGCCATCATGGCCTCCTCCCAGGCCAGCAGGCGCTGGTGCTCGGCCTCGGCGTCCTCGGGGGCGCAGTAGCTGAACATCTCGACCTTGTGGAACTGGTGCACGCGGATGATGCCGCGCGTGTCCCGTCCCGCCGACCCGGCCTCACGGCGGTAGCAGGCGCTCCACCCGGCGTAGCGCATCGGCCCGTCCGACAGGTCGACGATCTCGTCGCTGTGGTACCCCGCCAGGGCCACCTCGGAGGTACCGACCAGGTACAGGTCGTCCTTCTCCAGGCGGTAGATCTCGTCCGCGTGCGCGCCGAGGAAGCCCGTGCCCTGCATGGTCTCCGGCTTGACGAGGGTCGGCGTGATCATGGGCGTGAAGCCCTCCTGCACGGCCTGGTCCATGGCCATGTTGAGCAGGGCGAGCTCGAGACGCGCACCGATGCCCGTGAGGAAGTAGAAGCGCGCGCCGGACACCTTCGCGCCGCGCCTGGTGTCGATCGCGCCGAGCCCCTCGCCCAGCTCGAGGTGGTCCCGGGGCTCGAAGCCCTCCGCCGTGAAGTCGCGCGGCGTGCCGACCTGCTTGAGCTCGACGTAGTCCTCCTCGCCGCCGGCCGGTGCACCCTCGATCACGTTGGCGATCGCGTACAGCACGCGCTCGAGCTCCTGCTCGGCCTCCGCCGCCGTGGCCTGGTGCTGCTTGACGTCCTGCGCGAGCTGCTTGGTGCGCGCCAGCAGGGCCTGCTTCTCGTCCCCCTGGGCCTGCGCCACCTGCTTGCCGAGGGACTTCTGCTCCGCGCGCAGGCTCTCGAACTCCGTCAGGGAGGAGCGGCGGCGCGCGTCGGCGTCGAGCGCCTGGTCCACGAGGTCGGGGTCGTCGCCGCGGGCCACCTGGCTCGCGCGGACGACGTCGGGGTTGTCGCGCAGAAGTCTCAGATCGATCACAGGTCGAGCCTAGCGGGGCGGCGCGAGAGATTTCGTGCGCAGGGCCACCAGGGTGACGAGCGGTACAGCGGGGATGAGCGCGATGACCGCGATGCGCAGGCCGAAGTCGTTGACGAGCGAACCCAGCACCGCCATCGCCCACGTCGCGACGAGAGCCGGGCGGAACAGCTCCCAGCGGTCCTGCGCGGCCGTGAACCAGGCAGGGGCCAGCAGCGCGCGCCAGCGCGCAGGCCCGAGCAGCGCGAGCCCGACCACCACGAGCACGAGCACGGTCGCCCACACGGCCGGGCCGCCCGTGACGGAGCCCACCGCGTACAGGGCCTTGCGCACCACGGTCTCGACGGCCTCGCCGTCGATCACCTGGCCCACGAACCGGCCGAGGTGGGACCTGTCCTCCGGCGGCCGCATCCAGTCCAGCACGCCGACCAGCGCGACGACGCCCACACCGGCGGCCGCGACGCCCGTGAACCGCCAGAACGTGAGCCGCAGCCCCGACGCCGCCGTCGCCACCACGACGAAGGCGGGCACGAGCACGAGGCCGCCGCCGAGGTCGGCGCCCAGGGTGGGCAGCACGTCGACGGCCATCGCGACGACGCCCACCACCGCCACCGCGACCGTGGCCAGCACGCGCCGCCCGCGGGTCACGAGGAGCTGTCCCAGCGCCGCGGCGAACGCGATCGCCGCGACGGCGTAGACCGAGAACGTCGGGTTGCCGAACCCGTAGAACCGCGCGCCGAACGTCGGGGCGGAGCCCAGCGGGGCCGCCCGGTTCAGTGGCGTACCGAACAGCGCGTCCACCGTGAGCGCCACGAACGTGATGCCCGCGATCACCGCGGGCGCCGCCCAGATCGGCCGACGTGGTGCGAGCAGGCTCAGGCCCGTGACGGCCGCGGTGACGAGCGCCGTCGCGACGACGATCGCGAGGACGGGCATGTCGAACCGCCACCACCCCGTCAGCGACACGAGGAACCCGCCGGCGGGCAGCGCGGTGAGCACCGTCGCGCCCAGCTCGGCGGCGCGACGCCAGCCGCTCGCTGCGCCCGCCCGGCCTCGGAAGGCGGCCCACCCGCACACCGCGGCGAGCCCGAGGCCCAGCCAGAACGGCACGTCGACGAGCCAGCCGTACGCGTCACGGCGCACGTGGTCGCGCGCGGTCATGTCGGCGAGCCCGTCGGCGGTCAGCCAGGCCGACGCCGGGCGCTGGCCGCCACGCACGAGCGGCGTGGGGTCGATGCCCGTCGGCGGCTCGATCCCGACGGCGCCGAGCACCGCCGCCGGCACGTCGGTCAGCCGGGCGACGCCCTCCGTGCGGGTCGCGGCGCTCGCCAGGTAGCGCGGCAGTCCCTCGTCCTCGGACGACGGCCGCAGCATCGCCAGGCCGAGCTCCAGCGCGTGCCCCGGCACCGTCGCGACGTCGACCACGAGCACCGTCGCGTCGGCGGGGACGGCGTCGAGGACGCGCCACACCGTGAGGTCGACGTCGGCGACGAGGTCGGCGCGCAGCTCCTCGACCCGCTTGCGGCCGCCGGGCTCGCTCTCGAGCTCGGCGCGCTGCGCGACGTCGAGCAGCGCCGAGCCGGCGTCGACCACCGTGACCGGGCAGTCCCAGGCGCCGGACCCGTCCGCCACCGCCGCGTCGAGGTCGAAGTAGCGGCCCACACCGCCGTCTCGTCCGGCGAGGGCGACGGCGGCGCCAGGGCCGACCGCCGTCGCGCACGTGCCCGCCGCCGCGTCGCCCGCCAGGGCGTCGCCGAGCAGGCCGGGGTGGGCGGCGTAGCCGGACCCGCGCTGCAGGTCGAGCAGCCGCTGCCACTGGTCGACGACGGCGGGGTCGCCGGGGGCCGGTTCGGTCGTGGCCTCCTGATCCGTGGCCTCGCCCGCATCGCCGGGAGCCGCTGAGACGGTGATGTCGTCGCAGACCCACCGGCGCTGCGCGTCCCGCTCGTCGGCGATCTCGGGGAGCCGCCCCGCCGAGAGGCTCAGCCAGCCGCTGTCCGGGCAGCGCGCCGCACGCCCGTTGGGCAGGGTGACGCCCGCGGCATCGGCGCCGTCGGTGAGCAGGCCGTACAGCGCCGGTGCGGGGGCCTGCCCGGTGTCCAGCGACGGCTGGACGTCGGGCCAGCGCAGGCCCTGCGTGCCGATCACCACGAGGTCGCCGCCCGGTGGCACGATCGGCGGGGCCCCGGCCAGCGAGCCCGACTCCTCGCCCGCTGCGTCGGCCCCGGGCACGGGGAGCAGGGCGGCCGCGAACAGGAGGCTCAGCAGCAGCGCACCCGACAGCCCCAGGACGGCGGACGGGACGCCGCGCACCGGTGCCACGTCTGCCGCGCCCCGGTCGCGTGCGGCAGTCCGGAGCGGCCCGGCGGGCAGCCTGCGCCGTACGCCGCGGAGACGGGCGGCCGGCCCGGGCCGGGCGACGAGCAGGGCCACGAGCGCGAACGGCACGAGCAGGAGCAGACCGCGCCTGCGGTCACCGAGGAACGGCGCCGCGTCGACGCCGACGGTCACCAGCGCGACCGCCGTGACGACCGCGACGGCGCCCCAGGACGCACGAGCCCGGGCGCGCGCCTCGCCCGGCTCCCGGCGTCCTGCCGTGGCGCCGCTGCGCGCGGTGATCACCCCGAGGCCCGCCGCGAGCAGCAGGCCCGTCACGGCGTACAGCGCGAACGCGACGTCGGGGAAGCCGTAGAACCGGTCGGCGGTGGCGAGCGACGGGCCCAGCAGCGAGCCCTGCAGCAGCGTGAAGCCGGTGAGGCCGTCGAGCGTGAACACGAGCCAGGTGACGCCGACCGCGGCGAGCGGACCACGCCACGCGACGGGCGGCAGGAGAGCCGACACCCCCCGCACGGTGAGGGCGACGACGACGGTGGCCACCGTGAGCGACAGCGCGAGGCCGAACTCCGGCGCGGGCCACACCCACCACCGGCTGAGGGTCGCGAGGCTCGCCGCCGCCGGTGCGGAGACGGCGAGCAGCGCCGCCGCGGTGGCGAGGCGCTTCCGGTACGGCCCGGGCTCCCGCCGCGGCCGGGCCGCGCGGCGCGGCAGCACCAGCACGAGCAGCGCGACGAGCAGGAACAGCACGATCGAGCCCACGAAGGCGGGCACCTGCGCCGGGATCGTGTCCGAGAGCACGTTGACGTACTGCCGGTTCTCGACGGTGCGGGCGACGCTGGTGCGGCGCGTCTCGCCGACCACGACGGGCATGCCGTCGATGGCGGGCTCGTCCACGGCCGGGCCGGGCTCCGGCCGCGTCGCCCCTGGCTCGGGGCCCGGCAGCGCGCCCGCCGCCTCGGCCGCCGTCGCCGTGAGGTCGGTGAGCTGCACGAACCCGGTGCTGCGCGACGCCTGGGACGTCAGCCAGCGCACGCGCGGCACGTCGGCCACCCAGTCGACGACGACCTGAAGCCCCTGCTGCGTCAGCGGGGTGTCCGCGATGCCCGCGACCAGGACGCGGGTGCCCGACGGCAGGCCGCCGCGCAGGGTGCTCAGGGTGTCGTCCAGCACGTCGAGCGCGGCGGCGCGCTCCGGCCCCTCGGGCAGGCTGCCCGCGTCGACGACCGTCACGGGGCACTCGACGAGCGCGTCGCCCCAGCCCGTTCCCGGGGCCGGAGGCCGGGCGGCCGCATCGGCCGCCGCGTCCGGCTCCGCCGCCCGCACGAAGGCGTCGAGCGACGGGACGTAGCGGTCCACCGCGCCGCCCTCGCGCGCGAGCATGACGGCCGCGCCCGGCCCCACGGCGGTCGCGCAGGCGTCCGCCTCGTGCAGCAGCTCGCCGAGCAGCCCGGGCGCGGGAACCTGCGGCGCGTCGGCAGCCGGCTCCTCCTCGTCGTCGTCCTCGCGCTCCGGCAGGCCGGCCCAGCCCTCGACGGTCGCGGGCGCGGGGCCGTCGCCGCCCGCACCGGTGGCGCGGGGCACCGGCGTGCAGGACGCCGCCCCGCGCGCCTCGGTCTCGCCGTCCTCCGCGGTGCCGGACGTGTCGGCGCGCTCGGCGCTGCCCGCCGAGACGGTGCGGCTGCCCGCCGACAGCGTGAGCCACGCGTCGAGCGGGCACGTCGCCGGTGCGGCCGTGCGCACGTTGATCGAGGCGACCGACCCGCCGCCGATCATGTGCCACAGGTTCGGCGTGGTGCTGCGGGAGACGTCCGTCCAGCGCAGGCCCGCGACGCCGACCACGACCACCGGGGCAGCCGCCTCGTCGGACGCGTCGGCCGCCCGGGCGGGGCCCGCCCACGCCGCAGGGGCCGCCATGCCCAGCAGGACCGCGACGACCAGGACCAGGACTGCGGGGACGGTCACGGGACGTGCGGGACGGGGATTCACCCGCCCAGGGTAAGGGGCGCGGCGGTTCACGGTGCCCGGACCAGGAGCGCGCCCGCCTGGACGTGCACGTCGATCTCGACCGCGCGCCCCAGCGGGTCACCGTCGACCTGCGCCTCCTCGCCCGCGGGGACCCGGATGCGCGCACGCCGCGCCTTCGTGTGGTCGATGCGGCCCAGCTTCTCTGGCAGCTCGTTGCGCACCCCGACCCCCTGCATCGCGATCTCCAGCGTGAGCTGGGCCCACCCGAACACCCCGCCACGCACGTCGACGGCCGCGACGTCGAGCACGCCGTCGTCGAGCACGGCGTCGGGCAGGAGCGTCACGCCGCCGGGGAGCATGCCGCAGTTGCCGACCATGATCGAGCGGGCCCGCGCCTCGACGGGGGCGCTGTCGTCGAGCTCCAGCGTGGCGCGCATCCGCCGGGCCTGCATGTGGGACAGGCCCGCCACGAAGTAGGCCACCCAGCCGACGCGCTTCTTCAGCGTGGCGTCGGCCGTCGCCACCATCGCCGCGTCGAAGCCGAGTCCCGCGATGACGAGGAAGATGTGCCTGCGCCCGGTGTCGGGCTCGTGGTCGGGCTGGTTGGGGTGGTCACCGTTGCGCGGCTCGGGCGCGAACTCGGTGACACGCAGCCAGCCGACGTCGATCGCCCGCGTGCGGCCGTGCACGATCATGTCGAGCGCCTCGTCCACGCCCGTCAGCGGCAGCTCGAGGTTGCGTGCCAGCAGGTTGCCCGTGCCCACGGGGATCACGCCCATCGGCACGCCGGAATCGACCATCGTCTCCGCGACCGCGCGCACGGTGCCGTCGCCGCCCGCCGCGACGACGACGTCGGCCCCCGCCTCGATCGCGCGGCGCGCGGGACCCTGCCCCGGGTCGTCGACGCTCGTCTCGTACCAGAGGGGCTCCTCCAGCCCGTGCGCGCTGCAGTACGCCCTCACCTGGACCTGGAGCCCCGCGGCGCCCTGCTTGGACGGGTTCACGACCACGGCGAGGCGGGGCGCCGGCTCGGCGCCCTCGTCGGGCGCACGCCGCGGGCCGCGTCGCCGCATCCGGGCCTGCTGCGTCCAGACCACGACGGCGACCGAGAGCGCCAGCACCGCGACCACGATCGCGACGATCCCGAGCCACGCCTGCCACTCCATGGCGTCAGGGTACGTGGCGGACCTGGGCACCCCGCGGGGAAGCCGGTGCGGTCCTGTGCACGCTCCGTCGACGTCGGGCGGCCGACGCCGGGCTCGACGGGCCCGCTCCGTCAGCTCCGGACGTTCGTGCCCCCGTGCCGCACCGCGTCGACGGCGCCGCGCATCTTGCGCGCGTTCACGGCCAGCAGCACGTCGCGGTACTGGGCCGCACGGTGGATCTGCCCCTTGAGGTCGTTGGACGAGGCCCGGTGCTTGAGGTCGCACGGCACCTCGACCGCCACGTAGCCCTTGCGCAGCAGGTCGATCGTCATGCCCGTCTCGACGCCCCAACCGCGGGCGAGCGGCGTGGCCGCCTCGAACGCCTCGCGGGTCAGGCAGCGCATGCCGGACAGCGGCTGCGACGGGCTCCAGCCCGTCATGGCCTCGATCGCCCGGCGCGCGGTGCCCACGACGATGCCGCGGCCGCCGGCCCCCACCTGCTTGGGCAGCAGGGCGATGGCGAGGTCCGCGACACCCTCGCGGACCGGACGCACCAGCGGAGCGGTGTTCACCGCCGTGTCGCCGAGGTCGCCGTCGATGAACAGCAGCAGGCGCGGCGGGCGC
The DNA here is from genome assembly GCA_036010205.1 of Promicromonospora sp. Taxonomy (GTDB): domain Bacteria; phylum Actinomycetota; class Actinomycetes; order Actinomycetales; family Cellulomonadaceae; genus Promicromonospora. The sequence continues at coordinate 9,720 of DATGOB010000163.1, read as the reverse complement.
CCGTCGGCGTCCCGCATCGCGACGACGGCGGCACCCGTCTCCATCGCGGCCGCCTTGCCGCGGTTGTGCGAGTGCCGCACGACGACCGCGCCCGCAGCCCGCGCGACGTGCTGCGTGTCGTCCTCTGAGCCGTCGTCGACCACGAGGACGAGGTCGACGTGCGGGATCGCACGCGCGGAGCGCACGGTAGCCGCAATGCGCTGGGCCTCGTCCTTCGCCGGGATGACCGCCGCCACCCGCTGGACGTTCTTGCCTGCCTGTGCATTGCCGGGACGCGTGGTCTTCGCGACCGGGAGAGCGTTCACACCTGTCCTGCCTGAAGCGTCGATTTGCCGTCGTGGGTGTTCGGAGAGTCCTTTGCTTGGTGAGTGCAAAGGTTTACCCCTGGAATCCTACTCCCTTGGTCCGCTAGTTGCCGAAACCTGGGCCGCTCGTGGCGATCCGCGGTGACTGCCGACGCGTTCCGGGTCGCTCGCGCAGGACCGGTCGGGGCGTCCGGCCTAGCGCAGGGTGACCTGGCGAGAGACGATACCTGCTCTTGCGCGTCGCTCGTTCGCATCAAGCGGCTCCGTGGTGGAAAGTGCTTTCGCGAACTTCTCGCCGAGCTCGGCCACCGGCCCCTCCAGGTCCTCGGCCGTCGTGCCGCGCGGCAGCTCCCAGACCGGGACGACCAGCCCGGACGCACGAAACGCTCCCACGAACCTTCCACCCGCGAGCCCTGACTCCCGCTTTGCGTGCAGCCGGGAGATCGCGTCGATCACGTCGTCCTCCGGTTCGGGACGGGCCCAGCGCAGGAACTCCCGCGTCATGCGGCACCAGTAGGCGGACTCGACCGAGGGGACCTTCACCGTCGGGATCGCGCCGTCGGCGGCGTCCTCGAGGTTCTGCTTGAGCTCGGGGTCGACGTCGGCGTCGGGCGCGAGCCAGTAGTCGAAGCTGTCGTGCACCGTGACCTCGAACGGCACGGTCGGGTCGAGCACGTCCTGCAGGCGCGGGCCCTCGCCCGGGAGCCCGCCCGCCTCGACCGCGGTGCCGGGCTCGAGCTCGAGCGCCTCGAGGAGCGCGGCCGCGAGGTCGCGGCTCACGTCGCCCGACCCGACGATGCCCTGCACGGCGAGCAGGACGGCGCCGTCCGTGCGGTGCAGGGCGGTCCAGGCCCCCGGCAGCAGCGTCACGACCGTCACGTCGCGGGCGCCGTACTCGGCCGTCGTCCGGGCCGTCGCGGTCGCCGACGGGACGATCTCGCGCATCGCGACCCAGTCGGTCTCGCCGGGGAGACCCTCGAAGGGCCGGAGCACGAAGTCGGGGGAGGGGTTCTTGGCCATGCGGCGAGTGTATCCACGCCCCCGGGCCCGTTCCGTCGGGGCCCGTGATGTTTCCTCGGCGAGGCGATGATGAGGTCGTGGAACCCTGGCTCGCCGCTCACCTGCCCGTCCTCGACCTCGCGCTCGACGCCGTCCGCGCGGTGCAGCGCGCCGCCGGACGCGCCCTCGCGGACCGCCCCGGCGCGCCGCCGGCCCCCGACCCCGCGCGCGTCGCCGCGGCGTTCTCCTCGGACCGCCTGCTCGCCGTCGACGGACGGCCGGTCGAGGGGTTCGCCCCGCTCTCCGGCTTCTTCCGGACGGCCGACGGCTGGGTCCGCACGCACGCCAACTACCCGCACCACCGGACCCGCCTCACGGCCCTCGTCGGCCTGCCGGACGACGTCGGCCGCGACGCCTTCGCGCAGCGTCTCACCGACCTGTCGGCGCACGGGCTCGAGGAGGACGCCGCCGCGCGCGGCGCCGTCGTCGTGCGCGTGCGCTCCGAGCAGGAGTGGCGCGGTACGGCGCAGGGCCGCGCCGCGGCGGCGGGACCGCTCGTGCCGGTCACGGTCGCCGGCGCCCCCGACCCGGCCAGGACGCGGGCCCGTCGCGCGCGCGGCGGCGACGGCCCCCTCGGGGGCGTCCGGGTCCTCGACCTGACCCGGGTGATCGCCGGTCCCGTCGCCACGCGGACGCTCGCGCTGCTGGGTGCCGACGTGCTGCGGGTCGACCCGCCCGAGCCCGCAGAGATCGCGTGGCAGCACCTCGACACCGGGCAGGGCAAGCGGAGCACCCTGCTCGACCTCCGGACGCCGTCGGGGCTCGGGACGGCGCAGCGCCTGCTCGACACGGCCGACGTGCTCGTCACCGGCTACCGGCCGGGCGCCGTCGAGGCGCTCGGCCTCCGGGTGCCGGACGGCGTCGTCACGGGGCGGGTCTCGGCGTGGGGCACGGCGGGCCCGTGGGCCGGCCGCAGGGGGTACGACTCGGTGGTGCAGGCCGCGACCGGTGTCGCCCTGCTGGAGGGACGCGACGGGGCACCGGGTGCGCTGCCCGCCCAGGCGCTGGACCACGCGTCCGGGTACCTGCTCGCGGCGGGCGTCGTCGACGCGCTCACCCTCCGGGACGGCCCGGGCGGTCCGGGCGGCTCCGACGGGGACGGTCGCGGACGCGCCGTCTCGGTCTCGCTCGCGCGCACAGCGGCCTGGCTGCTCGACCTCCCCGGGCGGGACCCGGGGCACCCGCCCGCCGCGCCGCCGTCGGCCGGGGAGGCGACCACCGTGACCCACGACGGGGTCAGGACGGCGCGCCCCGCCCTGCCCGGTCACGAGGACCACCCGCACCCCGCGCACCCGTGGGGCACCGACGCCCCGGCCTGGCTGCCGGGCTGACCCGGAACGGCACCGCCCGGCCGCCGGACGGGTGTCCGGGGCCGGGCGGGAGAGGTGCGGCGGGACGGCCGCCGTCAGCGCTGCGGGCGGCTGCGCCGCGCCATGACGAGGGCGCCGGCGCCGCCGACGACGAGCGCACCGGCCGCCGCCGTCAGGGTCGCCGCCTCCGCGCCGGTGAGCGCGAGCTTGATCGGGGCGTCGAGCGTCGCCTCGGTGAGGGTCGCCGCCTCGGCGTCCCCCTGCTCCGGCACGTAGGACGTGAGCTCCGCACCGGCGGTGTCGGCCGACGTCGGGCCCTCCCACTGCTGCCCGGGCTCCTGAACGGCGACCGGCTCGGACGACGCGCGGGTCGCGGTCGAGGCCTGGGCCACGGTGGCCGCCGCCTGCGTCGTCGTCGACGCGGGGGCCTTCGCGGGCGTGGACTGGACCGGCTTGACGACGTCCGGCTCCGGCTCGGTCGCCCGCTCCTGCGCCTTCTGCTGCGCCGCCTCCTCGGCCTGCTCGAGGTAGTGCTCGACGGCGTCGCGCACCCGCTCGCGGTCCTGCCCGTCCCAGCGGCCCTTCTCCCAGCCGCCCTGCTGCGGACCGGACTGCGGCGCCGCGTGGCGGGCGGTCGTGCCGCGGTTCGCGCGCTGGTCCTGCGCGGCTCCGCGGTCGCAGTCGCCCTGCGAGCGGTACCGCGGCGTCTCGTAGTTCGGCTCGGTGTAGTGCGCGGGCTCGTAGGAGCGGGGCGTCGCGGCGGACCGCGCACGCTCAGGGCCGTTCCCGGCGCGGCCCTCGTGACCGCCCTGGCCGTAGCCGCCGTGCCCGTGCCCGTGCCCGCCGTCGTACGCCATGGCGGGCGTCGCGACGGCCGTCGCTGCGGTGGCCAGCGCGATCGTCGCCACGACGCGGGACGCCGTGGACCGGGCGGCGGACGTGGACTTGGCGGCGGCGTGCTTCATGAGAGCTGCTCCAGCATGGTCGGCGACGACGGCCCGGGAGACGGGCCGCGCCGACGTTACCTGATCTGCGATCCAGGAAAAAGGGGCACTTGCGATAAAGCACTCCAGATGGTAACGATCTGGTAACAAACGCATTCTCGATGGAACCTTCCGGACCGGCCGGAAAGCGCAAACAGGGTGGAGCGCCGAATGGCACTCCACCCTGTTGCGTCAAGTCCGAAGAGGCTGGGGTCCTCCTGGTTTCAGGCCCGCTGCGGGGCCCGGGTGCGGACGAAGGTCCGGATCAGGACAGGCCGCCGAGCAGCCCGCCCGTGAGGCCGCTCACGGCACCGCCGGTGAGGCCGTCCACGGCGCCGGTGACGCCGCCGACGGCGCCGCCCGTCACGCCCTGCACGGTGCTGCCGACCGTGTCGACGACCGGCTTGGCCACGCCGTCCACGACGACGTCCTTGACGACCGGCTTGGCGACCTTGTCGACCACGACGTCCTTGACGACGGGCTTGGCGACCTTGTCGACCACCGTGTCCTTGACGACCGGCTTCACGACGTCCTCCACGACACCGCCCTTGACCACGCCGCCGACGACGTCGTCGAGGACGACGTCACCGACGACCGGGCCGGCGATCTCACCGGTGACGCCCGGCAGGACCTTGTCCTGCACGGTCCCTGCGACACCGGGGACCACGGAGCCGGTCACGGTGCCGACGGTCGAGGTGGCGCCCGGCAGCACGTCGCTCTGCACGGAGTCCACGGCGCCCGGCACGACCTGCGTCGTGGCGGTCCGCACGACACCGTCGACGGCCACGTCGCCCACCACGGTCTCGACCGCACCGGCGGCCGGGGTGGTGACCTTGGCGACCACGCCGGGCACGTTCGCGACCACGCCGGGCACGTTCGACACGACGCTGTTCACGACGCCGCCCACGCCGCCGAGCACGCCCGGCAGGTTGGCGGTGAGGCCCGCGACCGGAGCGGTCACGCCGCCCAGGACGTTCGGCAGGCTGCGGAGCACGCCCGCCACGGTGGACGGCACGCCGCCGGCCACGTCGGTCGCGGTGTCGGCCACGTTCGACACGGTGCCGGCGGCACCGTGCACGACGTCGCCGCCGGCCACGCCGTTCACGACACCGGACACGGTGCCGGTCGCGGTGCCGAGCGCGTCGCCCGCGACGGTGCCGCCGGCCACGCTGCTCACGACGTCGCCGGCCGTACCGACGACGCCGCCGCCGAGCACGGTCTGCAGCGCCGACCGGGCGGTGCCCGTGACGCCGCCTGCGACCGAGCCGTTCGTGACGCCGCGCACGACGTCCGAGACGACCTGGGGCGCCTGCTGGACGGAGCCGGACACGAACTGCGCCGGCTCGTAGTTCGGCGCGAGCGCCGTGGTGGGGGCGATGGAGGCGGGGAGCTTCTTGGTCACCCCGCTGGTCACCGTGTCGGTCACGGTGTCGGTCACGGAGCCGACGACCGGGACGGCCGCGGTGAGCTCGTCGAGGTCGACCGACGTCGACGACAGGGCAGGGAGGGCCGACCTGAGGCCCTCGGTGGTGGTGTTGAGGTCACCGAGCGAGTCGAGCGACGCGGACTCGGCGGCCATGGCCGGGGCGGCCATGCCGGTCGCCGCCGTCGCGATGGCGACGGTCGCGATGGTGCGCGCGCCCGCCGATGCGGTCTTCTTCCTGGGTGCTGCGTGCTTCAAAAGGTTGCTCCAGCATCTCGTTGCGCCTGAGCGCTTCGGTCCTTGAGCCCCCGAACCTAGTCTTCACCCCCGGGTGAATAAAATCACCCTCATCACGATTGGATAACGATGCCGGTAATGGGGCGTGTAAACCGGTCTGCCCCGCTTGTTATCGGCGCTTCTCCCCGCCGTCGCCGGCGGGTTTATCGGCGGTGTTATCGGCGGGCGCCGGAATCCGCCTCTCGCCGGTCGGACGCCTCGGCGGTCAGCGCCTCCGCGTCCCGCACGAGGGCGGCCTCCGCCGCCCGCGCCTCCGCGGTCGCCCGGGCGCGCACCGCCACGATGCGGTCGTGCAGCTCGGCGTGCACGCGCTTGCGCACGTCCCGCGCGACCAGGTCGACGTCGACCTCCTGCGGACCGGGCTCGCCCCGCGCGGCGAGCTCCTGGGCCAGGCGCGCCACGGTGGCCTCGACCTCCGCGCGCACCCGCGCCTCCGCCTCGTCGAACAGCGCGACGACCGCGGCGTCGGCCTCGCGGCCGAGGCGGGTCTCCTCGAAGCGGTGGGCGGCGTCGTCGACGATCGCCTGGGCCTGGGCCACGACGTCGTGCGCCACCGCGGGCGCGTGCGCCTTGAGGGTCGCGAGGTCGTAGAGCAGCACGCCCTCGACGTCGGCGACGCCGGGGTGCACGTCACGGTGCAGCGCCAGGTCGAGGATGACCAGGGGCCGGGGCTCCGGCTCGTCGCCCGCGCGGTCGGCCGCCCGCTCACGCGCCCGGACCAGCCCCGCGGCGTCGAGCACGTGGCCGAGGCTGGCCTCGGGTGCCGCGTCGGTGCGCAGGTGCGGCAGCGTCGCCGGGGAGCCGACGTCGCCCTCGACCACGGCGAGGTCCGTGCCGTCGCCGGTGCCCGTCGCCGCGGCGCGGCCACGGGCACCGCTGCAGCTCACCACGAGGTCGGCGTCAGCGAGCGCCTCGAGCAGGGACTCGACGGGCTGCACGTCGTGCGACGCGGCGAACGTCGCGGCGCGGCCGGACTGGGAGTAGACGCGGATGTCGGTGCAGCCGCGGGCCCGCAGCGCCGCGACGGACGCACCGGCGTAGGAGCCGGTCCCGATGAGGACGGCGCGCGTGGTGTCCCACGGCGGCACCTCGCGCTCGGCCAGGTCGAGGGCGAGCGCGACGACGGACCGGCCTGCCGCGCCGAGCTCGGTCTGCGTGCCGACGCGCTTGGAGGTGCGGGACGCCGTCTGGAACAGGAGCTCGAGGGTCTTGGAGGTGGTCTCCTGCTCGCGTGCCTCGGCGAGCGCCCGCTTGACCTGGCCCGCGATCTCGCGCTCGCCCACGACCATGGCGTCGAGGCCCGATGCGACGGCGAAAAGGTGCTCCGTGACCTCCGGCCCGGTGCGGACCGTGAAGCTCCGCGCGGCGGTCTCGCCCGTGACGCCGGACGAGTGCGCGACCAGCTCGGCGACGTGCTGCGTCGCGTGGCGCACGGCGTCGCCGCTGAGGGGGGCGTCCACGTCGAGGTAGAGCTCGAAGCGGTTGCACGTGGAGATCACCACGGCCCCGGCGACCGGGCCGCACGCGCCGACGACGGCGCGACCCACTGACGAGGAACCCGTGGACAGGCGCTCCAGCGCGTCGAGGTCGAGCTCGCGGTGGCTGGCGGTGAGGGAGAGGAGAACCACAGTGCCTCCACTTTATGCACCGTCGCCCGGCAGGGCAGAATCGATCAGCGTGAAGTCCACCACGCTCGCCCCCGCCCACCCGCTCACCGACGGGCGGACCGCTGCCGCGCCGCTCGTGCAGGCCCTGCGGGGTGAACGGCCTGGCCGCACGCCCGTGTGGTTCATGCGTCAGGCGGGCCGCTCGCTGCCCGAGTACCGCGAGGTGCGCCGCGGCACCGGCATGATCGAGGCGTGCCTGCGGCCGGACCTGGCGTCGGAGATCACACTGCAGCCGGTGCGCAGGCACGGCGTGGACGGCGCGGTCTTCTTCTCGGACATCGTGGTGCCGCTGCGGCTGGCCGGGGTGGGTGTCGACATCGTCGCGGGCGTCGGCCCCGTGATGGACCAGCCGTACCGGACCCCGGAGGACGTCGCGCGCCTCACCGCGCGCACCCTGGACGACGACGCGCTCGCCCCGATCCGCGAGGCCGTCGCGCTCACCGTCGCGGAGCTGGGGACGACACCGCTGCTCGGCTTCGGCGGGGCGCCGTTCACGCTGGCGGCGTACCTGGTGGAGGGTCGGCCGTCGCGCGACCACCTCGCCGCGCGCACCCTCATGCACGCCGACCCCGCGACGTGGGACGCGCTGGTCACCTGGACCGCCGATCTCACGGGGGCGTTCCTGCGCGCCCAGGTCGAGGCGGGGGCCAGCGCGGTGCAGCTCTTCGACTCCTGGGCGGGGTCGCTGTCGCTCGCCGACTACACCGCGCGGGTCGCGCCGTCGTCGGCCCGGGCGCTGGCGTCGGTCGCGGACAGCGGCGTGCCGGCCATCCACTTCGGCACCGGGACGGCGCACCTGCTGCCCGCGCTGCGCTCGGTGCTGGTCGACGCGGGCGTGGCCGACCACGCGGTGGGCATCGACTACCGGACCCCGCTCGACGAGGCGGCAGCCGTGCTGCCCGGCGTGCCGCTGCAGGGCAACATCGACCCCGCGCTGCTCGCCGCGCCGTGGGACGTGCTGGAGGCGCACGTGCGCGACGTCGTCGCCCGCGGGCGCACGGCGCCGGGTCACGTGGTCAACCTGGGTCACGGCGTGCCGCCGGAGACCGACCCGACGGTGCTGACGCGCGTGGTCGAGCTGGTCCACTCGCTGTGAGCGGGGCCGGCGCCGACGACGCGCCCGGGTCCGGCGGTCCCGGTGCCGACGGTCCCCGTGCCGACGAGACGGTGGACGCCGTCGTCGTCGGGGCGGGCATCGGCGGGCTGGTCGCGGCGCACGCGCTGACCGGGCGGGGGCTGCGTGTCGTCGTGCTCGAGGCCGGCGAGCGCGCGGGCGGCCCGGTGCGCGGTGGCGCGTTCCCGACACTGCCCGGCGTGCCGCTCGACCTCGGCGCCGAGTCGTTCGCGGTGCGCGGCGGGGCCGTGGAGGAGCTGGTCCGTGAGCTCGGTCTGACGGTCGAGGCACCCGCCGCGCTGTCGGCCTGGGGCTGGGCCGCCGGGCGCGCGTTCCCGCTGCCCGCCGCGGGAGTGCTCGGCATCCCGTCGCGCCCGTGGGCCGCCGACGTGCGGCGCGCGATCGGTGTGCCGGGGGCGCTGCGCGCCGCGCTCGACCGGGTGCTGCCCGCCCGGCTCGTCGACCCGACCGACCTCGGGACGCTCGTGCGGTCCCGTCTCGGCGCGCGGGTCGCGGACCGGTTGGTCACGCCCGTGGCGTCCGGAGTGCACTCGGCGCCGCTCGACCGGCTCGACGTCGCCGCCGTCGCCCCCGGCCTGCTCGACGCCTACGCGCGGACCCGGTCCCTGAGCCGCGCCGTGGCGTCGCTCCGGGCCGCGGCGCCGGCCGGCTCGGCGGTGCGCGGCATCGACGGGGGTGTCCACGCGCTGGTCGAGACGCTCGCGGCACGCCTGGACGTGCGGTACGGCGCACGGGTCGAGTCGGTGGACCGCACGGGCTCCGCCTGGCGGGTCCGCACGGCGGACGGCCCGACGTTCCGCACGAGCCGGCTGACCCTGGCGACCCGCCTGTCGCTGTCGCTCCCCGTCGAGGTCGGGCCGACGGCCCCGCAGGCGCCGGAGGCCGGGGCGGACATCCGCCTCGTGACCCTGCTGCTCGACGCGCCCGAGCTGGACGCCGCCCCGCGCGGCACGGGCATGCTCGTCGCGCCCGACCGAGCCGACGGAGCAGGTCCGGGGGGCGCGCGGCACGCCGTGCGCGCCAAGGCGCTGACCCACGCGACCGCCAAGTGGCCGTGGCTCGCCCGCCGCGTGCGGGACGCCGCGGGGCCGGGCGTGCACGTGGTGCGGCTGAGCTACGGGCGCCTCGGCGAGCCGACGCCCGAGCCCACCGCGCAGGAGGCGGCACGCGACGCGTCGGCGCTGCTCGGCGTCGACCTCACCGGCCGCGTCCGCGACGTCCTGCACCAGCGGTGGGACGGTGCCCTGCCCCCGCCGACGCCCGCCTACCGCGCCGCCGTCACCGCCTACGAGGCGGCGGTCCGCGCGGTGCCCGGCCTCGACGTCACGGGCGGCTGGGTGGCGGGGACCGGTCTCGCGGCGATCGTGGGGCACGCGCGGCGCACGGCCGACCGGCTCGGAGCGCCCGACCACCGGTCGTGAGCGGGACCGGGGCCCGCACGATCTGACAGTCCGCCAGCAACGCTGTGAGATCGGCCCGAGGTGCGCGCTCGGTTTTCTTCCGGCGGGGTTTCGGGTGGAGACTGGGTTGGTGACCCCGAC
>DATGOB010000162.1:0-6128 GCA_036010205.1 Promicromonospora sp. | reverse complement strand
GGCGGCGCGCAAGTACGAGGACGAGTACGCCGCACACCTCGAAGCCGCCCGAACCGCCGTACTCCTTCCCCCTGAGCTGGACGCCCTTGCGGATATCGTGCCGGGCGCGGACGTGGTTCACCCGCTCAGCGGTCACGGCCTGGACGACGCTGCCCTCGTCCGCCTCGGCGCACGCACGGTGCATGGTCTCGACTACAGCGAGGCCGCCGTCTCGAGCGCCCAGCGGCGAGCGAACGAGCTCGGCCTTCCGTGCCGCTACACGCAGTCGACACTGCCGAACAGCGGCCTGCCGGACGCGTGCGCCGACCTCGTCTACACGGGCAAGGGCGCACTCATCTGGCTCGCCGATCTCGACGCCTTCCTCGCGGAGACGTACCGCCTGCTGCGCCCAGGTGGTCGGCTCTACGTCTACGAGGCGCATCCCTTGGTCCCGCTGTGGACCTGGGACGCCGATGAACCACGGATCCGACCCGACCGCGGATACTTCGCCGCCTCGCACGTCAACGACACGTTTCCCGGGCGGGGTGCGGTTGAGCAGCAGCACACCCTTGCGGACATCGTCACGGCAGGCCTCCGCTCGGGATTCCTGCTCGAGAACCTCGCGGAGCACCCCGAGCCGTTCTGGCGGCCCGGCGGCGTTGACGCCGCCGCGTGGGATGGGCGGCTCCCGAACTCGTTCAGCATGCTGGCGCGCCGTGCGTGACGGTTCGCAGCCATGACCAGCAGGCACACGGCGAGCCTTCGCCGGACCGTCCTCGTCGTGGCCGCGCTGAACCTCGCGTACTTCGTGGTCGAGCTGACCGTGGCGCTCGGCGCCGGATCGGTCGCCCTCCTGGCGGACAGCGTCGACTTCCTTGAGGACACCGCGATCAACCTGCTCGTCGCGCTCGCTCTCACGTGGCCCCTCGCCCGGCGCGCCCGCATGGGCCGGGTCATGGCCGCGCTGATCCTGCTGCCCGCCGCGGCGGCAGCGTGGGAGGCCGTGCAGCGCTTCGGGTCGCCGACGCCGCCCGACGCGCTCCCCCTGGTCGTGGCCTCGGCCGGCGCGATCGTCGTCAACGGCGTGAGCGCCTGGCTCCTGGCACGGAGCCACCACCAGGGCGGGGCCCTCGGCCGCGCCGCCTTCCTCTCCGCACGGAACGACGTGGTGGTCAACGTGGCGATCATCGCGATGGGTCTGCTCACCGCACAGACCGGATCGGGCTGGCCCGACCTGGTGCTGGGCTGCGCGATCATCCTGCTCGCCCTGCATGCGAGCCACGAGGTGTGGGAGGTCGGCGAGGAGGAGAGGCTGGCGGCGAAGGCCATCGTGGGCGACGACCTCGGCTGAGCCGCGCACCGCGCTTGTGCCGGGACGCTCCTCACCGTGGAGTGGACGTACTAGTTCGTCTACAAGCGACGCGACCAAGGAGCGGAACATGGCTGACAGCATCTACACCGCAGTGGCGACCTCGACCGGCGACGGCCGCGCAGGAGGCCGCGCCGCGAGCGACGACGGCGTGCTGGACCTGACGCTCGCCGTGCCGAAGGCCATGGGCGGCCCCGGCGGCGGCACCAACCCCGAGCAGCTCTTCGCCGCCGGCTGGGCCTCTTGCTTCCACAGCGCCCTCAAGGGCGTCGCGGCCGCACAGAAGATCACGATCGCCGACTCCGCCGTCATCGCCGAGGTCGGCATCCACCCGACCGAGGGCGGTGCCTACGGCCTCAGCGCCGCACTGCACGTCGAGCTCTCCGGGGTGGACCAGGCCACGGCCGACAGCCTCGTCGAGGCCGCCCACCAGGTGTGCCCGTACTCGAACGCGACGCGCGGGAACATCGACGTGACGGTGGACGCCACGGTCGCCTGACGCGTCGGCGTCGCCCCCGCCTCGAGGTCGGCGTCTCTCGGTCCTGCGTGCTCGCGGACCCGGGAGACGCCGGCCTCGAGGCACGTTCGCGACAGGATCAGCCGCCGCCCGACGACGCCGCGCGGCTCGCCCGGACCGCCACGTCCGCGAACGCCGCGCGAAGCTCGGGCGGGCCGACCACCTCGACGTCGGCGTCGAACCGCAGCAGGCTCGCAGCCAGCGCCGCCCAGCTCCAGGCACCCGCCACGAGCCGTGTCCGGTCAGGGCCGAGCGCCTCGACGACGCCGTCCTGCGCGAACGGTGCCACCCGCTCGACGGGCAGGTCGAGCACCACCTCGCCGCGGCACGCCCACCCCGCGGCGCGGGGCCCGGGGTCACCCGAACCCGTGAAGCGCGCCGTCAGGAAGGCCGCGACGTCCCCGCCGGGCACCTCCCGCGGCGTGAACCGGGGGCCGTTGGGCACGCGGAGCTCCATCCGGTCGACGCGGTAGACCCGCCAGTCGTCCCGCGCGGGTGACCAGCCGACGACGTACCAGCGCCCGTCGCGGGCCACGACGTGGTGCGGCTGGACCCGGCGCGGCGGGCCGTCGCCGTCGTCCGGGCGGCCGGGCACGCGGTAGTCGAACCGCACCTCCTCCCGGCGGCGGACGGCGGCGCTCAGCGCGACGAGGACGCCGGTGCCGACGGACACACCGGCCGGGCGGCCCGCCGACAGCTCGAGCGCGTCGACCCGCTGCCGCAGCCTCGACGGCAGCACCTGGCGCAACGTCGCGAGCGCGCGGGCGGCGGCGTCCTCGACGTCGGCCCCCGTGGTCACGGCGGTCCGGAGGGCGACGGCGAGGGCGACGGCCTGCTCGTCGTCGAACAGGAGGGGCGGGAGCTCGGAACCGGCACCGAGCCGGTAACCGCCCTCCGGCCCTCTGGTCGCCTGGACCGGGTAGCCGAGCTCGCGCAGCCGGTCGACGTCGCGGCGCACGGTGCGTTCGCTCACGCCGAGCCGGCCGGCGAGGCGCTCCGCCGGCCAGTCCCGGCGCGCCTGCAGCAGAGACAGCAGGGCGAGCAGGCGGGACGACGTCGTGGTCGCGTCGGCGATCGGCATGCCGTCCAGACTGTCACGAGTACCGGACGTTCCCTGTCCGGAACTGCCGGGAGGGTGGGTCTGTCGCCGGGACCTCCGGCGGCGTCCCCCTCTCCGCAAAGGACGGTCGACATGTCGATCACCACCGTGCCCCACCTGAACTTCCGCGGTCAGGCCCGGGCAGCCCTCGAGCACTACCACGCCGTGTTCGGGGGGCAGCTGCTCGTCACCACCTACGGCGACGTCGGCGTGCCCGCGGACGCGCCCGGCGCCGACAGGGTCGTGTTCGGCCAGGTCGTCGCCGAGAACGGCTTCCGCATCATGGCCTACGACATCCCGGGCGAGGACCGCCCCGTCGGCACGCCGACGACCCGCCGCGAGAACGGCGCGACCCTCACCGACGAGCCGTTCTTCGTGTCGGTACGGGGCGACGGTGTCGAGGAGGTCGGCGCGCTGTGGAAGGGCCTGGCCGAGGGCGCGACCGTCGTCGAGGAGTACGGGCCGTCGGCATGGGCGCCGGCGTCGGGCATGCTCACGGACCGCTTCGGCGTGACGTGGATCCTGGACGTGGCGGCGGACCGGCCCGCCTGACGCAGCGGGCGGCTGCCGCTGATCGCTTTCGAGACCGACGTTGCTCGGCTTTGAGCGTCGTCAAAGCCGAGCAACGTCGGTCTCGAAGACGATCCAGGGAGGTCGAAGGCCGCAGCTCAGCGCTGGGGGGCCTCCCTGCTCCAGCGCTCGATGTCCTCCTGCGTCACCTCGACCGGACCCCGCGCCGGCTCGGTGAGGCGGATGTGGTTGCCGAACGGGTCGCGCAGCGCGGCGTCGATGCCGTAGGGCTGCCGGGTCGGCAGCTCGGTGAACTCGACGCCGAGCGCGGTGAGGCGCTCGTACTCGGCCTGGCAGTCGTCGGTGTTGAGGATGCAGGCGGCGCCGAGGGCGCCCCGGGTGAGCAGGTCACGGACCTGTGCGGCCGAGTCCTCGCTCAGCGCGGGCGGCGCGGGTACCTCCAGGAGCAGGTGGCGGTCGGGGTCGGCGGGCAGCGAGATCGTGAGCCAGCGCATGAAGCCCATGTCGACGTCGGCGCTCACCTCGAACCCGAGCTTGCCGACGTAGAAGTCGAGGGCCTCCTGCTGGTCGAGCACGCGAACTGGGGTGATGGCGATGGAAGTCAGCATGGGCCCATCGTGGTCGCAGCCGGGCCGGGGCGCTTCTCCGAAACTGCTCGATCCCGTACCCGTCAGCCCCGCGCGGCTCCCGTCGCCGGACGGGTCCAGGCGCGCGTGAAGCAGCCCGGCGCGAGCAGCGGCGCGGCGGTCCGGCGGTACGTGGTGGGCGACGAACCGACGATCTCGCTGAACGTGCGGCTGAACGTACCGAGGCTCTGGAACCCCACCGCGAACGCCACCTCGGTCACGGGCGTGACCGTCTCGCGCAGCAGCGCCATGGCCCGCTCGATCCGACGCCGCTGCAGATACCGGTGCGGCGTCTCCCCGAAGGCGGCCTTGAACGCGCGGATGAGGTGCGACGGCGACACGTGCGCGACGGCGGCCAGCGCCGCCACATCGAGCGGCTCCGCGTAGCCCCGGTCGATGGCGTCGCGGACCCGGAGCAGGCGCAGGTTGTCCGCCTCGCGCGGGGTGGCGGCGGTCGTCGTGCTCATGAGGTGAGCGTACGTGCGCGCCGCTGCGGCCACGCGCGCCGCTGTACGTGCGCGCCGCTGAGATCTGGTGTTCACGTCGAGATCTGGCCGTGCACTGCCAGATCTCGACGCAGACACCAGATCTCAGCAGGCTGCCGACGGCAGCGGCGGGCTCGGGCAGCAGGCGTCAGCCCGCTGTGTAGGCGCCCGCGGCGATGTCCTCGAGCAGCACCGGGCCGGTGGGCTCCCAGCCGAGCTGCTGCCGCGTCGTCGTGCTCGTGGCGCGCAGGTCCTGGCCGAAGAAGCCGCCGATCCACCCGAAGTGCTCGATCACCTGCTCGGACGGGACGGATGCCACAGGCAGGCCGAGCGCGCCGCCGATCGCCTCGGCGATGTCGCGGGTCGGCACGCCGACCTCCGCGGTCGCGTGCACCCGGGCCCCGGCGGGCGCCTTGGACAGCGCGAGCGAGACGAGCCGGGCGGCGTCGGACCGGTGCACGGCGGCCCAGGCGTTGGTGCCGTCGCCCGGGTAGGCGGCGACGCCGGTGCGGCGTGCGACGTCGTGCAGCACCGCCATGAACCCGTGGTCGCGGCGGCCGTGCACGGACGGCGCGAACCGCAGCGCGACCGCGTGCACATCCTTCTCGACGAGCTCGAGTGCGAGGTTCTCGCTGCCGCCGCGCGGAGAGTCCGGGCCGTGGAAGGGCGCGGCGTCCGCCTCGGTGGCCGGCCGGCCCTGCACGACTCCCGCGATGCCCGCCGCCACGAGGAAGGGGCGGCCGCTGCCGGCGAGCGCGTCGCCGAGCGTCTGGACGGCGGCCCGCTCGGCCGCGTTCGTGGCGGCCGGGTTCGCGAAGTCGTGCTTGTTGGCGAGGTGCAGCACGGCTTCGGCGGCGTCGGCCCCGCGGCGCAGGACGTCGAGGTCGTCCAGGTCTCCGCGGACCACGGTGGCGCCCTTCGCCTCGAGGGCCGACGCCGACGCGTCCGACCGGGCGAGCGCCGTCACGGTGTGGCCGTCGGCGAGGAGCTGGTCCACGGACGCGGAGCCGATCCAGCCGGAGCCTCCGGTGACGAATACATGCATGGTCATACCTCCGATGATGTCTGTGACTGACGTCAGTCACAGACATGACTGTACGCCCTCAAGTCAGTCACTGTCATCACCTAGACTGGACCCATGGCCCGATGGCAACCCGGAACGCGCGGACGACTGCAGGACGCCGCCCTCGACCTCTTCGTGAGCCGCGGCTACGAGCAGACGACGGCGGCGGACATCGCTGCGGCGGTCGGCCTCACGGAGCGCACGTTCTTCCGGCACTTCGCGGACAAGCGCGAGGTGCTGTTCGACGGCCAGGAGATGCTCGGTGCGGCGTTCCTGCAGGGCATCGACGAGTCCCCGGACGGCGCGACGCCGTGGGAGCTGATCGAGGCAGCGATCGCCTCGGCGGCGACCGTGTTCACCGACGAGATGCGGCCCCGCTCGCGGCGGCGGCAGACCGTCATCGACCAGCACTCCGCACTGCAGGAGCGCGAGCAGCACAAGATGTCGCACGTCGCCGCG
>DATGOB010000161.1:0-27525 GCA_036010205.1 Promicromonospora sp. | reverse complement strand
CCGGCCCGCCGACCCTGGAACGCGGAGCCGTTCTGCTCCAGCCGGATCAACCGGACGCGCTCGTCCCGTGCCTGGTAGCCCTCGACGACGGCGGCCGTGCCGTCCGTCGACGCGTCGTCCACGCAGATGACCTCGAACTGCTCGTTCGTCTGCCGCAGGCAGCTGTCGAGCGCGTTCCCGATCCAGGTCTCGTCGTTGTGCACCGGCAGGATGATCGAGACGAGTGGTGGCGTGTGCAATGAGGTCTCCGTGAGTGGGCGAATGCGCGAAGCGCTGCAATCCTAGTCGCACGAGGCGGCGCGGTGGGTGAGCACGTCCTCGAGCAGCACCCGCGCCCGCGCGCCGAAGCTGTGCTCCGCGCGGACGTGGTCGGACAGCGCACGCAGGGACGCCTCGTCGTACCAGGCGCCGCTCCCCTGCGCGAGCAGGGCGTCCAGCTCGTCGCTGGTCCGGAAGCGCGGCAGCCCGCCTTCCGGGAGCACCCCGCGGGTGACGTCGTCCAGGCCCTCGACGTCGTCCGTGAGCAGCCGACCCCCCGACGCGAGGACGTCGAACACCCGGTTGGAGACGAAGCCGCGCTCCCGCATGTCCGGCCAGTGGTCGTTGAGCGCCCAGTCCGCCGACCGGTAGTACCGGCGCAGGACGTCGTTGGGGACGTAGGTCCCCGCGATCACCTCGGGGCGCACGAACTCCTCCCAGCGGTCTCCGTAGACGACGAGCGGCGTCCCGGTCTCGGCCGTGTGCACGACCACGGGGCGGACGACACCACGGGAGTTCCCCACGAACACCGCCTTGCCGACCACCTCGGGGACGGGCTCGTCGTCGATGTGGAACCGGTTCGGGTCGGTGCACTGCAGCAGGGGGCGGACCGGCAGGCCCCACCTTGTGGACGCGTCGTGCGCCCAGGCGCGGCTCGCCGCGTACCGGAGGTCGTAGGTCGCGAGCTCGCGCCCCGTCACCGCGTCGGGGTGGCTGATCACCCACGCGACGCGGGTCACGTCGGCGGGCAGGGTCACGGGGACGAGACCACGCAGCGCCAGGACGACGTCGTCGGTGTAGGAGGTGAAGCGCGCGTCGTTGGGGCGGCGGTCGACGACGACGCGCTGCCCGAGGTCGCGCAGCGCGTCCGCCAGCGACGTGGCGAAGTGGAGGTCGCCCCACTGGCGGGCGCGGTCGGTCGGCGGTGCCGCGATCTTGATCGCCCAGCGCAGCGACGGCGGGGCCTCGACGACGTCGGCGGCGGCCCGTCCCGCGGCAGGGAGCCACAGCGCCCGCGTCCACGACCGCCGGTCGTCGGGTGCGGTCAGGGCCGAGACGCCCACGAACACCGGGGCCAGCCCGAAGGTCTCGGCGAGACGCGTCGACCCCGGCGGCACCGGGCGCCAGTCCCGCCGGAACGCGAGCAGGTCGTCCGCCGCCCGGGGCGAGTCGTCGAACGACACGGCCCCGCGGGCCCGTGTCGCCACGAGGCCGGGGACGACGACCACGGGCCGGTCCTCGCGCGCGGCCAGTCGCTGGGACAGGCTCACGTCGCCCCACAGGTCCCCGATCGGCGGGCCGTCGTCCAGGGCGCCGCGCACCGAGCCCGTGCGCGCCAGCAGCGGCACCGGAGCGCCCGGCACACGGAACGGCCCGCCGGGCCACGTCACGGCGTCCGGGTGCATCCCGCCGAGGAAGCGGACCGGGTCGGCGCCGTGGGGCGCGTAGACGACGCCGGCGTCGTGCACCAGGAGCCTGGCGTCGAGCACGAGCGGGTGCACGGCGGCGGCGTCCGACTCCGCGAGCGCGGCGCACCAGTCGGCGAGCGCACCGTCCGTGAACCGGTCCCGCGCCGACATCAGGAGCGTGTGCTCGCCGCGCGCACGGTGCACGGCCTCTGCCACCGCCGTGAGCGCGGACCCGGCCGCGGGCACGACCCGGACGTCCCAGCGGGCGAGCCGGGCCAGCGCGAGGCCGACCGCTGCCTGGTCCGGGCCCTCCGGTCGCACGAGGACGAGCTCGACGGACGGTGCCCGCCGGTCGTCCGCACCCCGTGCCACGGAGTCGAGCGTCCCGAGCACCGCGAGGACGTCGGACGTCGTGGCGCAGTCCGTGACCACGACGCTCAGCAGGCCCGGGACGGTCTCGTCGACGGGGCCACCCTCCGGGGCGCCGTCGGCCACCTGCGCCCGCAGCGCCTCGCGCACGTCGGTGAGGGTGACGCCGTCGCACAGCCAGCCGGCGTCGGGCGCGGGAAGCACTGCGTCCGGGTCACCGTCCCGCAGCCAGAGCACGAGCGGCGCCCGGTCGGGCCGCCGGACGTCGCGGGCGCCCGCCGGGTCGAAGAGCGGCGACGTCGACGCCGCCCAGGTGCCGTGGGCGCCGTCGAGGTAGGCCACGAGGGGGTCGGTCCCCGGCTGGTCCCACCGGCGCGGGTCGACGCGCGCGGGCAGGAACAGGGGGTGCGGTGACCAGCCCGCCGACCGGCCCTCGTCGAGGTAGTGGCTCACCGCCTCCGCCGCGTCCGCGAAGGTCCGGCCCGCCTGGAGCCCGTACCACCCGACGTCGAACACGCCGGAGGCGAGAATCCGGTCGACCGCGGAGGCAGGCTGCAAGTCCGGCTCCGAACCCGGATGACGCTGCTCCACCTGGGCTCAGAGCGCCCGGGCGTCCGACTCCAGCAGCACCGGGATGCCGTCGCGCACCGGGTAGGCCAGGGGCCGCTGCGGGTCGGTCGAGTGCAGCTCGGGCGCGCCGTCGGGCCCGGTGCCGTCGACGAGCCGCGAGCCCGTCACGGGGCAGCGCAGGATCTCCCGCACCCACGGGTCCAGCGGGACGGTCGGGTCGCTGCTCATGCCGCTCCTCCTGCCTCGTCGGCCTCGGCACGCACGAGCGACAGGACGTCGTCGCGCACCTTGACCATGATGTCCTCGTCCGCGGCCTCGACGTTGAGCCGCAGCAGCGGCTCGGTGTTCGAGGCCCGGAGGTTGAACCACCACTGCGGGTGGTCGTCCCAGTGGGACACGGTAACGCCGTCGAGCGTGTCCACCACGATCGCCGGGTACGCGGTCCGGTAGGCGTCCAGCACCCGCCGCGTCGCCTCGGCGGCGTCGGGCACGGTCGAGTTGATCTCGCCCGAGGCGACGTACGGCTCGTACATCTCGGCGAGCGCCGACAGCGGGTGCTGCTGCTCGCCGAGGGCGGCCAGCACGTGCATCGCGGCGAGCATGCCGGTGTCGGCGAAGAAGAAGTCCCGGAAGTAGTAGTGGGCAGAGTGCTCCCCGCCGAAGACCGCGTCCCGATCCGCCATCTCCGCCTTGATGAAGGAGTGGCCCACGCGGGTGCGGACGAGCTCGGCCCCCGCCGCCGACAGGAGGTCGGGCACGGCACGCGAGGTGATCAGGTTGTGGATCACCGTGGGCGTGCGGCCCGCAGCCTTCTCCTTCTCCACCTCACGGAGGCCCACCAGGGCCGTGACGGCCGACGGCGAGACCGGCACCCCGCGCTCGTCCACCACGAAGCAGCGGTCGGCGTCCCCGTCGAAGGCGAGCCCGAGGTCGGCCTCGTTCGCCACGACGGCGGTCTGCAGGTCCACCAGGTTCGCGGGCTCCAGCGGGTTGGCCTCGTGGTTGGGGAAGGTCCCGTCCAGCTCGAAGTAGAGCGGCACGATGTCGAGGGGCAGCGCGGGCAGGCCCGCCGCGTCGCCGAGCACGGCCGGGACGGTGAGCCCGCCCATGCCGTTGCCCGCGTCGACCACGACCTTGAGCGGACGCAGGCCGGACAGGTCGACCAGGCCGCGCAGGAAGGCGGCGTAGTCGGCGAGGGTGTCCCGGTCGGTCACCGTCCCGGACCCGGACCCGGTCCCGGTCCCGGTCCCGGGGGCCGTCTCGCTGTCGTCGAGGATCACCCGGGTGATCTCGCGGACGTCGGCGAGTCCCGTGGCCTCGCCGACGGGGCGGGCGCCGGAGCGGCACAGCTTGATCCCGTTGTAGGACGCGGGGTTGTGGCTGGCGGTGAACATCGCGCCCGGCAGACCGAGCACGCCGGAGGCGTGGTACAGCCCGTCGGTGGAGCACAGCCCGATGCGGGTCACGTCGACCCCCTCGGCGGTCAGGCCCGCTGCGAACGCCTCCACCAGCCCGGGCCCGGACTCCCGCATGTCGTGGCCGACGACGACGGCGGCCGCACGGCCGGACGCCGCCGCGTCGGGCAGCACGACGGCGCGGGCGAAGGCCCGGCCGATCGCCCGCGCGACCTGCGGGGAGAGCTGGTCCGGGACGGTTCCCCGGACGTCGTACGCCTTGAAGATCTGCGAGAGGTCCGTTGCCACGCGGTCAGCCTACGCGCCCGGTCGCGGCACGTCTGCCGTCGCAGGACGTCGCCGACCGGACGCGCGCCGCCGGTCAGCCGACCATGCGGGCCGCGCGCTCCGCCGTCTCCAGGCGCGTCGCCTCCGCCGTCGCGACGAGCCGGCGCTGTGCCCGGTCGAGCCGGGCGTCGAGGCGGTCGAGCCGATCGGTGACGTCGGCCACGTCCTGGCGCGCGGCGACCTCGGCCAGCTCCTGCCTCAGGGCCTGGAGACCCCGCTCGACCACCAGCTCGAGCGAGCGGCGGCTCGCCTGCGCCCGCACGTCGGCCAGGTACGCCGCGGCGGCGAGCAGGACGAGACCGACGCCCGTCAGGACCAGCGCGACGGAGCCGTCGACGGCGGCCGCGGCCGCCGCGGCCGCGCCCACCAGGGCGAGTACAAGGATCACCAGACTGAACACGGACGGACGACGCATGGGACTGTCCCCTTCTGAGGTTTCGTGGATGGACACGCCGACGCCTCAGCCCTCGCCGACGAGCGGCACGAGCCGTGACGCGAGGACCGGTGCGACCGACCCCGCGTACGTGTCCGTGATGTGTGAGCCCTGCCGGTAGACGAGGACGCCCCCGATGACCGGGGGGCAGACCTCCGTGGTGCACAGAAGATCGTTGATGTCGACGACGTCGACCCCCCCCCGGACGCGCTCCGCGGCGGCGACCTGTGCCGCCGCCCAGGTCGTCTCCGCGGTACCGGTCCGCTCGAAGACGCACCGGTCGAGCTCCGTGGGGTGCTCGGCCACGCACATGTAGACCTCGGTGTCGCTGCCGGGCACGTCGTGCGGCGGCGGGTTGTCGAGCAGCGCGATCACGTCGGTCCCTGCCTCCTCGAGCTGCGACCAGTACGACGAGAGGCCGTCGACCATCGCGTCCCTGGTCAGCTCGCCGGCGGCGTCGAAGGCGGTGTCGTGGACCTGGGACGTGATCACGGCGTCGGGGCGGAGCCGCAGGAGCTCGGCCAGCAGCGCCTCGTTGTACTCCCCGCAGGCCGTGTACGGCGCGCCGTCCGCCCCGGGGCGGATCGCCCCGGCGAACCCGCACGCGGACTTGGTGGCCAGCACGAGGCGCCACCCGTTCTCCCGCGCGATCGCCTCGACGGGCGTGAACCACTGGAGCACCTTGGAGTCGCCTGCCATGACGACGGTCCTGCTCCCCTCGGGGTCGCCGTAGGCGCAGAGCTTGAGGTCCGTCTCCTCCATCCGCACGTCGCACCCGTCGTCGTACGGCAGGGAGAGGTCGTCGGTCGCGACGTCGGGCGACGGTGCGAACGCCTCGTCCGCGACCGTCTCCGGCGGGGTCACGTGCCCGTTGCGCGTCACGAGCGACGCGGCACCGGGGCCGGCGGCCCCTGCGGGCATGCTCGGAACCGCCGCCGCGAGCAGGAGCCCCGTCACCACACCCATGGCGGTCAGGCCTGCGCCCACCCCGAGGGTGGCCTTGTCGGAGCGTCCGAGGCGCGTCGAGAAACGCACGGGGTTCTCCACGAACCGGAGCGAGAGCCACGCGGGGACCACCGCGAACGCCACGACCGCCAGCCGAGCGGGCACGGACAGGTCGTCCACCACGTTCTCGGCGGCGACGAGCAGCGGCCAGTGCCAGAGGTACAGGGAGTAGGAGAGGCCGCCGACCCACACGACGGGGCGCAGCCGCAGCACCCGCGGGGCGCCCTGCTCGTGCGCGGCGCCCGCGAAGATCACGGCGGCCGTGCCGAGCACGGGGAGCAGCGTCCAGGTACCGGGCCACGGCGTGGTGTGGTCGAGCAGCACGGCGGACCCGACGACGAGCACCAGCCCGACGACCCCCGTGGCGCGCGCGACGGGCCGGGCGAGCACCCGGGCTCCCGCCACGGCGACGAGCGCGCCGACGCCCAGCTCCCAGAGCCGCGTGGTCGTGACGAAGAACCCGGAAGGGCTGCCCGCCGTCGCGACGGCCCAGACGAACGAGGGGACGACGATCAGGGCGAGCCCCGCGCCCATGAGGGGCCGCACCGACCTGCCGCTGCGCCGGGCGACGAGGGCCACGACGACGAGGACCAACGGCCAGACGATGTAGAACTGCTCCTCGACGGCGAGCGACCAGAAGTGCTGGACCGGCGAGGCGCCGGTGCCTTCCGCGAGGTAGTCCACCGACCGGCCTGCCAGGCGCCAGTTCACCACGTAGAGAGCGGCCGCCACGATGTCGTGGGCGAACGTCCGCCACTGGACCACCGAGGCGGTGGCCCAGGTCAGGACCGCCGACGTCACGAGGACCAGCGCCGCGGCAGGCAGCAGCCGCTTGGCGCGCCGTGCGTAGAACCGGGCCAACGAGACCCGGCCCGAGCGCTCCACCTCGCGCACGAGCAGGCCGGTGATCAGGTACCCGGAGACGACGAAGAACACGTCGACACCGACGTACCCGCCCGGCAGGAACGGCACGTCCGCGTGGTACAGCAGCACCAGCCCGATCGCGACCGCCCGGAGCCCCTCGATGTCGGAGCGGAAGGCGCCGCGGGCTCCGGTCCCCCGGGTGGGGGCTGGCGCTGTCGTCGTCGGTGCGGCCGGACCCGTCACAGGCGGTGCACCGTGTTCCCGGTCGCCGCACCGCGCGTGTCGAAGAACCGCCTGGACGCCTGGGCCAGGGCGTCGACGTCGTACGAACGGTGGTTCTGCACGAGCACCACCAGGTCGGCGTCCGCCACCGCCTGGTCCAGGTCGGCGACCCGGGTCAGGCTCGTCGAGGCGACCTGCCACTCCTCGACCGACGGGTCGTGGAACGCCACGTTCGCGCCCTGGGCGAGCAGCGCCGCGCCGAGCGGGCGCGCCGGCGACTCGCGCTGGTCGGCGATGTCCGGCTTGTACGTGACGCCGAGCAGCAGGACGGTGGAGCCGCGCAGCGACTTGCTGTCCTCGTTGAGCAGGTCCTGGATCCGGCGGGCGACGTACGACGGCATCGTCGCGTTGATCTCCTGGGCGAGCTCCACGAAGCGGAACGGGTAGCCGAGCCGGGACCGCACGTTGTGGCTCAGGTAGTTCGGGTCGATCGGGATGCAGTGCCCGCCGACGCCGGGTCCGGGGTAGAACGCCTGGAAGCCGAAGGGCTTGGTCTTGGCGAGCTCGATGACGTCCCACAGGTCGATGCCCAGGTCGTGGCAGAACCGGGCCATCTCGTTCACCAGCGCGATGTTGATGTGCCGGTACGTGTTCTCCAGGAGCTTGGCGGTCTCGGCCTCCCGCGTGCCCTTGGCGACCACGACCGTCTCCACGAACTTCCCGTAGAAGTCCGCCGCGAGCGTCGAGGCCTCCCGGGTCGAGCCACCCACGACCTTTGGCGTGTTGTGCATCCCGTAGACCGGGTTGCCCGGGTCGATGCGTTCAGGAGAGAACGCGAGGTGGAAGTCGGTGCCCGCGCTGAGCCCGCTGACGGACTCGAGGATCGGCTGCACCACCTCCTCGGTGGTCCCCGGGTACGTGGTCGACTCGAGCACCACGAGCGTCCCGGGCCGGAGGTTGCGGGCGATGGCGTGCGTCGCCCCCGTCACGGCACCGAGATCGGGACCGCCGTCCGGCGACAGCGGGGTCGGCACGCACACGACGACGACGTCCGCCCCCGCGATCACGGCCTCGTCGGCCGAGGCCGTGAACCCGTGCGCGAGCAGCTCTGCGATCGCGTCGTCGGACAGGTCGTCCACGTGGGACCGCCCGGCGTTGAGGTCGGCGACGACCCCCGCGTTGACGTCCAGCCCGGTCACGTCGTACCCCGCTCGGACCGCTGCCTGCACCAGGGGCAGGCCGACGTACCCGAGCCCCACGACGACCAACTTCGACATTCCGTGTGCCTCTCCTGTGTGGATCCGTGAGGCCTGGGGCCCGCGGCCCGACATTGGGGGCGAGCAGCTCACGGCGTCAGCATCCTACGGCGCACCCGGCGCGGGACCTGACCTTGCGGGCCGCACGATACGGCCGATCGACACCTGATCGAGTCAGCATCTACGTCGAGTATCGCCGAAATCACCCACGATTTCACCACGTGCCGAAACGTCGGCCGAAGGAAGTTGTCAGGTTCCGTCCCGACCGGTGAAGATGAGGCGCCTGAGGCCCCGGTCCCTCAGGTTTTTCTGAAGGGAAACCCCTTGACCACCCCAGCAACTTCAGCCGCTGACCCCAGCGCCGGCGTCCGGCACGTCGACGCCGACGTCGCCCGCGAGCTGGCCCGACAGATCACCCGACGCCGCGACCACCTGCGTGCGATGGCGCACACGGCCGGTCGGACCCGGTCCGACGGGCTCAGGCGGGTCATCGCCGCGGGGATCGCACCCCAGCTGACCTACGAGGAGCTCCTGGACACCGCGCGCACCTCCGTGACGGAGGCCGCGCGCTACGGGCGCCGACGCGCCGGCTGGTGGCGCGCGCTCGCCATGGCCGTCGGCTACCAGAACCTCGCCCCGACCGACCTCGTCG
This sequence comes from Promicromonospora sp., assembly GCA_036010205.1. Lineage (GTDB taxonomy): Bacteria > Actinomycetota > Actinomycetes > Actinomycetales > Cellulomonadaceae > Promicromonospora. The sequence continues at coordinate 18,745 of DATGOB010000161.1, read as the reverse complement.
ACGCAGCGCACCTCTACCGCGTCGCCAGGCACCTGTCGCCGGGTGCGACGTGGCGCCCCGACGAGGCGCGCCTCTACTTGCAGCTGCTCCAGCTCACGGGCGCGACCGACGAGCTGGAGGCCGAGCTCACCGCCGTCCAGGAGCTCCGTGAGGACGACCGCCTCACCCTCGCGATCGACCTCGCCGCGGCCCGGCACGGCCTCGGCGGCCCGGAGTGGGAGAGCACGCTCGACGACCTCCTGGGGCGCTGGGACGTGCGCCCGGTCCGCCTGACCGGGACCGGTGCGACGCCGTTCGACACGCTCGCCGCGCCGGGGCCCGCCGGGACCGAGGGCGGGGCCCTCGTCACCGTCGTGATGTCGGCGTTCCAGCCCGGCCCCGAGATCTTCTCGGCCGTGCGGTCCGTCCTCGACCAGACGTGGGGCGACATCGAGCTGCTCGTCCTCGACGACGCCTCGGGGCCCGCGTATGCGGACATCCTTGCCGAGGTGGCCGACCTCGACGACCGGGTACGGGTGGTGGTCCAGCCGGAGAACCGCGGGACCTACGCCGCCCGGAACCGCGCCCTGCAGGAGGCACGCGGGCAGTTCGTCACGTTCCAGGACTCCGACGACTGGTCGCACCCCGAGCGGATCGAGCGCCAGGTGCGGCCGATGCTGGAGAGCGGCACGGTGCACTCGACGATGAGCCGGTCCGTGCGGTGCACCGAGGACCTCGGGTTCCAGCACCTGGGGATGGCGACGAGCCGCAAGAACGCGTCGTCGCTGATGTTCCGCCGGGCTGTCGTCGACCGCCTCGGCGGGTTCGACCCGGTGCGCAAGAGCGCCGACACCGAGTTCATCGAACGGCTCGCGGCAGCCGTGCCGGGCGAGCAGATCCTGCTCAGGGACCAGCTCGCCTTCGTCCGGCTGACGGCAGGGTCGCTGTCCCGCGGCGACTTCCGCGCGGGCTGGGTGCACCCGTCCCGGCGCGAGTACACGGAGTCCTTCAAGAACTGGCACGCACGGATCCGGGCCGGTGCCGACCCGTTCCTCCCGGCCGACCCGGCGCGGCGGGCGTTCCCCGCGCCGCAGCGGTTCACCCGGAACACGGGGGTCGCCGTCGTGCCGCCGGCTCCCGACGTGATCCTGGCCGGTGACTACCGGGCCGACTCCGCCACCGCCGTACCGCTGTACGACGAGCTCGTCGCCCTCGTCGAGCAGGGCCTGCGGGTCGGGATGATGCAGATGGAGCTCGTCGGCCGACCGGTCCCGACGTCCCGGCCGCTGTCGCCCGAGTTCCGCCGGCTCGTCGACGACGGCACCGTGGACCACGTGCTGCCGACCGACGAGGTGCGCACGCGCCTGCTGCTCGTCCACGACCCCGCGGTGCTCCAGCTGCCGACGACCGAACCGCACGCCGTCGTCGCGGAGAGGGTGGCGATCCTCGCCCACCACGGGGGTTCCGAGTCGACGAGCGGCGCGCTCTGGTCCGCGCAGGACGTGACGGCAGCCGCCCGCGACCTGTTCGGCTCCGAGCCCACGTGGGTCCCGGCGAACCCCGAGGTCCGGGCAGAGCTCCAGCACGTGCCGGGCCTGGTCGTCCACGACGGCGACGCGGTCGACCCGGTCGTGCCCCGGCTGTGGTCGGCCCGCAGGCGGCGGACGCCGTCCGAGCTGCCGGTCGTCGGCTTCGCCTCGTTCGAGGGCGCCGAGCTCTGGCCGTCGTCCGACGACGACTTCCTCGCCGCGTACCCCGTCGCGGACGACGTGGACGTCCGCCTGCTCGGCGCGCTCGAGCACGCCCCGCGGGTCGTCGGACGCGAGCCCTCCCTCCGGCCGCCGACCGACTGGCTGATCTTCCGCAACGGCGACCTCTCGCAGCGCGAGGTGCTGGAGCAGCTCGACTACGTCCCGTGCTTCCCCACCGACGTCGTCACGCGGCCGCCGGCGTACCTGACCCGCGCCCTGGCCGCGGGCGGCGTGGTGATCGTCCCCGAGCGCTTCCGCCCGTTCTACGGCGAGGCGGCCGTGTACGCGGAGCCCGCCGACGTGCTGGAGCTCGTCCGGCACCTGGAGACCCACCCCGAAGAACGCGCGGAGCGGGTGCGCGCGGCGGCGCGGCACCTCGAGGACCAGCACTCCCCGAGCGACTTCGGTGCCCTGGTGACCGGCCTGCTCGCGGTCGCGGACCCTGCGGGTCGCGGCGCACCGGCGGTCGCGGGCCTGCGGGCGCACCGGCCGACGTCCTGAGCCGGGCGCCGGGCCGGGTCCAGGCCCCCGCCCGGCGCCTGCGGGATACCCTTACGCGGTGCTTGCCGTGGCCCAGTTCCATGCCCCGCTACCGCTGACGAACACGATCCAGCGGTACGACTGGGGCTCCGTCGACGCGATCCCGCACCTGCTCGGCACCGAGCCGGACGGGCAGCCGCAGGCGGAGCTGTGGCTCGGTGCGCACGCCAGCGCGCCCTCGGTCACGGTCGTCGAGGACGAGGACGTCGCCCTCGACCGCCTGGTCACCGAGGCACCGGTGCAGACGCTCGGCCACCGCGTGGCGGAGCAGTTCGGCCCGCGCCTGCCGTACCTCATGAAGGTGCTGGCCGCGGGCAAGGCGCTGTCGCTCCAGGTGCACCCGTCGCCGCGGCAGGCCCGCCAGGGCTTCGCCCGGGAGAACAAGGCGGGCCTGCCCCTGACGTCACCGAAGCGCTCGTTCAAGGACGACCAGCACAAGCCCGAGATGGTCGTGGCCCTGACGCAGTTCGAGGGCCTCGCCGGGTTCCGCACGCCGCGCACCATCCTCGACGTGCTCGACGGCATCGACGGCGAGCTGGTCGAGGGCGTGCGGGCGGCCCTGCTGCACGACCGCGGCCACGACGGCATGCGCGCAGCGTTCAGCCATCTGCTGTCCGCCCGGTCGCAGGAGGAGTGCGCCGCCGACATCGAGGCCACGCTCGACTCGGTGCGGGCCCGGCTGGCGGCTGGCTCGCCGTTCGAGCGCGCCGACCGCACGGTGATCGATCTCGCCGACCAGCACCCCGGCGACCCGGGCGCGATCGCCTCGCTCATGCTGAACCGGTTCTCGCTCGAGCCCGGCGAGGCGGCGTTCACGCCCGCCGGCGTCGTGCACGCCTACCTGTCGGGGCTCGGCATCGAGATCATGGCGAGCTCCGACAACGTGCTGCGCGCGGGGCTGACGACCAAGCTCGTCGACGAGGAGAACCTCGTCGCGTGCACCGTGTTCGCCCCGCAGCAGCCGTCCACGCCCCAGGTGACCACGGCGGGCAGCCGCGGTCAGGTGCGCACCTACCGCGTGCCGGTCACGGAGTTCGCCCTCACGACCGCCGACGTCGACCCGAGCGAGGCCGCCGTCCTGCCCTCGACCGGCCCGCGCGTCGTGCTGTGCCTCGACGGCGACCTCGTGCTGCACGCCGACCGTACGGAGAGCGGCCCGCAGCGCCTGGCCCACGGCGACTCGGTCTTCGTGCCCCACGACGCCGGCAACCTCGAGCTGTCCGGCACGGGCCACGCGGTCTGCGCCTGGGTCCCGTGACCTGCTGAGTGCTGCGGTTCAGGCCTGGGGCGCGTCGTCCGCGCGGAGGACGCGCAGGTGGCCGCGGCGAGCGGTCTCCGTCACCGACGGCGGCTCGGCGGGGCGGCGCGCGCGTCCGGCCTCGCGCACGGCGTCGGCAAGGGCCGACAGGTCGTCCGGGCTCGGCCCGGCGTCCTCGAACTCCGGCATGAGACGCACCACCTCCCACCCGCGGGGTGCCGTCAGCCGCTCTGCGTGCTCGGCGCACAGGTCGTAGCTGTGGGGCTCGGCCAGGTGCGCCAACGGACCCAGCACCGCGGTCGAGTCCGCGTACACGTACGTGAGCGTCGCCACGGCCGCACTGGTGCAGGCCGAGCGCGAACACTGTCTCACCGATCTCACGCGCCGAGACTACGCCCTGACCGGGCACGACGTGGCGAACACGCCGGATACGGCCCCGGGACCACCCCCGGAGCTCCCCGGGCCGGCCGGTGAGATCTGGTGTCCGTGCCGAGATCTGGCCGCACACAGCCAGATCTCGACGCAGAAGCCAGATCTCAGCGGGCAGCACACCGAAGAAGCGCGGAGGGTCCGGCGGGCGGGGGTGGATCCGACGTATCGTCGGACACGTGCCCCCGTTCTCATCTCGCGGCCGTAACCGACGACCGAACCGCGGCCCCGGCAGCGCAAGCGGCTCGTCCGCCGGCGCGCCGACGCCCGGCGCGGAGACGACCGGCCTCCCCAAGGGCCTCCAGGCCGACCTGCTCCGGCTGGCCGCGACGCCCGACGGCGACGGCGTCCGCCCGCGCCGCAGGGACCGCCGCGGGCGCGGCATGCGCGGCCCGTTGTTCCCGCCCGGCACCCCGGCGCACCGCACGCGGGCGCAGCAGTTCGACGACCTCGTGCTCGACGTGGTCGAGGACCTCGACCGCACGTGGGCCACGCAGCTGCGGGGCACCGAGTTCGCGGTCGAGGACGTGCCGCCGTCGGACCCCGCGCCGTGGGAGGACGGCGGCGTGCCGCTCGGCCGGTTCTTCCCCGCGGAGGCGGGGCGGCCCGGGCGCGTGGTGGTCTACCGTCGCCCGGTCGAGGTGCGTGCCATCGACACCGACGACCTCGCCGACCTCGTGCGCGACGTCGTGGTCGAGCAGGTGGCCCACCTGCTGGCGCGCACCCCCGAGGAGATCGACCCGCACTTCGGCGACCGGTCCTGAGGGCCGGGCCGGTCAGCCCACCGCGTCGACCCGCCGCACCCGCACCGCGTCGCCCGCCGCGAGCGGGGCCGACGGCGCCAGCACCGAGAACAGCGAGTCGTCGTCGGCGTCCGCGAGCGTGACGGACCAGACGACGGCGGGCCCGCCCGCGTGCTGCTCCGCGACCACGGCGACCGTCTCCCCCGGTTCCCCGAGGTCGTCCACGAGCACGGTGCGCCCGGCCTCGACGTCGACGGTCCGTGTCCAGGCCTCGTCGCCGTCGGGCCCGATGCCGCGCAGGTTCACCGTGGCTGTGCCCGACGCGTCGTCGATGCGGTCGGGATCCCGGTTGTCCGGCACGCCGGCGAGCGCGACCTCGAACGACGCGTCCGGGGGTACGGCCGCCGCGCCGTCGGCGACCACGCCGTCGGCCGCCTGCCCGCTCAGCCACGCCCGGTCGTACGGGTCCCCGCCGACGACGGCGTCCTGCGCCGGCTCGCCCTCCCTGTCGACGGCGGCACCGGCCACGACGGGCACGTCCGCGTCCACGACCACGGTGTAGGCGCCCTCGGGCAGCCCGCCGAGCGGCACGGTCGTGACCCGGCCCGCCTCGAGCGGCACCTCCTCGCCGCCGCGCAGGCGCACGGGTCCGTCCGCCCCGAGCACGGCGAGACGCGCGGTGCCGGGGCGGTCCCCCGGCGCGAGCAGGTCGAGGCGCGGCGCGTGCGCGTCGTCGACGGCCTCGCCCGTGCTGACCACGCCGGACACGGCCGTCGTCGGCGCGGGGGCGCTGCCACGGGTCACGAGGTCGGCGCCGGCGGGCAGGATCCCCTCGATCCGGTGGTGCTGCACGGACGCGCCGACGCGCCCGCCCTCCGCGGTCACGTGCAGCGCGAGCCGCGCCTGGTCGGGCGCGACGGCCTCCAGCTGCGTCACCACCTGCTCGCCCGGTGGCACGACGACGACCGCCTGGCTGCCCAGCGCGACCGGTCCGGTGGCGCCCCACGCCTCGAGGGCCACGGTGGCGGGGGTGCGCCCGGGGTTCTGCAGCACGAGCCGGCCGCTCGACCCGACCGCGGTGCCGCCGCCCACGAGCCAGTGCTCGACGGCCGGCTGCGTGCAGGGCCCGGCGATCATGCCGCGCAGGTCGCCGCCGGTCGTCACCGAGGTGACCGTGCCCGCGGCGTACGTCGCACCGCCAGGGGTGACGCGCAGCAGGCGCGGGCCGGGCAGGTCGCCCGCCGCGACGGCCGCCTCGCGACCCGTCTCGAGCGGCCCGACGAGCTCCTCGGCAGCGCCCCCACCCGGCATCGCGAGCTCGGGCGTGCCGTCGGCCCCGAGCGCCGCGACGGCCAGCCGCGAGCGGGGCGCGACGGGCGCGGCGCTGAACTCGTCGTCGCCGACGTCGGGCTGGTCGAGCTTCGCGGGCACGGGGCAGACCAGCGCGGTCTCGGCCGCGGCGACGGGCACGGTCCGCGCGTCGGCGGGCGCGTGCACGAGGGGCGCTGGGCCGACGGTCCCGTCCGTGACCGCGAGCGCCGCGACGGCCATCGCGCACAGCAGGCCGCCCACGGCCGCGGCGGTGCGCCGCGCCACGGGCGGCACGGTCAGGGTCCTGCGGCTCATCGCGTCCTCCTGCGTCCGACGGGGAGCGCCAGCAGTGCGAACACCACGAGCGTGAACGCCGTGACCAGGAGCCACGCCGTCCGGTGCGGCGCCTCGTAGCGCACCACGAGGTGCCCGGCGTCCGCCCCGACGGCGAACGCCTGGAGGCCGGCGGTCTCCTCCGGCGGCACGCGGTCGAGGCGATGGCCGTCGAGCGTGGCGTGCCAGCCCCGGGAGGCCGCCTCGGCGAGCACGACGACGCGGTCGACGCCGCCGGCCGCGAGGTCCGCCCGCACCTGCGTCCCCGCCGACGGCAGCACCTGCACCGGGGCCCCGCCCTCCTCGAGGCGCGCCCACCCGGGGGCGGGCCCGTCCTCCGGGGACACGCGCCAGACCGAGACGGCCTGCCCCTCGGTCACGCGGCTCAGGCCGGGCACGAGGTCGAGCGTCGCGACGAGGTCACCGACGCCCGTGTCGTCGGTGCGTACCTGGACGGCACCGATGCCGAGCGCGGCGAGCCGTTCGGGGACGCCGTCGCCCGCGCCCGCGACGAGCTCGGCGACGGCGGCGTCGAGCGCGTCCGCCGCCGCTGCCGCCGCGGCGTCCGCGCTGCTCGCCTCCCGCGCGGCGACGGCGGAGTCGGCGAGCTGGGAGCCGTCGGCCCGCAGGAGCGCGTACCGGACGTCGCCCGCGGGGTCCACCCCCACCTCCAGCACCCGGGCCTGTCGCGGTGGCGCCTGCATCTGCTGGCCGACGGCGGGCACGGCGCCCGTGGCGGAGACGTGCAGCACGTCGTCGCGCCCCGCGGCCGCGACGCTGCCGGACCCGGCGAGCCGTGCGGCCGCCTGGGCGGCGGGCAGCACCAGGGCGAGCACCACGAGGGTCGCTGCCGCGACGCGCAGCGTGGTGCCGCCCGCGCCGGGCACGCGGGCGGCGCGGGCGGCGAACGCCGTCGCCCCCGCGAGCGCAGCCGCGCCGAGCCCGAGGAGCAGGAGCGACAGTCCGGCGCCCGCCCAGGCGCCGTGCCCCTGGGCGAGCACGGCCACGGCGAGCCCTGCGGCGGCGACGAGCCAGCCGGTCACGGTGGTGGCGGTGACGCGGTGCGCCGTCTCGCCGACGCGGCGCCGTCCGGCGCCGAGCAGCGTCGCGAGCAGGGCGAGAACGGCGAGGGCGGCCGGTAGCGCCCCCGCGACCCACGGGCCCGCGGCCACGACGGCGCGCGCCACGACGGGCAGCGGGCCGTCGCCGGGCACGTCGTACCAGGGCGCTGGAGAGGCCGGCAGGCCCAGCAGGAGCTCGAGGCCGGACGCGGCACCCGAGCCCGGTGCGGCCGATCCGGCCAGCGGCGCGGCGGTGAGCAGGGCGAGGTCGCCGTCGCGCGCCACGACCCACCAGAGGGGCGCGCCGACGACGACGGCCGGTGCGAGCGCGAGCAGCAGCCAGGTGCGCCGGCGCGGGGCCACCAGCACGGCCCCGGCGAGCACGAGCACGGCGGCGGGCAGCAGCGCGGGGGCCGCGGCGACGACGCACGCCAGCAGCAGCGCGCCCGCGCCCGCGGCGCCGAGCGACCCGCCCGTACGGGCGCCCCGCACCGCGCGCGCCGTGCCGCCGCCGGGCCCCGCCCGGTCAACGGCCTGCACGCCGACGGCGCGGACGAACGCGACGGCGGTCCAGGGCAGCAGCGCGTGCGCGAGCAGCGCGCCGAGCAGGCCGCCGTCGAGGGCGCCGAGGAGCACCGGCGCCGTCGTCCACACGAGCGCGGCGGCGACGCGCAGCCAGACCGCGCGCGTCACCGTGCCCGCGGCGGCCCACGCGCCGACGGCGGCGAGCGGGAGCGCCAGCAGGACGAGCCCGTCCACGGTGTCCTGCAGCGAGCCGCCGGTCAGCACGGACAGCCCGGTGAGCACGAGGAGCAGGGGGTCGGCGGGCGCGGCGGTGCCCAGCCCGTCGCGCACCCAGCCGGACGTCGCGGCCGACCACGTGGTCGCCGTCGACCCGCCGGCGGGCAGCAGCGCGCCGCCCACGAACCGGCCGCCCGATGCGAGCGTGCCGAGCGCGGGGCCGAAGAGCGCCGCCGCCAGGCCCAGCGCGGCGACGACGACGAGCGCGAGGCCCGACCGGCGCCGCACCGCCAGGGCGTGCAGCTCGGCCCGCTCGATGTCGGAGGTCGCGAGCTCGACCCGGTACGCCTCGGTGCGCGCGAGCCGCCGGTCGCGGCGCTCGGCGGCGACCTCGCGCCACGTGCCGAGCAGGGGGCGCAGCACGTTGCGCGGCACGGTCGACGTCCGGGCGATGCGGCGCCGGGCGCGCAGGAGCGGCCCGAGCCGGAACACGGCCCACAGCGGGGCGAGCAGCTCGTCGCGGGCGCGGTCGGGCTGCTTGAGCGCGAGGCGGTAGCCCGCGGCGACCGGCGCCCACAGGAGCATGCCGAGCATCGCGAGGGGCAGGATCCAGGGCGCGACGGACGTGAGCCGCAGGTAGAGCTGGGCGCGCCGGCGGGCGCCCGGTGCGCCGGGGCCGCGCTGGGAGACCTGGGCGTGCCGCACGACGGCGTCGGGCACGACGACGACGCGGTGCCCCGCGAGCCGGACGCGCACGCAGAAGTCGGTCGAGTCGCCGAGCTGGCCGTAGGCGGGGTCGGTGCCGCCCACCTCGCGCCAGGCGGAGGCCCGCACGAGCGCGCCAGCCAGCCCCACGGCGAGCACGTCCTCGCGCGCGTCGTGCTGGCCCTGGTCGATCTCGGTGTCGTCGATCCCGGTCATGCGGCGGCTGAGCGGGGAGACGGTGTGCCCCACCTCGACGAGCACGCCGCGGTCGGCCTCGCCGGGGTCGAGGGGCGCGCCGTCGGCGTCGTGCTCCCAGCGGCGCTGCTTGCACCCCGCCACGGCGACGGCCCGCGAGTGCTCGACGGCGCGGGCGAGGGCGGCCAGCGCACCGGGGGCGGGGGCGGAGTCGTCGTGCAGCAGCCAGAGCCAGCCCTGCTCCGGCACGCCGACGGCGGCCAGCGCCACGTCGACCGCCTCGCCGAACGTCCGCGCACCCGCGCCCGCGACGTAGCGCGCGCCGCCGAGCTGCAGGTCCTGGTGGCCGGAGGTGGCGGGCGCGGTGTCGACGTCGACGACCACGACGTCGTCGGGGACGCGGGACTGCGCACGCACGGCGGCGAGCGTCGCCCCGAGGTAGGGGCTGCTGCCGCGGGTCACGACGACGGCGGTCACCGTCACCGCGACGGGCGCGGGGGCGACGACCCGGGTCGGGACCTTCGACCACACCGGCCCGGCCGGGGCCTCGTCGGGGCCGCGGTCGGGGAGGGGAGCCGACAGGCTGTCGGTACGTGGAGCGCTCATCTCGCTTCACATCATGCGGCGTGTCGGCCCCGACACGCCGCCGACGCGCCGGGCGCGCACGAGCTCTGCCCGGCGGTTCGCCGGGTCGACGGCCCGCGGGTCCGCGGGCTTGCGCCGGTGCTAGACGGCGCGCCGCTTCAGCTTGCGGCGCTCACGCTCGGAGAGCCCGCCCCAGATGCCGAAGCGCTCGTCGTTCTCGAGGGCGTAGTCGAGGCACTCGGCCCTGACCTCGCACCCGGCGCAGACCTTCTTGGCCTCGCGCGTGGACCCACCCTTCTCCGGGAAGAAGGCCTCGGGGTCGGTCTGCGCGCACAGCGCGCGCTCCTGCCAGCCGAGCAGCGACTCGTCCGGCTCCGTCAGATCGAACAGCTCCCCGAAGATGGGGAGCACCGGGGCCACCGGCGCCGGCGTGTTCTCGGCGTCCGTCGGGAACTCCACGTCCGATTCCAGAATGTTCCACATGACGTGCCCCTCCATGCCGTGTTCCGTGCTCCGGGGCCTCGCCGGACCTGCAGCTTCCAGGCCCCGTTGCGTATGCGCTACGAAAACTGCATACATGGAATTACACGCGTGTCGCCTGGAGTCGTCAAGCGGAAATGTGCTATCGCCCAGCGGTTCCACGGGGAATTCACGAGTCCTTCCGCAGGTCGTGGCGCACGTCTCACCCGAGGTCCATGGTTTTCACCCGTCGGCGCGTCGTGGCGGCGGGTCGGCTCGTAGGGTGGCGCCATGCAGATCGCGTCCCGCGGCGGCGGCCCCGTGCCCGACGTCACCGCCCTCCTCGCCCGCCTCGCTGCCGACGGCGGCCGCCCCCGCCTCACCTGGTACGGCGACGACGGCGAACGGGTCGAGCTCTCCGGCGCCGTGCTCGCCAACTGGGTGAGCAAGACCGTGAACCTCCTCGTCGAGGAGTTCGACGCCGCGCCGGGCACCCGCCTGACCCTCGACCTTCCCGTGCACTGGCGCACCGCCGTGTGGGCCCTGGCCGCGTGGCGCACGGGCGCGACCGTGGTGCTGCCGGACGCGCCTTCCCCCGACGCCCCCGACGTCGCCGTCACCGACGACCCGGGCCGCTGGGCCGGCACGGGGGCCGACCTCGTGGCCGTCTCCCTGCCCGCGCTCGCACGCCGGTACGACGGCGAGCTGCCGTCCGGCGCGATCGACGCGGCGGCCGCCGTGATGACGTACGGCGACGTGATCGGCTGGGTGCCGGAGGTCGACCCGGACGAGGACGCGCTCGCGACCGCGGCGGGCGCCGTCGGGCACGCGGAGCTGCTGCCCGCGCCGGCGGACGGCGCGCGCGTGCTCGTGGACGGGCGCGGCGACCTGGCCGACGTGCTGCGCACCCTGCTCGGCGTGTGGGCGGGCGGCGGCTCCGCCGTGCTCACCTCCGCGGCGACGGCGGCGGAGCTCGAGCGGGACGAGGGCCGCCGCACCCGGCTGCTGAGCAGCGAGCAGGCGACCTGGCCCACGGTCGGCTGACAGCCCCTGGCCGGAGGAACAACCGATAAAGGGGTTCTCCACGAACCCTCTACCGTCCGCTCTCCGGCAGTGCGCCGCCCTGCAATGCCCAGCCTCTAGGATCGGTGGCCGTGACATTTCCTGACCTGAGCGCCCCCGGCGCGACGCGACGCCCCTCGGGGCCCGCGCACGCCCGTGCGCTGCGCGGCGCGAGCGGACCCGCTCGCCTGGTCGGGATGCTGCTCGTCGGGCTGCTCTCGTTCGGTGCCGTCGGCGGTGCGACCGCCATGACCCGGCTGACCGACAACATCGAGACGGCGGGCATGTCGGCGCTCGGCACGAACCGGCCCAAGGTGGTGCCCCCGAAGGACCCCAACGCCGGTGCCCCGCTCAACATCGTGGTCATGGGCAGCGACTCGCGCGACGGCGACAACGGCGGCCTCGCGGGTGGCGGTGAGATCGGCGCCCGCTCGGACACGACGATGGTCATGCACATCTCCGGCGACCGGTCCCGCATGGACCTCGTCTCCATCCCCCGCGACACGACGGTCGACGTACCGAGCTGCACGACGTCGGAGGGCGCCACGACGGCGCCGCTGTACGGGAAGAAGTTCAACGCCGCGTTCTCGCAGGGCGTGCAGGTCGGCGGGTCGGTCGCCGACGGCGCGCTGTGCACCGTCAGGACGATCGAGGAGCTGACCGGCGTCTACGTGGACGGGTTCGTCGTCGTCGACTTCGCGGGCTTCTCCGCGATGGTCGACGCCGTCGGCGGCGTCGACGTCTGCGTCGAGGAGGAGATCTACTCCCCCGACGCCAACCACCTGTCGCTCTCCCCCGGCATCCACACGCTCAAGGGCCAGAAGGCGCTCGACTACGCGCGGGCCCGCAAGGGCGACGGGCTCGGCGACGGGTCCGACCTCGGTCGCATCGGCAGGCAGCAGGAGGTCATGGCCTCGCTCGCCCGCAAGGTGCTGAGCCAGGACGTGCTGACCAACCCCGCCAAGACCCTCGGGTTCCTGGACGCGGTGACCCGGTCCCTGACGATGAACGAGGAGCTCGGCAGCATCAGCGGACTCTCCGGGCTGGCCTACTCGCTCCGGGACGTGCGGCCTGACACGATCACCTTCATGACCGTCCCCAACGAGTACGACCCGTACAACGCGGCGAACGTCGTCTGGACGGACGAGGCCGCGACGCTGTGGGACAACGTCAAGCACGACCGGCCGCTCGACGCGGCTCCGGGAACGCCTTCGGCGGGCGCGTCGCCGACGACGGGCGAGCAGGGCACCGGCGAGCAGGGCACCGGCGGGTCGGCGTCGCCCGACCCCGAGCCGTCGTCGACCGCCGTCAAGCACGCCGGCGAAGAGGCCTTCACCGGCGCCGACACCACCAAGGTCTGCGGCTGACCATGTCAGATCCCACGACGTCGAACCGGTCGGCCCGCGGGGCGGACGACGACGCCACGCGCGTCCGGATCCCGCCGAGCTTCACGCCCCAGGGCGTCAGCGGACGGCCCGGCGCCGACGACGCCATCCCCGTGGGAGACACGGGTGAGCGCCGTCGCCCCTTCCCCCCGCCCGGCACGGGTGGTCCCGCCAACGCGGAGACCCCCGGTGTCGGCGTGCCCGGTGTGGGCAGCGCCCACCGCATCGGGCGCCCCGAAGGCTCCGACGGGGGCCGCAGTGAACCACGTATCCGCAGACAGTCCTCCCGGGAGGTACCGGTGTCCGGCCAGCGCAACACTCCCCCGCCCGTCCCGCCGCGGCGGTCGGGGATGCCCGCGCGCAGCGAGGCCGGGGCGCCCCCGCGGTCGATCCCGCCGCGCGCGACGCCCCCGGGTGCCGGGGGCCCGCCCCCGCAGTCCATCCCGCCGGGCCGGCCGGTCCGCGCGAGCGCGGGCCCCGTGCGGCCGAGCCCCGCACGGCCGACCCCGGTGCGCAGCGCACCCCGGCCGCCCGCCGGTGGTGGCGGCAGGGGCGGATCGCTGCCCCCGACCGCGCGCGGCGGCCGCGGCGGCGGGGGCGGGAACATCCGCATCCGCAAGGGCCGCGTGGCCGGTGTCATCGTGGTGCTCGTGCTCGTGGCGGTGCTCGCCTGGCCGGTCGGCCTGCTGATCTGGGCCAACGGCAAGATCCAGCACGTCGAGGCGCTGTCCGGCGCCTCGGGCACGCCGGGCACCACCTATCTGCTCGCGGGCTCGGACGCGCGCGGCAGCGGCGGCATCAACGACTCGACGTCCGGCGCCCGCACCGACACGATCATCCTGCTGCACAAGCCGCGGTCGGGTCCGGTGGCGCTCATCTCGATCCCTCGCGACACGTACGTCGAGATCCCCGGCAAGGGCGGCAACAAGATCAACGCCGCGTACTCCTACGGCGGGGCGCCGCTGCTGGTCCAGACCGTGGAGCAGCTCAGCGGCCTCACGGTGGACCACTACGTCGAGGTCGGTTTCGGCGGCGTCTCCGGCGTCGTGGACGCCGTCGGCGGCGTGCGCCTGTGCCTGGACTACGACGTGCACGACGTGAAGTCCAAGCTCAAGTGGAAGAAGGGCTGCCACGTCGCGGACGGCAAGACCGCGCTCGCCTTCTCCCGCATGCGCTACTCCGACCCGACCGGCGACATCGGCCGCGGTGAGCGCCAGCAGCAGGTCATCGGCCAGATCGGCAAGAAGGTCGCGGACCCGGCCGTGCTGCTCAACCCCGCCAGCCAGGTGTCGCTGGCGGACGCGGGCCTCGCGGCCCTCGTCACCGACACCGACTCGGGGATCATCGACATCGCCCGGCTCGGACTGGCGTTCCGCACCGCGAACGGCGACGACGGCGTGACCGGCACCCCGCCGATCGCCACGATCAACTACCGCACGCCGGCCGGCGCGTCCGCCGTGCTCCTCGACGACACCCAGACCGGCGACTTCTGGGCCAAGATCCGCGACGGCGAGTTCCAGCCGGGCGAGAAGGTCGGCGGCTTCCCGGGCCTGTAAGACCCAGCACGCACCGAGAACGACCTGGGGGCCCCGATCCGGCGCGGATCGGGGCCCCCAGGTCGTTCTCGGTCGCGACCTCCGCGATGTCAGAGCTGCGCGCGGAGGTTCTCGCCCTTGGCGTGGGCCGCCCTGCCCAGCTCCTCCTGGAACGCCTCCATGCGCTCGCGCAGGGCGGCGGCCTCGTCGCCCGCGCCCGACGCGAGGATGCGCGCCGCGAGCAGCCCGGCGTTGCGCGCCCCGCCGATCGACACGGTCGCGACCGGTACGCCGGCGGGCATCTGCACGATGGACAGCAGCGAGTCCATGCCGTCGAGGTACTTCAGCGGCACCGGCACGCCGATGACCGGCAGCGGCGTCACGGACGCGAGCATGCCGGGCAGGTGCGCCGCGCCGCCCGCCCCCGCGATGATCACCCGCAGCCCGCGGCCCGCGGCCCGGCGGCCGTAGTCGATCATCTCTGTGGGCATCCGGTGCGCGGAGACGACGTCGACCTCGACCGGCACACCGAACTCCGCCAGCGCCTCGGACGCCGCACGCATCACGGGCCAGTCGGAGTCGGACCCCATGACGATGCCGACCTGCGGCGTGGTGCTCATACGTTCGCCCTCTCCTCGATGGTGGTGTCCACGACGACGGGGGCGTCGCCGCGCAGCAGCGCCGCCGCGGCGACGGCCCGGTCGCGCACCTCGTCGAGGTCCGTGCCGCTGACGTTCACGTGGCCCAGCTTGCGGCCCGGGCGCACGCCCTTGCCGTACAGGTTGACGCGCGCCTCGGGGTAGGCGGCGAGCAGGTCGGGCAGCGCGTCGGTGAGCTCGTCGAGCTCCGAGCCGAGCACGTTCGCCATGACGGTCCAGGGCGCGGTCGGCGCGGTCGAGCCGAGCGGCAGGTCGAGGACGGCCCGCAGGTGCTGCTCGAACTGGCTCGTCACGGCGCCGTCGATGGTCCAGTGGCCGCTGTTGTGCGGGCGCATGGCGAGCTCGTTGACGAGCACGGTCGGCGTCCCGTCCGGGCCCGGGACCTCGAACATCTCCACGGCGAGCACCCCCGTCACGTCCAGGCCCTCGGCGACGGCGGTCGCGATCTCGCGGGCGCGCTCGTCGAGCTCGGCGGCCAGCCCGGGTGCGGGCGCGATCACCTCGGAGCACACGCCGTCGCGCTGGATCGACTCGACCACGGGCCAGGCGCGCACCTCACCGGACGGACGGCGCGCCACCAGCGCGGCCAGCTCGCGGGTGAACGGCACCTTCTCCTCGACCAGCAGCTGCGGGCCGCCGGCGGCGACGGCCGCGAACCAGTCGGCAACGTCGTCCGCCGAGGTCACCACGCGCACGCCCTTGCCGTCGTACCCGCCGCGCGACGTCTTGACCACGGCGCTGCCGCCGACCTCGGCGAGGAAGGCGGTCAGGGCCGCACGCCCCTCGTCCGGCGACGACGCCGGGAGCGCCGCCCACCGCGGGCACGGCACCCCCAGCTCGGTGAGCCGCTGTCGCATGACGATCTTGTCCTGCGCCTGGACCAGCGCGCCGGGACCGGGCCGCACGGGCGTCCCGTGCGCGACGAGGTCGGCGAGCAGGCCGTTCGGCACGTGCTCGTGCTCGAACGTGAGGACGGCGGCCGCACGGCCGCCGTCCGGGGCGATGAGCGAACGGATCGCGCCCTCGTCGGACGCCGCGCCAACGGGCGCGTCTGTCACGACCTGGGCGGCCGACGACGCCGGGTCCTCCACCAGCACCCGCAACCGGATGCCGAGCTCTGCGGCCGCAGGGGCCATCATGCGGGCGAGCTGCCCGCCTCCCACGACGGCCACGACGGGCGGCCCGGACTCACGGTTCTGGGGTGCACTCACGTCGGTGAAGCCTACCGGCGCCCGCGCCCCTTCTTCTGACCGAGGGTCGAGATCTGGGACCCGACCGGCAGCACCTGGTGCGGGTCGAGCGTCTTCGGCACCCCCGAGAGGAACACCGAGAACACCGGCGGCGTGCGCTGCGTGAGCTGGAGGTTGCCGCCGTCGGCCGCGACGAGGTCGCGCGCCAGGGCGAGGCCGAGGCCCGTCCCGGCGCCCGACGTCACGCCGCGCTCGAAGATCTTGCCCGCCATGTCCTCGGGCACGCCCTCGCCCTCGTCCGTGACCTCGATGGCCATCGCGCCGCGCTGCCCCTCGCGGATGCGCAGCGTGGTGGTGCCGTCGCCGTGCTTGAGGGAGTTCTCCAGCAGGGTGGACAGCACCTGGGCGAGCGCGCCGGGCGTGGCCAGCACGCGTGCGCCCTCCGAGTCCTCGACGTTCAGCCCGCGGCCCGCGCGCTCGAACGTCTCGCGCCACTCCTCCTCCTGCTGGCGGAAGAGGACGGCGACGTCGACCGACTCCGTGGTGCCGCCCTGTGCGCGGCGCGAGCGGGCGAGCAAGTCGTCGACCACGCCGACCAGGCGCTCCACCTGCTCGAGCGAGATCCTGGCCTCCTCCTGCACCTCCGGCTCGCTGGAGGTGAGCGTGATCTCCTCCAGGCGCATGGTGAGCGCGGTGAGCGGCGTGCGGAGCTGGTGCGAGGCGTCGGAGGTGAACTGCCGCTCGACGGCGAGACGCGCCGCGAGGCGGTCCGAGCTGCGGGCGAGCTCCGCCGCCACGAGGTCGATCTCCTCGACGCCCGACGGCGCGAGCCGCGGGCGCACCTGCCCCGCGCCGAGCTGTTCGGCGGACGCCGCGAGGTACACGAAGGGCTGCGCCAGCCGGTTGGCCTGCCAGGCGGCCGTCACGGCACCGGCGGCGAACGCACCGACGCTGCCGAACACGACGAGCACCACGACGTTGATGGCCTTGATGTACGCGGGCCACGCCGAGACGGAGATGACCACGCCCATGACGGGCTGCTCCTCGGACGCGAGCCCGCGGTCGATGGTGGCACCGACCACGGGCTCGCCCGAGACGAGCTGCTCGCCGTTCGGCTGGTTCACCGTCACGTAGGCGACGATGTCGTTGGGCTGCGGCTGGACGGCGCGGTCGAGCACCGACTGGTCCACGAAACCCGCCTCGGCGGCCGAGCGGTTGCGCTCGTAGGAGTTGACGGCAGACGTCAGGAGGTCCTGGGCGCGGGTCTCGACCCGCTGGACCTCCTGGTCGTAGATGTACCGGGCACCGAAGATCGCGAGCGGGATGCCCAGGAGCAGCACGGCTACCGCAACCGCGGCGATGGTCGCCTGCAGTACGCGGGCGCGCATCTGGCTAGCTCGCCCCGATCTCGAAGCGGAAGCCGAGACCGCGCACGGTCGACACGTAGCGCGGGGCGTTCGCGTCGTCGCCGAGCTTGCGGCGCAGCCACGACACGTGCATGTCGAGCGTCTTCGTGGAGCCGACCGGGTCCGAGCCCCACACGTCGCGCATCAGGGTGTCGCGCACGACGACGGAGCCGGCGTTCTGCACGAGGACGCGCAGCAGGTCGAACTCCTTGGTCGTCAGGTGCAGCTCGCGGTCGCCCTGGAAGGCGCGGTGCGCGGAGACGTCGACGCGGACGTCCTGCGCGTGCAGCTCCTCCTCCTCGCCGGTCTCGCCGTGCGAGCGACGCAGCAGCGCCCGCACGCGCGCGAGCAGCTCGGCCAGGCGGAAGGGCTTGGTGACGTAGTCGTCGGCACCGGCGTCGAGGCCGACGACGAGGTCGACCTCGTCGGCGCGGGCGGTCAGGACCAGCACGGGCACGGTGAGGCCGTTGGCCCTGATCTCGCGCGCGACATCGAGGCCGTCCATGTCCGGAAGGCCCAGGTCCAGAACGACGATGTCCGCACCGGTCGAGCTCTCGATCGCACCTTTGCCGGTTCCTTGCACGACGACGTCGTAACCCTCACGGGAGAGCGCTCGTGCCAACGGCTCGGCAATGGCCGGGTCGTCCTCGGCTAGGAGTACGTGAGTCATTTCGCCATCGTAGGGCATAACCGACGCTCCGGCGCCATCCTGGCACCGAGTGCGGGCCGCCTACCGAATCCTTTCGGTTCAGGGGCTTCTGGACGCAAGTGCTACCACGGTATGACGCGCGTGCGCAACGGTTACACCTACGCTGACCGGCATGGGGTGGTACGAGCGGTGGGCACAGTGGTCGGAGCGGCACCGGTTCCGCGTGGACCTGGGATGGACCCTCCTGGCGGCGGCCTTCACCGTCCCCGGGATGCTCACCTTCTCGAGCGACCCGTCGATGGTGGCCTACGACCCCGTCCTCGCGCTCATCGCAGCCGTGATCGTGCTCGTGCCGCTGCCGTGGGCCCGGACGCGCCCGCTGCTCTCGGCCGTCGCGATGTTCGTGGTGTGCATGGTGCAGCTGTGGGTGATGCGCGTGCCGTTCGTGGCCCCCGACCTGCTGGTGCTCGTCTCGGTCTACTGCGTCACCGTCTACGGCACCCGGCGTGCCTACCTCACCGCCGCGGTGCTCGGCGTCGTCGGCTCGGTCGCATTCGGCCTGTCGACGACGTTCACCGTCGAGAGCCTCTTCGTCATGGTGCCGACCCTCGCGCTCGTCGCGACGTCGTTCGCGTTCGGGCTGGTGCGGCGCTCGCGCCGCGCGATGCTCCAGGCGATGCGCGACCGCACCGAGCGGCTCGAGATCGAGCGCGACCAGCAGGCGCGGATCGCCACGGCCGCCGAGCGCGCGCGCATCGCGCGCGAGATG
>DATGOB010000160.1:0-3708 GCA_036010205.1 Promicromonospora sp. | reverse complement strand
GCCGGCGACACCCGCACCGAAGCCTTGCGCTGCCTCAAACGACGACTCGCCCGAGTCGTGTTCAACACCCTGAAGAACGACCACTCAACCGCCGCCGCACCCGCCTACGCGGCAGCGGCTTGACATAGGAGTAACTCATGGCACCCCAGCGTGGCAGAACCATCCGGGCGTTCGTCGGCGGGCTGCTCACGGCCAACAGCCTCGGCCATCTGGCGACCGCCGCCGCCGGCAAGGAGCACCTCACCCCGCTGGCCGGCCGCGGCTCCGGGCCCGCCGTCAACGCCGCCTGGGGAGCGCTCAACCTCGTCGGCGGACTCGTGCTCACCCGCTCCGCCGCGCGGCGGGGCCGCCGCTGGGGCCCGGAGCTGGACGCCTTCGGTGCCGGCGCGGCCGTCTTCGCGGCGTGGATGGCGGTGAGCAACCGGCTGCTCGGGACCAACGTCGACCGACCCGTGGGCTGAGGCCTCAGGGCCGCCAGACTCGCACGGTGGACGAGGCGAGGTGGAGCGTCACGGAGGCCGGACCGAGGACGGGGAGCAGCTCGACGGCGACCGCACGGGCGGTGAAGGTCTCCGCTCCCGGCGGCCCCGCGGTCTCCTGGCTGTTGACGGTGATCGTCAGCAGCTGGGAGAGCAGGGGTTCGAGCACCGGCAGGAGCGTCCCCGTCACCGTGCCCACGAGCGCCTCGACCCCGACGCTGAAGACGAGGTCGGAGGCAGCGGCCTCGGTGTCGGCCTCCACCCACGCCTCGCCACCACCCTGGGTGTCGACCTGGATGTTGAAGGAGCTCGTGCCGAAGGTCGCGTCGACGTATGCCTGGTCGGTCCAGGACGCGAGCGTGACAGCGGCACCGACGCCGAGGACGAGGCCGCCTGCGAGGACGGCCTTGACCTTGCCGGAGTGAACAGCGGAGAGGGGGTGGGCCATGGGGGAGCCTTCCGTCGTGGGGATGGTCGCGCGCGCCGCGCCTGCAGCTCCCCCTGCTCCCCCTCGCTGACGGCGTCGGCTCGGCGCTGAGGACGGCCGGTCTGCCTCGCGGGCATCTGGGCGACACCTGCAGTTCAGACTCGGCCGAGGGGGAATCATATACGAACATCCCGACGTGCTGTCGAGTCCGCAGGCGTCAGCGCTTGGCGACGAAGTACACGGCAAAGGGGTTCGTCTCGAGGCGATGGGTCGTGACGGAGCTGAACCCCGCCTCACCGAGCATCTGCTCGGCGAGCTCCACGCCCCAGGCAGCACCGAGCCCCGCCCCGCCCTGCGCGAGCGAGACGGACAGGCAGTGCACGGTGGAGATGCCGTAGAGGAACGCGGCGTACGGCAGGTCGACGTTCTGCTCCAGCCGGCTGGAGGCGGCGATGTCGGCCATGAGGAACGTGCCGCCGGGGCGTAGGCTACGTGCCACGTTGGCCAAGACCCGTGCCGGGGCGGCCTGGTCGTGGATGGAGTCGAACGCCGTCACCAGGTCGTACCGCGCCCGCTGCGTGAGGTCGGCCACGTCATGGATGACGAAGGTCGCGTTCTGCAGCGCCCAGGACTCCGCCTCCGCCCGGGCGGCGGTGATCGCCTCCTCCTCGAGGTCGACCCCGGTGAACCTGCTCCGCGGGAAGGCCCGAGCCATGAGGTTCACCGCGTGCCCCTGACCGCAGCCGATGTCGACGACGTCGATTCCGGAGCGCAGCCGGTCGACCTCCCCGGTGAGGGGCAGGACGACGTCGATGAGCAGCGCGTCCTGGACCGGGCCGGTGTCGTCGGCCTGCAGTGCGTGGAAGCCGGGGTAGTCGGCGTATCGCAGCCCGCCCCCGGTTCGGAAGGCCCGAGTCACCGCCGGGGCGGCGCGGCCCATGAGCGCGATGTTGCGCATCATCCGCGCGAGATTGTCCGGACCGGGCCCGCTGAGGAACGGTGCGTGGTCCGGGCGCAGTGCGTAGGTTCCTGCTGCCGGGTCGTAGGCGACGAAGCCGGCGGAGACGACCCCGCCCAGCCACTCCCGGACGTAGCGTTCGTCCAGACCCGCCGCGTCGGCCACCTGGCTGCTCGTCGCAGGTGGCAGCCCGGCCAGGGTGTCGAAGAGCCCGGTGTCGTGGCCGATGCCCGTGAGGATCGCGGTCGCACCGTCGTCGAGCACCTGCAGGAGGCGGCCGAGCACCCGGGCGCCCGCGTCGTCCGTCTCCGGCGCGGTCGGGACCCGGTGGGTGTCCTGTGTCGTGGTCATGGTCTGCTCCCTGTTCGGTACGGGCGGCTTCCCGTGCCGACGACGCTAGGGAGCCGGGTGCCCGCCCCTCATCGGGCAGACCGTGCATCACGTGGACGTGTGGGTGGGGCGTTCGCCGCACGATGTGCACCGGTCAACCACCGGTGAGGCCGTGCGCGTGAGCCCAGGCGCCGGCCGCAGTGCGTGAGGAGACGCCGATCTTGAGGAAGATGTTGGCCAGGTGTCGGCCGACCGTCTTCTCGCTGATGTACAGCCGGGCGGCCACCTCGCGGTTGCTCCCGCCCGCGGCCACGCACACGAGCACCTCGGCCTCGCGGGCGGTGAGCCCGGCGGGGAGCTGGTCCGGTCGCTGCCCGGCGTCGAGGCGGGCGACGTCCGGCGCGGCGCCGAGACGGGCGTAGATGGCACGGGCGGTGGCGGCAGCGGCCGCGCCGGCGGCGCGCGCCCCCAGCGCGGCGTGCGCGGCGGCCAGCTGTTCGTGAACCTGCGCCATGGCGTAGCGGTAGCGCTGCTCGCGGTAGGTCTCCAGCGCCGTCTCGAGGTGGGGCACCGCCGCGGCGGGCTGGGAGCGCGCGAGGAGGACGGCCGCCCGGGCCTGCGCCGCCCGGGCGGTGAGCCCCGGGCTCGCGAAGTACGCGGCGACGGCGTCGAGGTCTGCGGTGAGGTGCTCGGCCAGGCCGAGGTCCCCGGCGGTGATGGCGCACCGCACGGCCGGCAGCAGCAGCCGGGCGCCGTCGAGCCGTCCGGCGGCGGCGACGGCGCCGAGCAGGCTCTCCAGCGCCTCGGCCACATGTCCTTCGGTGAGGAGCAGCTCGGCCTCACCGGGCTGCGGCTCCACCCCGACCGCCCGCGCACGCGCGTAGGCGCGCCGGGCACCCGGGGCGTCGCCCCGCAGCCGGCGGATGTCGCCGAGCTCGACGAACCCGCTGCCGGCCACCCAGCTGTGTGCGGTCGCGAGGCGCTCGCTGAGCTCGGCGACCTCCGCCTCGACGGCGTCCCAGTCCCCCTCGGCCGCGAGCAGCTGCAGCTGGTGCACCCGGGTGACCCCGGCGTAGACCAGGTCGTCGGGGAAGGGGCGCGCCCACCGGGCCATGGCGTCGGTCCAGGCACGCATCCGCGTCAGGTCCGCCAGGCCCTCGCAGGCGTGGACGACCGCACAGTAGATGTCGCCCGCCCACAGCGGGTCCACCTGACCGGCCAGGACGGGGAGCATCGCCTCGTCGAGAGCGCCGAAGCCGTCGGCGACCCGACCGTCCCGGATCGCGGCCACCCCGTGCAGCACCCGGGCGAAGCAGCCGAGCGTGGGGTCGCCGAGCTCTGCGGCGAGGGTGGCGACGTCCTCGGCGGCGGCGGCCGTCGACCGCGCGTCACCGTCGATCTGCGGCGCCAAAAGGACCGCGGTGTAGCGCAGGTACCCGGTGGCCGCGCATGCGGGCACGTCCTCCAGGAGCCGGCGCGCGCGGGCGAACCAGGCGCCGGCGAGGGCGGCGTCG
>DATGOB010000159.1:0-5095 GCA_036010205.1 Promicromonospora sp. | reverse complement strand
GCGACCCTGCGCATCCCCTACACGTTCGCCGTCCCGCTGTTCGGCGGCCGCAACTGGACCGTCGTCTCCGCGCTGCTCCTGCTGCTGCCGACCGGTGCGCTCGTCCTCACCGTGTCCGACCCCACGACGCCGTTCCCCGTGCTCCTCGCTGCCGCGGCGCTCGCGGGCCTCGGCGGCGGCAACTTCGCGTCGTCGATGGCGAACATCTCCTTCTTCTTCCCCGAGCGGGAGAAAGGCGCTGCCCTCGGCTGGAACGCGGCGGGCGGCAACGTCGGCACCGCGGCGGTCCAGCTCGCCGTGCCCCTCGTCATCGTGACGGGTGCCGGTGTGGCGCTCGACCGCGCGGGGCTCGTGTTCATCCCGTGCATCCTGCTCGCGGCGTTCCTCGCGTGGCGGTGGATGGACAACCTGTCCTCCGCGAAGGCGGACCCGCGGTCGTTCGCCGTCGCGGTGCGCGAGCGGCACACCTGGATCATCAGC
This sequence comes from Promicromonospora sp., assembly GCA_036010205.1. GTDB lineage: Bacteria > Actinomycetota > Actinomycetes > Actinomycetales > Cellulomonadaceae > Promicromonospora. Next base: position 4,615 of record DATGOB010000159.1, on the reverse strand, counting down.
GTCATCTACATCGGCACGTTCGGCTCGTTCATCGGCTACGCCGGTGTCTTCCCCACACTGCTCGCGGCCGAGTTCCCGCAGGTGGCCCTGCCGCTCGCGTTCCTCGGCGCGCTCGTCGGCTCCGTCGCGCGGCCGCTCGGCGGCATCCTCGCCGACCGGGTCGGCGGCATGGTCGTCACGCTCGGTGCCTTCGGTGTCATGGCGCTGGGCGCCGTCGGCGCGATCTGGGCGCTCGGGACGCACAGCTTCCCCGTCTTCTTCGTTTCGTTCCTCGGCCTGTTCGTGGCCACGGGCGTCGGCAACGGCTCGGTCTACCGGATGATCCCCGCGGTGTTCCGGGTCAGCGGCGGCACGGCGAAGGCCGCGGCGGGGTGCATCGGCATCGCGGGCGCCGTCGGCGCCTTCGGCGGGTTCCTCATCCCGCGCGGGTTCGCGCTGTCCACCACACTGACCGGGTCGCTCGTGCCAGCCCTCTGGCTGTTCGTCGGCGCGTACGCCGTCATGGCCGTCGTGTGCTGGGCCGTGTACGGGCGTGGCGCCATGGCCGCGGCGCGGGTCTGACCGTGCTCGACACCCGGCCCGGCGCGCCTGACGCCCCCGCGGCGGGCGCCCGCGTGGACTCGCACTGCCCGTACTGCGCCCTCCAGTGCGGCATGTCGCTCACTCCTGCCGCGGGGTCGGCGGCGCCAGAGGTGCAGCCCCGCGACTTCCCCACCAACCGGGGCGGGCTGTGTCAGAAGGGGTGGACGTCGGCGGTCGTGCTGAACGCGCCCGACCGGCTCACCCGGCCGCTCGTGCGCCGCTCGCTGCTCGACGCCGCCCTGCCCGTGCCCGACGGCGGCGGCCCCGACGACCACCTCGTCCCCGTCCCCTGGGACACCGCGCTCGATCTCGTGGCCGACCGGCTCGGGGCGTTGTCCGCCGAGCACGGCCCCGAGGCGGTCGCGGTGTTCGGCGGGGGCGGCCTGACCAACGAGAAGGCCTACGCCCTCGGCAAGTTCGCGCGCACCGTGCTGCGCACCCCGAACATCGACTACAACGGCCGGTTCTGCATGGCGTCGGCCGCGGCGGGCATGAACAGGGCGTTCGGCGTCGACCGGGGCCTGCCGTTCCCGCTCGCCGACCTCGGCGGCGCGCAGGCCGTGCTGCTGCTCGGCTCGAACCTCGCCGAGACCATGCCACCGGCCGTGCAGCACCTCGCGGGCGCGCGGGCGGCCGGTGGGCTCGTCGTCGTCGACCCGCGGCGGTCGGCGACCGCACGGCTCGCCGTCGACCCCGCGCCGGACCCCGCGGCCAGCCCTTCCCAGGGCGTGCACCTCGCGCCCGTGCCCGGCACGGACCTCGCCGTCGTGCTCGGCCTGCTGCACGTCGTGCTCGCCGAGGGGCTGGCCGACGAGGCCTACCTCGCCGCGCGCACCACGGGGTTCGACGACGTCGCCCGCTCGGTGGCCGCGTGGTGGCCCGAGCGGGTCGAGTCGGTCGCGGGCGTGCCCGCCGAGGAGCTGCGCCGGGTGGCCCGGCTCCTGGCCGCAGCGGCCCCGGTGCACGGCGGTGCCGGCGCGTACGTGCTCACCGGACGTGGCGTGGAGCAGTCGACCCAGGGCACCGCGACCGTGACGGCGGCGATCAACCTCGCGCTCGCCCTGGGCCTGCCGGGGCGCGTCGGCTCGGGGTACGGGGCGATCACCGGCCAGGGCAACGGACAGGGCGGCAGGGAGCACGGGCAGAAGGCCGACCAGCTCCCGGGTTACCGGAGGATCGACGACCCGGCCGCCCGCGCCCACGTGGCAGCGGTCTGGGGCGTCGACCCGGGCTCCCTGCCGGGCCCCGGCCTGCCGGCCGTCCGGCTGCTGCGCGCGCTGGCCACGCCGGGCGGCCCCCGCGCGCTGCTCGTGCACGGGTCGAACGTCGTGGTGAGCGCGCCCGACGCGAGCCGCGTCGTCGAGCGGCTGCGTGCCCTCGACCTGCTCGTGGTCTGCGACGTCGTGCCGAGCGAGACCGCGCTCCTCGCCGACGTCGTGCTTCCCGTGACGCAGTGGGCCGAGGAGGAGGGCACGATGACCTCGCTCGAGGGGCGGGTCGTCCGCCGTCGGGCCGCCGTGCCCCCGCCCGGCGAGGCCCGGTCCGAGCTGTGGGTCCTCGCCGAGCTGGCCCGGCGCCTCGGCGCGCCCGCGACGCTCGCCTTCCCGACCGATCCCGCAGAGGTCTTCGACGAGCTCGCCCGGGCCTCGGCGGGCGGTCCCGCCGACTACGCAGGCCTGTCCCACGCACGTCTCGACGCCGACGAGGCGGCGGGCGGCCCCGGGCTGCACTGGCCCGTGCCGGACGGCGCCCACCCCGGCACGCCCCGGCTGTTCCTCGACCGGTTCCCCACTGCGGACGGCCGGGCGCGGATGGTCGCCGTCGACCACGTGGGACCGTCGGACGACGTGCGCCCCGGCGCGCCGTTCTACCTGGTCACCGGCCGGGTGCTGCAGCACTACCAGTCAGGCGCGCAGACCCACCGCGTGCCGGACCTCGAGCGGCTCGTGCCCGAGCCGTACGTCGAGCTGCACCCCGTGCTCGGTTTCCGCCTCGGGCTGCAGGACGGCGCCCGCGTGCGCCTCACCAGCGCGCGCGGCCAGGTCGAGGCCACGGCCCGGTGGACCGACGCCGTCCGCCCCGACACCGTCTTCATGCCGTTCCACTGGAGCGGCGCCGGCTCGGTCAACCGGGTCACGACGGACGCCACCGACCCCGTCTCCGGCATGCCGGAGTTCAAGGTCTGCGCGGTGGACATCACGCCGGTCCCGGACGGCGCCGCCGCCCGCCCCACCCCGCGCCCCACCCCGGAGGAGCTGCCCCGATGAACCTGCGTGTGCCCCTCAAGGTCGTCGTCGTCGGCTTCGGCATGGTCGGCTCGCGCCTCGTCGACGAGCTGCTCCGCCGCGAGCCCGAGGCGTTCGACGTCACCGTGCTCGGCAGCGAGCCGTACGAGCCGTACAACCGCGTGCTGCTCAGCGACGTCGTCGCCGGCCGCACCGACGTCGCCGCCCTCACGATGCCGCTGCCCGACGGCGCCCGCGTCACCGTCCGCCGGGGCGTGACCGCCGTGTCCGTCGACCGGGCGTCGCGCGTGGTCGTCGCCGACGACGGCACCCGCCACCCCTACGACCACCTCGTGCTCGCCACGGGCGCGGCCGCCCGCGTCCCGGCGATCCCCGGCCTGCGCGCCGCCGACGGCGGCCTCCCCGCCGGCGTGCACGCGCTGCGCAGCCTCGACGACGCCCGCGAGATCGTCGCCGCCACCGTCAACGCCCCGCGCGCCGTCGTGGTGGGCGGCGGCGTGCTCGGCGTGGAGGCCGCCGTCGGGCTGGCGGGCCGCGGCCTGCACGTGACGCTCGTGCACCACGGGGGCTCCCTCATGGAGCGGCAGCTCGACCCCGAGGCCGCCGCCGTGCTGCGGACGGGCCTCGAGGCGCACGGCGTGACCGTGCTGTCCGACCGCGTGGCCGGCGAGGTGCTCGTCGCGGGCGGCCGGGCGGTGGGCGTGCGCGTGCGGGGCGCCCGCGGGGGCGCGGCACCGGACGGCGCGACCGATGACGTGGTCGCCGCACGCCTCGTCGTGTACTCGGTCGGCACGGTGCCGGAGACCGGCCTGGCCGCGGACGCGGGGCTCAGGACCGACCGCGGCGTCGTCGTCGGGCACGACCTGACCAGCCCCGACGACCCGCGGGTGCACGCGGTCGGCGACTGCGCGCAGCCGCCGGACGGGTCGCGCGGCCTCGTCGCGGAGGGCTGGGACCAGGCGAGGCGGCTCGCCGAGCGGCTTGTCCAGCTCGTCGAGCCCGCCGACCCCGAGCCCGCCCCCGCGCCGCACCTGCGGCTGCCCGATGGCGGCGCGCGGCCGAGCATGGCGGTCCGCCTCGGTGCGCTGCTCGCGGGCGGTGCGACCAGCCGGGCCCAGACCGACAGGGGCATCGACACGCGCGGCACCGACGTCGTCAAGGTCAAGGCCGGCCCGCTGAGCGTCACCGCGATGGGCGTGTGCGGCGCCGCCCGCGCCGACGAGCCGGGGCAGCGCACCGTCCGGCTCGCGGACCCGCACGCCGGCCGGTACGTCGAGGTCGTGGTGGCGGACGGCGTCGTCGTCGGCGCGACGTGCGTGGGCGACCCGGCCGTGGCCGCCGACCTCACGGCCGCCTACACCCGGCGAACGCCCGTGCCGCAGGATCCCGCGTTCCTGCTGCTCACGCCGGTCATGGCCGCGGCGGCCCCGGCGTCGTCCCCCGAGCACATGCCCGACGACGCGGTGGTGTGCCGGTGCAACGGCGTCACGAAGGGGGACATCGCCCACGCCTGCGCCGCGGGCGCGCGGACCCGGGACGACGTCGCCCGTGAGACGCGGGCGACCACCGGCTGCGGCTCGTGCACCGACGCGGTCTGCGGGGTGCTCGACTGGCTGCGGGCCACGGACCCGGAGGCGGTGCCGGAGCCCGCCTGACCTGCCCCGGCGCCGCGCGCGAGGCCGCCACCTGCGGGTATAGGCGACGCCTGTGCCCGCTGCTCGGTCCACGTCTTTGCCTGCCCTCTCCGCACCTGCCTACGGTCGCGACGGATCGATCGACATCGATCG
>DATGOB010000158.1:0-8184 GCA_036010205.1 Promicromonospora sp. | reverse complement strand
GCCGTGGCGCGGAAGCCGTGGCGCGGAAGCCGTGGCGCGGAAGCCGTGGCGCGGAAAGTGGTGGCGGTCGGCTCAGGCCGGGCATAGCGTGGTGCGCGGCGAGCGCGAGGCGTGACGACCCTCGGCCCGAAGAAGCGGGCGAGCGCCGCGCCCGCGCGTGCGGCGTACCGACGAGAGGCCGGGTCTCCCGGCGAAGGAGTGGTGGCACAGCGACCTGGCCCCCGCCCGCTCCTCCAGGGCTTCCGCTCTGCAGGAGGAATGATGAGACCACCCTTGGAGACCCCGCCCCCGTCGTCGGGCCCGCTCGCGGGCAGCACGCTCGTACGTACGCTCGCCGCCGACCTGCCCGCCGTCCCGCCCGGCAGCGCCGTGCGGTTGCAGGGCTGGGTGCACCGCCGTCGTGAGCTGGCGACCGTGACCTTCCTCGTGCTGCGGGACCGGACCGGGCTGGCGCAGGTCGTGGTGCGCGCCGCCGACGGAGCGCAGCAGGTGCCACCGGAGGAGACCACGGTCGAGGTGATCGGCACCGTCGTGGTGAACCCGCAGGCGCCGAACGGCGTCGAGGTCGTGGGCCGGCAGGACGCCGGGCTGCTGATCGAGCCGCTCACGGACGCGGCCGAGACACCACCCGTCGAGCTGTGGCGCCCGACGTTGGCCGCGTCCCTGCCCACGCAGCTCGACCACGCCGCGGTCGCCTGGCGTCACCCGGTCCGCAAGGCCCACGGGGAGATCGCAGCGGCCAGCTTGCGGGGGTTCCGCGACACGCTCGACGCCGCAGGGTTCACCGAGGTCTGCACGCCCAAGCTGGTCGGGACGGCCACCGAGTCCGGGGCGAACGTGTTCGCCGTCGACTACTTCGGCCGGTCCGCGTACCTGGCGCAGTCGCCGCAGTTCTACAAGCAGCAGCTGGTGGGCGTCTTCGAGCGCGTCTACGAGGTCGGCCCGGTGTTCCGCGCCGAGCCGCACGACACCGTGCGGCATCTCGCCGAGTACCGGTCGCTCGACGTCGAGCTCGGCTTCGTGCGCGACCACCGCGACGTGCTGGCGGTGCTGCGCGACGTGCTGGCCGGGATGGCGGAGGCCGTGCGCGGGTCGGCCGGTGCCGTTCGACTCGGCGCGCGCGTGCCCGACGTGCCCGCGCAGATCCCGGTGATCCACTTCGCCGAGGCGCTCGAGCTGGTCGGCGCACCGGCGGACGAACCGGATCTCGCTCCGGAGCACGAGCGGGCTCTCGGGGAGTGGGCTCTGGCGGAGCACGGCTCCGACTTCCTGGCGGTCGAGGGCTACCCGCTGGCGAAGCGTCCGTTCTACACCCACCCGGAGCCCGGCAGCGCGCGCTGGAGCAACAGCTTCGACCTGCTCTTCCGCGGCCTCGAGCTCGTCACCGGTGGACAGCGTTTGCACCGGTACGGCGACTACGTCGCGGCGATCCGGGCACGCGGCGAGGACCCGGCGTCGTACGACGCGTACCTCGCGGCCTTCCGGCACGGCATGCCGCCGCACGGTGGTTTCGCGATCGGTCTGGAGCGCTGGGTCGCACGCCTCGTGGAGGCGGCCAACATCCGCGAGGTGACTCCGTTCCCGCGAGACCTGCACCGACTCACTCCGTGAGCTGGGCGCGCGCCCTGGACCGGGTCGGGGCTGGTCCAGGGCGCGGCGTCGCCCGGTAGTCGTTGCCTGGTAGCCACGCAGTCACGCGGCGTGTCGACCGAGGCTCGGCGGCGCCCCGGCGAACGGTGCGATCTCGTGCCCGTGGCGGTCGGCGAACGTCCAGCCGGAATGTCGTGCCCCGTCCGGGTTCCCTGTCCAGCGCATGGTGACGCCGGTGGTGTCGACCAGCTTGTGGTGGTGCCAGCAGAGCAGTGCGGAGTTGCGCACACTGGTGCTCCCGCCGTCTGCCCAGTGGCGTTCGGCGTGGTGCACCTCGCAGCGCGCCGGCGGCTGGGTGCAGTCGGGGTAGGTGCAGTGCTTGTCCCGGGCGACGACCGCCCGCCGCATCTGGCCGGTGACGGTCCGTTGCGCCCGCCCGACGTCGAGCACCTGACCATCGGGTCCGAAGACCACGCGCGTCACGGCGCAGTCGCAGAGGAGACGACGGAGCGTGGCCGTGGGTACCAGCGACGCCGAGATGCCGAAGCGGGCCGGTGCCGCCGTGACATCGGTCAGCCCGGCCGGGCCGCCGGCGGGGATGCCCTCGGTGGCGGAGGGGCGAACCCGCGCGAGGCGGGTGAGTTCCGTCCACGACACCGTCACGGTGACGTGCGGCCGCACCGCTGCGCCTGAGCCCGTGCTGCCGGTGTCGAGCACGGTCCGCGCCAGGTCGGCGAGCGCCTGGGCGCGTCGCTGTGCCGGGGTGCGGTCGTCGCCAGGCGTCGGCGCGCCCATCACCGAGTCCATGGCGGTGCGTAGCGCCTCGCCGTGCTCGTCGGTGAGGAACCCGGCCACGTGGTACCCGCCGAACGTCTTGGCCAGGTCGAGGTGTTCGCGCTCGGATGCCTTCTTGTAGCCGCGCTCGTCGGACTCGGGGTCCGCGACCCGGGCGAACCGGTCGACGAGCCGCCGGAATGCGAGCGGACCGTGGCGGCCGGCGAGGTCGAGGAGCACCTCCTCGCCGGTGGGCTCTCCGTCGGGGTGGGTGCCGGGTGTCCCGCTGTCCCGTGCGCCCTCCCCGCCGGGGCTGGTCCCGTCCGTGGCGGCACCGCCGGAGGGCTCGTCCGTGTCGGCGCCGGGCTGCTCGGTGGCGACCGGGGCGAGGAGCGCCTTGCGCCGGTCCTCCGACGTGGGTCCGGCGTCGACCATGGCGCGTACCTGGTCCATCCCGAGCCGCCCCTCGAGCGCTGCGGCGAGGGTGGCGGGCAGGTGGTCCAGGAGGCGCTCGCCGGTCAGCACGTCGCGGCTCGCCGTCCGCAGGGTCACCTGTTCCCGACGTGCGAGCCATGTGCGGAACGTCCGCGAGCCGTCGAGCGCCCAGCGGCCGTCCACCTCGATGCGGGGCAGCCAGGTCATCCGGAGCACGTCGAGCTGGGTGCTGACGGCCCGCAGGAGCGGCGAGGCGGACGCGAGGCGGGCCCCGAGGCCCTGGTCGCCCGCCGCAGCCGTGTCCAGCGCCTCGGGACCGGCGACGGCAGCGAGCTCGTGCGTGAGAGCCCGCAGGTCGGCGACGACCGCCTCCAGCGGGCGAGCGGCGGCTGCCCTCGTCGCCGGCTGTGCCATCACCATCTGTCGCCCCCTCCGCGTCCGTCCGGTCGTGAGGCAAGTATGTCGAACAAGCGTGCGTGCTGCAGGTGCTGGATGACATCTGTGGACAACCTCATGAGTGTGATCGCTTCGCGCGTCGGGTGTCAGTGGCTCAGGGCACACTGATCGCATGCACACGGTGGTCACGGGGGAGAGCTCGGGCGTCGGCCTACGGCCGGTGTCCGACGCCGGCGCGCCCGACGGCCCCGCACACGTCGTCGAAGAAGCGGCTCTGCCGCTGGAGGTGGCGTCCACCGCCGACGGCTCCGTCCGCTGGACCTGGGACGACACCAACAACTGGTATCCCTCCCTCCTCGCGGCGGGGGTGCGCGTCGACCGCTCGCACGACCTCCGGCTGGCCCACGCGATCCTGCGGACGTCGGCGCTCACCCGGCGCACGGCGCTCGCCGAGGCAGGTCCCACGGCATGGGACCGGCTCGTCCCGACCCCGCCACCCGGCGGCCCGACGGCGGTCGCGCTGAGCCGTCCGGAGCGCTACCCGGGGGCCGAGCCGCTGTTCGAGCTCGACGTCGTGCCGCGTCGAGGTTCTGCAGGCCCGTCCGCCCGAGCAGGCCTCGACGCCTCGACGGACCGTCCGGTACGGCCCGGGTCCAGCGGGTCGCCCGGTGGTGGCGCGGGCACCGGAGATCGGGCCGGAGCGGACGCGCCCGGCCTCGTACCGCAGACCCCCGCCGACCCGCTCACCGGCCCGACCGGCTTCGACGGACCGGCCTCCCCCGATGCGTCCAGCGACCCCCTCGACCCGGTCACCGAGCTCGTCTCCCAGCTCACCGCGGTCAAGGACAGCACCGATCCCGGTCGCCTCCGGCTGCTCCTGGCCGCCGAGTCCGCCGGGGCGCTCGCCGCCGCGGAGATGCATCACGCCGGGCTGCCGTGGCGCGGCGACATCCACGACCAGGTGCTCACCGAGGCGCTGGGGCCGCGCCCGCGGCCGGGCGCCCGGCCCGCGAAGCTGGAGGCGCTGGCCGAACGGATCCGGTCCGCGCTCGACGCGCCGCCCAGCCTCAACCCTGACTCCCACGTCGACCTCCTGCGGGCCATGGAGTACGCGGGCGTGGGCGCGCGGAGCCTGCGCAAGTGGGAGCTCGAGAAGCTCGACCACCCGGTGATCGCCCCGCTGCTCGAGTACAAGAGCCTGTACCGCCTCTACACCGCCAACGGCTGGAACTGGCTCGACACCTGGGCACCCGACGGCCGGTTCCGGATGGAGTACGTGGTGGGCGGCGTCGTCACGGGGCGATGGGCGAGCACCGGCGGGGGCGCGCTGCAGCTGCCCCACAGCGTGCGGCGTGCGGTGGTGGCGGACCCGGGCTGGACGTTCGTGGTCGCCGACGCCGCCCAGCTCGAGCCGCGCGTGCTGGCGGCTCTGGCCCGGGACGAGCGGATGGCCGCGGCGGGGCGCAGCAAGGACGGCGAGAACACCGACATGTACGCGGGGATCGTGGCGGCGGGCGCCGTCGACACCCGCGAGCACGCCAAGGTGGGCATGCTCGGCGCGATGTACGGCGGCACGACCGGCGTGAGCGCGCAGGTGCTGCCCCGGCTGGCGCGGGCGTTCCCGCAGGCGATCGACCTGGTCGAACGCGCGGCACGGGCGGGGGAGCGTGGCGAGGTCGTGACCACGCGCCTCGGCCGGAGCTCGCCGCCCCCCGACGCGTCGTGGGCGACCGTGCAGGCGTCGGCCTTCGACGAGGACGCCGGAGCCGACGCCCAGTCCCGCGCCCGGAGCCAGACCCGGTCGTGGGGACGGTTCACGCGCAACTTCGTGGTGCAGGGCACGGCCGCCGAGTGGGCGTTGTGCTGGATCGCGTCGATCCGCCGCCGGCTGTGGGCGCTCGGCGTGGTCGGTGAGGGGCCGGCGGGTCTAGCGCCCGCGCCGTTCGACCGCAGGCCGCACCTCGTGTTCTTCCTGCACGACGAGATCGTGGTCCACGCGCCCGCCTCGGTCGCCGACCAGGTCGCCCACGAGGTCAGGGACGCTGCCGACGAGGCGGGCAGGCTCCTGTTCGGCGACTTCCCGGTCGACTTCCCCCTCAGCGTCGCGGTGACCGAGAGCTACGCGGAGGCGAAGGGGTGAGGGCGTGCGTCCGCCAGGTCGGCGATGACGGCCGTGACCAGCCGCGCCGAGCGTTCCGCCGCGTCGTCGATGTGCGTGAGGAACTCCGTGCCGTCGGGAGCGCACAGGTCGGAGACGGCGCGGACCGACACGAACGGCGTCCCGAAGCTGTGGCAGAGCTGCCCGAGCGCCGCCGACTCCATGTCGACGGCCAGCATGTCCGGGAAGTCGACCCGCAGCTGGGCGGCCAGGTCGGTCGTCACGAACCGCTCGCCCGAGCCGATCGTGCCCTCCCGCAGCACCGAGCCCGGAGCGGCAGGGCCGTCCGCGGCACCGGCCGGCACGCCGGCCGACGCCGCCCGCCGGACGGCCTCGGCGAGCGCCGGGTCCGCCTCGTACATCGGCGGCATCCCTGGCACCTGGCCGAGCGCGTAGCCGAAGGCACGCGCGTCGGCGTTCGCGTTGACCAGGTGGGTGGCGAGCACGACGTCGCCGACCGCGACGCCCTTCGCCAGGCCGCCGACGCTGCCCGCGCTGATCAGCGGGACGCCCGTGCCGTGGTGCAGGATCACGCCGGTCGCCGCGGCGGTCGCGGCCACGAAGCCGACCCCGCTCCGGACGAGCACGACAGGTCTGCCGGCCAGCGTGATCCGGCGGTACACGGCCCGGCCGACCGTCTCCGGCTCGGCGACCTCGGTGGCGCGGTCGAGGAACGGGGCGGCCTCGTCGTCCATCGCCACCTGCACGACGGCGACGGGCGGCGCGGCGGTCACCGGTTCGTCGACCCGTCGGCGTCGGGTGTCGTGCCGGGGAGCGCGGGCTCGTTCGGGGCGGCCCAGCGCACCGGCTCGCCGGTCAGGGCGGCGTCGCGGGCGGCGGCCTCGCGGGCGGCGGCGTCACGGGCGGCCAGGTCGGCGGCGGACGCCTCGCCCGGAGCGACCTCACCGAACACCTGCGACCAGACACCGCGTGCGGACAGGAACACCGACGCGGCCTCCTGCGCACCGTTCAGCGAGTGGTTGGCGCCCCAGCCGCACTGCACCTCGTTGGCGGCCGGAACCTCGGTCGCCCGGACGACGTCACGCAGCGTGGCCTCGACCAGCGCGAGCACGTCCTCGTAGGCGGGGTCGCCCTGCAGCATGAGGTAGAAGCCCGTCTGGCAGCCCATGGGGGAGAAGTCGAGGACGGCGTCGGAGTGGTTGCGCGAGTGCTCGGCGAACAGGTGCTCAAGGGAGTGCACCGTCGGCATCTCGAGGTGCGCGACGTTGGGCTGCGTGAAGCGCACGTCGTACTTCACGATCACGTCGCCGGCCGGGAGCTGCTTGCGGTCGGCGAGCCGCACGTACGGCGCGGCCACGGCGCGGTGGTCGAGGTTGAAGGACTCGACGTTCATGCGGGGCGCAGCGGGCTCCGCGGCGGACGCTGGCGTGGGGGATGCAGGCTCGGTCACAGGACGAGCCTAAGCCCCGGCAGTCGGCCCGTACTACGCTGCGACGCGTGAGCAGCAGCACCGAGCACCCCGCCACAGCACCCGTCACGCTGGCCCGGGTGGTCGCCGCCCTCGACGGGCTCTACCCGCCGTCGACGGCGGAGGGGTGGGACGCCGTCGGGCTGGTCGCCGGCGATCCCGCGGTGACGGTCCGCAAGGTGCTGTTCGCGGTCGACCCGGTGGCCGGCGTCGTCGACGAGGCGCTGGACTGGGGCGCCGACCTGCTGGTCACGCACCACCCGCTGTTCCTGCGCGGCGTGAGCTCCGTCGCCGCGACGACCTTCAAGGGCTCCGTCGTGCACCGCCTCCTGACCGGCGGCTGCGCCCTGCACGTGGCGCACACCAACGCCGACGCCGCCCCGCGGGGCGTGGCCGACGCGCTCGCCGACCTCGTCGGTGTCACCGACCGCCGCCCGCTCGAGGTGAGCGCGACCGGCCAGGACGACGCCCGCGGGATCGGCCGCGTCGGTCGCCTGGCCGAGCCCACCACGCTGGCCGACTTCGCCCGCCGGGTCGCCGCGGCCCTGCCCGCGACCGCGCAGGGCATCCGGTTCGCCGGCGATCCTGACGCCCCGGTGACCACGGCCGCCGTCCTGGGCGGGTCCGGCGACGCCTACTTCGACGCCGTCCGCGCGGCCGCCGCCGACGTCTACGTCACGTCGGACCTGCGCCACCACCCGGCGTCGGAGCTGCGGGAGCGGGCCGAGTTCGAAGCGGACGGCTCCGGTCCGGCGGGCACGCCGTTCCTCGTCGACACCGCGCACTACGCGAGCGAGTGGCCCTGGCTCCGCTACGCCGCCGAGGACCTCACGGCGGCGCTCGCGCAGGAGGGGGCCGCCGTCGAGACGCGTGTCAGCGACCTCGTCACCGACCCCTGGACGGGTCACGTCCCGAGCCGCTGAACCCGGGGTAGCGTTGGACCACCCCTCCCCGCCTGACCGACCCGGACCCACCGCCGGACCCACCGAACGACCCGAGAGGACGCCTTCGTGGCTACCGCACCCGCCGAGGACCAGCGCAGGCTGCTCGACGTCCAGGCGCTCGACACCCGCGCCCAGCAGCTCGCCCACCAGCGCACGAACCACCCGACGCTCGCCCGGCTGGCCGATCTCGACAGCCAGATCGCCGACCTGCGCGCGTCGCTCGTCGACTCGCGCACCCGGGTCGCCGACCTCAAGCGTGAGCTCACCAAGGCGGAGGGCGACGTCGAGCAGGTGCGCAGCCGTGCGGCGCGCAACCAGCAGCGGCTCGACTCGGGCAGCGTGAGCGCCAAGGACGCCGTCGCGCTCACGGACGAGCTCGCGTCGCTGGCGACCCGGCAGTCCACGCTCGAGGAGATCGAGCTCGACGTCATGGAGCGGCTCGAGGCGCACGAGGAGGC
>DATGOB010000157.1:0-10442 GCA_036010205.1 Promicromonospora sp. | reverse complement strand
TCACTCCTGACCCTCCAACGCCTTACCCAGCTCGGAGTCGACCTCGGTGAACGCCTGCGCCACCTGCGTCGAGGCCTCAGCCAGCTTGCGCAGGTTCTCGGTCATCTTCCCCCGCGTGTCATCCCACTTGTGCGCGAAATCGCGCACCACACCCGCCAGACCCTCATGACCCACCGCACCCGCGATCCGATCACTGTTCGCGTTCGCACCCTCGAACTCGTCCGCCACCACCGTCAGACTCGAACCCAGCTCCCGCACCGCATCCAGATCAACCCGCAGATCAGCCACGAGGCACCCCCTCCGCTCGCCGACATCACGTACCCGACCTGCGAGAATACTGACCCGGCGTCGGTAACGCCACGAAAATCTTCACCCGGCGTCCCGGTCCGCCTCGAGAACGACCTGCGGGACGTCTCGCCCGCCGAACCGGTCCCCAGGTCGTTCTCGAAGCGGACCGGCGGGGGAGGAGCCGCGGGTCCACCGGCGGGGAGTGCCGCGGCGGGCGGAACGACTAGACTCGCTGCGCGCCGTCGCGCGTCCCGCGCCGCCGTGCGGCCTGTCCGGGCGTGCCGCGGCCGGACCCACCTTCCGTACGAAAGGAACCTCCCCGTGCTCCGCACCCACACGGCCGGCTCACTGCGGGCCGAGCACATCGGCCAGACCGTCACCCTCACGGGCTGGGTCGATCGCCGCCGTGATCACGGGGGAGTGGCGTTCATCGACCTGCGTGACGCGTCCGGCATCGCCCAGGTCGTCATCCGTGACGAGGAGATCGCGCACCCGCTGCGCTCCGAGTTCGTGCTGCAGGTGACCGGTGAGGTCGGCCGCCGTCCCGAGGGCAACGCCAACCCGAACCTCGCCACGGGCGAGATCGAGGTCATCGCGTCAGAGGTCGTCACGCTCAACGAGTCGGCGCCCCTGCCGTTCCAGGTGTCCACCGCGCTGGCGGACACCGAGGTCATCGGCGAGGAGGCGCGCCTCCGGCACCGCTACCTCGACCTGCGTCGTCCGGCGCCCGCCCACGCGCTGCGTCTGCGCGCCAAGGCGAACCAGGCCGCGCGCCGGGTGCTCGACGAGCACGACTTCGTCGAGATCGAGACGCCGACGCTCACGCGTTCAACGCCCGAGGGTGCGCGCGACTTCCTGGTCCCCGCGCGCCTGGCGCCCGGGTCCTGGTACGCCCTGCCGCAGTCCCCGCAGCTGTTCAAGCAGCTCCTCATGGTCGGCGGCATGGAGCGGTACTACCAGATCGCCCGCTGCTACCGCGACGAGGACTTCCGGGCCGACCGCCAGCCCGAGTTCACGCAGCTCGACGTCGAGATGAGCTTCGTCGACCAGGACGACGTGATCGCCCTCGCCGAGAAGATCCTCGCGGCGCTGTGGGGCCTCATCGGGTACGAGATCACCACGCCGATCCCGCGCATGACCTACCACGAGGCGATGCGCCTGTACGGCACGGACAAGCCGGACCTGCGCTTCGGCAACCCGATCGTCGAGCTCACCGAGTACTTCGCGAGCACCCCGTTCCGCGTCTTCCAGGCGGAGTACGTGGGCGCCGTCGTCATGAAGGGCGGCGCCTCGCAGCCGCGTCGGCAGTTCGACGCCTGGCAGGAGTGGGCCAAGCAGCGCGGCGCCCGCGGCCTCGCCTACGTCACCTTCTCGGAGGACGGCGAGCTGGGCGGCCCGGTCGCCAAGAACCTGTCCGACGACGAGCGTGCCGGGCTGGCCGCCGCCACGGGCGCCGGCCCGGGCGACGCCGTGTTCTTCGCCGCGGGCAGGACGTCGGAGGCGCGTGCCCTGCTGGGGGCCGCCCGCCTCGAGATCGCGCACCGCACGGGGGAGATCGACGAGGACGCCTGGTCGTTCGTGTGGGTCGTCGACGCGCCGCTGTTCAAGCCGGCCGGCGAGGACGACGACGTCGACCTCGGCTCGTCCGCGTGGACGGCCGTGCACCACGCGTTCACGTCGCCGACGCCCGAGTGGATCGACTCGTTCGAGAAGGACCCGGGCGAGGCCCTGGCGTACGCCTACGACATCGTGTGCAACGGCAACGAGATCGGCGGCGGCTCGATCCGTATCCACCGCCGCGACGTGCAGGAGCGCGTGTTCGAGGTCATGGGGATCGGTCCGGAGGAGGCGCAGGAGAAGTTCGGCTTCCTGCTCGACGCCTTCGCCTTCGGCGCGCCGCCGCACGGCGGCATCGCGTTCGGCTGGGACCGGATCGTCGCGCTCCTGACGCACTCGGCGTCGATCCGCGACGTCATCGCGTTCCCGAAGTCCGGCGGCGGCTTCGACCCGCTCACGGCCGCGCCCGCCCCGATCACCCCGGAGCAGCGCAAGGAGGCCGGCGTGGACGCGGTGCCCGAGGAGGCCGCCGCGGCCCCCTCGGCGTGACCCGCCTCGGCGGCCACGGGCTGGACCACGTCTTCCACACGGTCCGGACCGACTTCCTCGAGGTCGTCCGGACCTGGACGGACAGCCGTGGCGCGGACGACGTCGGTGCGGCCGCCCTGCTGGAGCTCACCGACCCGACCGGGGAGCGCGCGGGCAGCGTGCTCACCGCGGTCGGCGAGCCCCGGCGGGTGGCCGACCTGCTCGCGACGGTGACGCCCGCCGCCCCGGTGCGGGCGGCGTCCGTCACGCGCGGGACGGGCGCCCTGGCCGGGCAGACGCTGTCCGGCTGGGGCCTCGGGCCCTCGTCGACGTGGGACCGGATGGTCACTGAGACGGCGCCCACCGGGGGGCCCGTGCCGGACGCCGTCGTCGTGGAGCTCGACCTGGACCGCGACGCCGACGAGGCCGACGCCGTGCTCGCCGAGGCCAACCCGGGCACCCTGCACGGCGTGCGGCACCGGCACGCCGCCCGCGCCCGCTGGTACGGCGTGCGGGTCACGACGGGCCCCGACAGCGAGGCGCTGGTCGCAGTCGGCTCCGCGACACCGGTACCGGGCGACGCGGTGCACCTCGGCGCGATCGGCACCCGGCCCGCGTACCGCGGCCGGGGGTACGGCGGCGCGCTCACCGCGCGGATGACGGCGGACGGCGTCGCCCGCTGCGGACTGGTGACGCTCGGGATGTACGCGGACAACGACGGCGCCCGCCGCCTCTACGAGCGGCTCGGCTTCGTCGTGGTCCACCGCGTCGAGAGCTGGCGTCCTGCCTGACGGCGTGTTTCCCGCGCGGACCTGCGTCGATGCTGGTTAGGTGGGAGCAAAGGGGCGCCGGTCCCGGTGCCTCGAGGGTCAACACCTGGAGGACGGTCTCATGACCGAGAACACCGGCGGCGACCCCCGCGACCCGCAGCGGGACGCGCAGACGCCGCCCACGCAACCGCTCGAGCCCACGCCCGGCTCGGCCGCCGGCCCCGGCGACGACACGGCGGCCGAGACCGCGCAGTACCCGCCGCAGGACGCGCCCCGCTATCCCGCGCAGGACGCCCCGGCACCCGCGCAGCCGGGCTACGGCGCGCCCGGAGGCTACGGCGCCCCCGCGACGGCGCAGGGCGGCTGGACCCCCGCGCCGCCCAAGAACGACCTGGGCATCTGGGCCCTGGTCACGGGCATCCTCAGCTACGTGATGTGCCCGCTGGTGCTGGGCATCGCCGCGATCGTGACGGGCACGATGAGCCGCCGCGCCGCCGACCAGGGGCTGGCGAACAACCGCGGCATGGGCACCGCCGGCCTGATCCTGGGCTGGATCAACGTGGGGCTCGTGCTGCTCGGCATCGCGTTCTTCGTCGTCGCGATCGCCGCGGGCCTCCTCAGCGGCGGGTTCGCCGACTGGGGAGACATGAGCGACGTGAACCGCTACAGCGACTACTGAGCCGCCCCGCCACCGGCGCACGACACGGGGAGCACTCCCCGTGTCGTGCGCTGCACCGCGCCCGGCGTCGCCTGTAGGTTAGGGCTTCCGCATCGGCCCCCGGGCCGCGACCCCGTGTCGAGCGGGTAGCCGACCACCCTGAGCAGCCGGCCACAGCCGAGCTGGAGCAAGCAGAGAGGCAGCACGATGACCCAGCCCGACGGCGGACAGTCGCCCTACGACCCGCCGCAGCAGCCCGACCAGGGTGGCCAGGCACCCGGATCCGTCCCCGGCCAGCCGACACCGTACGACCAGCCCGCCGCCTCGGCCCCGTACGGCCAGCCGGGTCAGCCCGGTCAGCCGGGCCGGCCCGGTCCGACCCCGTACGGCCAGGAGCCCTACGGGCAGTCGCCGGCGCAGCCCGCGTACGCCGGACAGCCCGGCCCGTACGGTGCCGCGCCCCTGCCGAAGAACGGCCTCGGCGTGTGGTCGCTCGTGCTCGGCATCCTCGCCGTGCTCGGCTGCGGCATCCTGACCGGCATCGCCGCCATCATCCTCGGCCACAAGAGCCGTCGGGCCCAGCGTGAGGGCGAGGCCGACAACGGCGCCATGGGCCTGGCCGGCATCATCACGGGCTGGGTCGGCATCGCGTGGACCACCATCACGGTCGGCATCTTCGTCGCGGCCGCGGTGTTCACCCTCAACGACCCGGCCGTCCGCGACGGGCTGGAGCAGCTCGACACCTACCAGCAGGAGAACGGCCAGCTCCCGACGTCCGACCCCGAGCTCGAGGAGCTCCTGGAGCAGCTCGAGAACGGCTGAGCCGCCGGGCACCCAGCACCCCCAGAACACACCGGCCCGCCGCCCCGACGCGAGGATCCCGTCGGCGCCGCGGCGGGCCGGTCCTCCCTGCGCGCGTCGCCGCGCGGAAAGGCACGACCATGACCCAGCCCGACGGATGGCAACCCCCCTACGAGCCGCCGGCGAGCAACGGCCCTGACCAGCCGTCCCCTGAGCAGCCGTCTCCGCCCGCACCGCCCGAGCCGTACCAGAGCCACCAGTCCTCGCCGTACCAGCAGCAGCCGTACCAGCCCCAGCCGTACCAGCAGCAGCCCGCCC
This sequence comes from Promicromonospora sp., assembly GCA_036010205.1. Classification (GTDB taxonomy): domain Bacteria; phylum Actinomycetota; class Actinomycetes; order Actinomycetales; family Cellulomonadaceae; genus Promicromonospora. Next base: position 5,522 of record DATGOB010000157.1, on the reverse strand, counting down.
AGCAGCAGCCTGCCCAGCCGTCGCCCTACCAGCCGCAGCCGGGCGCGCAGCCCGGGCAGCCGCCCGCGTACGGCTACCCGCCGCAGACCGGCCCCTACGGGTACGGCGCCCCGCTGCCGAAGAACCCGTTGGGCGTGTGGTCCCTGGTGCTCGGCATCGTCGGCGTCGTGCTGATGTGCAGCTGCGGGGCCGGCTTCCTCACCGCGATCCCCGCCGTCATCACCGGCCACCTCAGCCGCAAGGCCCAGCGGGAGGGTCAGGCGGACAACGGCAACCTCGGTCTCGTCGGCCTGATCATCGGCTACGTGGTCGTCGGGCTGACGGTCCTGGGGCTCATCGGGTTCGGGGCCATGTTCAGCATCCCGGAGTTCCGCGAGGGCTTCTTCAGCGAGATGAACAGCTCCGGTTACTGACCGGCGGTCCGGCCGACGGCCTGACCCGGTGGGCCGGGTCAGGCCGCGTCGGCCACGTACCCGTCCGGGCGGACCAGGAGGGTCGTGCCACCGCCGTCGGTGCGGCGGGTCACCACCCGCTCGGCGGGATCGACCTCGCCCGGCGCGGCGGGCAGCTCGGCGGCGGCCGCCCCCGCGGGGGCGACGAGCACGAACCGGCCCGCCCGCAGCGCCTCGGCCAGCCGCGTCCCGCCCGTCAGCGGCAGGTCGGTCGCACGGGTACCCACCAGCGGGTGCGCGCCGCGGCGGCGCGGGTACCGGACGCCGAGCGCCGAGACGGTCAGCGCGGCGCGGCGGCGCGCCGCGCCCACGTGCGACACCGTCGCCACGGCGGCGCCGCCCAGGAGGGTGGCCGCTGCGCCCGACGCCGTGGCGGCCCGGAGGATGCCACCGCTGACGCGCAGCACCTGCCGCCCGACCGGGTGACGCTCTGCCTCGTAGCTGTCGAGCACGGCCGCACGCTCGTCGTCCGGCAGGCGCAGGGCCGCCGTGAGCTTCCAGCCGAGGTTCGCGGCGTCCTGCATCCCCGTGTTCATGCCGAGCCCACCGGCGGGGCTGTGCGCGTGCGCCGCGTCGCCCGCGAGCAGCACGCGCCCCACGCGGTAGGTGGGCGCCTGCCGCTCGTCGGCGTGGAACCGGGACAGGAATCGCGCCTCGGTCATCCCGTGGTCGTCGCCCAGCGTGGCGCGGGCGATCGTGCGCACCTCCTCGAGGTCGACCGGCTCGTCCTCGCTCACGTCGCGGTCGCCGTGCCAGCCGATGAAGCGGTACCAGCCGTCGCCGAAGGGGGCGAGGAAGCCCAGCGAACCCTTGCCCGCCGCCACGGCGAGAGCGTCCTCGGGCTCGCGCGCGAGCCGCACGTCGGCGAGCACCATGGACCGGATGACCGAGCGGCCGGGGAACGGGACGCCGATCGCGCGGCGCACCGTCGAGCGCACACCGTCGGTACCGACCACGTACGCGGCGCGCACGGCCGGGCCGGACGCCGTCGCGACCGTCACGCCGTCGGCGTCCTGGGCGAGGTCCGTCACCTCGGTCTCGTGGCGGAAGGCGGCGCCCGCCTCCTCGGCGCGCCGACGCAGCAGCCGTTCGACCTCGTACTGCGGCGTGACGAGCACGTACGGGTAGCGGGACGGCAGGTCGGCGAGGGTGACGGTGAGGCGCTGGAAGAGGCGCAGGCCCTGGATGCGGCGCCCGCGGGGGAGGAGGTCGTCCACCAGGCCCCGCGCGTCGAGCACCTCGAGGCTGCGCGCGTGGACGGCGAACGCCCGGGTGAGGTTGCTCAGCCCGGCCGGGCGCTTCTCCAGGACCGTGACCCGTACGCCCGCCGCCGCGAGGTCGCCGGCGAGCAGGAGCCCTGTCGGTCCCGCCCCCACGACGACGACGTCGGTGTCGGCGGGGGTGTCGGCCGTGCTGTCCGTCGTCGTGGTCATGTCGTACCTCCCGGATCGGGTCGAGGCGGTCAACGCGCGTTGGCCAACGCGCGTTGACAACGGTAGGGCCCCGGCTCGGAGGAAGTCAACGGTTGTTGGCCTACACTTGTTGGCATGACATCCGGAGCAGAGTCCCCGACACCCCGGCGACGGTCGGACGCGACCCGGGCCGCGATCCTCGAGGCCGCGCGGGAACGCTTCGCGTCCGACGGCTACGAGCGCGCGACGGTGCGGGCCATCGCGCACGACGCCGGGATCGACCCGTCGATGGTCATGCGGTACTTCGGCTCGAAGGAGGGGCTGTTCGCGGCCGTCGTCGACGTCGAGCTCGACTTCCCCGACCCCGCGGGCATCGACCCGGACTCCGTCGGCGTCGTGCTGGTGCGCCACTTCCTCGAGCTGTGGGAGCGGGACGGCGTGCTGCGGACGCTGCTGCGGGTCGGGGTGACCAACAGCGCGGGCGCCGACCGCCTGCAGGACGTGTTCCGGGGCCAGCTCGTCCCGGCCGCCCGCTCGTTCGGCCACCCGGACGCCGAGCGTCGCGCCGCCCTCGTCGCCTCCCAGATGCTCGGCATGGCGCTGGTGCGCTACGTGCTGGAGCTCGATCCCGCCGTCGGCCTGTCGCACGACGAGGTGGTGGCGTGGCTCGCGCCCACCGTGCAGCGGTACCTGACCGCGGAGGGGCCGTGAGCGGAAAAACTCTTGCGCGCCGTGCGGAGCCGTGGCAGTATCACCGGGCTCCTGCGGGCTCGCCGCGTGTGTGAGGGAGCGATCCGAAGGACTGTGATGACTGGCATCTCCCGGTACGAGACCACCTCGCGCTGACGCCTGCCCGCCGCACCTCGTCGTACCAGCGGCCCCCCGGGCGTCGGCACAGCCGCCACCACCCGGGAGTCCTTCATGCCGTCCACCCCTTCCGTCGTGCTGCACGACGTCACTTTCGCCTGGCCCGACGGGGCCGTCGCGCTCGACCACGTCTCGGGCGCCTTCGGCCGCGGCCGCACCGGTCTGACCGGCCTCAACGGCGCCGGCAAGTCCACCCTGCTGCGTCTCGTCGCAGGTCTGCTCACGCCCTCGTCCGGCCGGGTCGCCCTGAGCGGCGCCGCGGACTACCTGCCGCAACGTCTCACCCTCGAGGTCGACGCCACGGTCGCCGACCTGCTCGGCATCACGCCCGTCGTCCGGGCGCTGCGCGCGATCGAGTCGGGCGACGTCGACCCGGCGCACTTCGACGTCGTCGGACAGGACTGGGACGTCGAGGAGCGGGCCGTCGCGCTGCTCGCGTCCACCGGGCTGCCGACAGGGCTCGACCGCTCGGTCGCCACGCTGTCGGGCGGCGAGGCGATGCTCACGGCCATCACGGGCGTGCGGCTGCGTCAGGCGAGCGGTGCCGGCGCCGTCGCCCTGCTCGACGAACCGACCAACAACCTGGACGGCGCCGCGCGCGAGCGCCTGTACGAGCTGGTGCGAGGGTGGCGGGGCGCGCTGGTCGTCGTCTCGCACGACCTGGCGCTGCTCGAGCTGATGGACGAGACGGCGGAGCTGCGCGCGGGGTCGCTGACGACGTTCGGAGGGCCCTACTCGGAGTACCGGGCGTGGCTGGAGGTGCAGCAGGAGGCGGCGGAGCAGGCGCTCCGGTCCGCCGAGCAGACACTGCGGCGGGAGCGGCGGCAGCGGATCGAGGCGGAGGAGCGGATCGCGCACAGCGAGCGCAAGGGTCGCAAGGACGTCGCCAACCGCAAGTACGTCAAAGCGGTGATCAACGACCGGCGCAACAGTGCGGAGAAGTCGGCGGGTGCGCGGCGCGGCATGCTGGACGACAAGGTCGAGAAGGCACGTGCGGCGGTGGACCTGGCCGAGCGTGCGGTGCGCGACGACGACCGGATCGTGGTGGACCTGCCGGACCCGCAGGTGCCGGCGGGCCGCAGGCTCGCGGTGCTGCGGGGCGCGGACGGGCGCGAGGTGGTGGTGCAGGGGCCCGAGCGCATCGCGCTGACGGGGCCGAACGGGGTCGGCAAGACGACGCTGCTGGAGCGGCTGCTGTCCCGCGGGGGCGGCAGCGGCGTGACGCCGGGAGCGGACGGCGAGCTGCTGACCGATCGCGCCGCGTACCTGCCGCAACGCGCCGACGTGCTCCGTGAGGACCTGCCGGTGCTGGAGGCGGTCCGGCAGGGCGCGCCGCACGTGCCGCCGGGTGAGCTGCGCAACCGGCTGGCGCGGTTCCTCGTGCGCGGCGCGGCGGTGGACCGGCCGGTGGCCACGCTGTCGGGCGGTGAGCGGTTCCGGGTGGCGCTGGCAAGCCTGCTGCTGGCGGACCCGCCTGCGCAGCTGCTGGTGCTGGACGAGCCGACGAACAACCTGGACATCGCCAGCACGGACCAGCTCGTGGACGCGCTGTCGGCCTACCGCGGTGCGTTGCTGGTGGTGAGCCACGACCGCGTGTTCCTCGACCGTCTCGGCCTGGACGCGGAGATCCGGCTGGACGCCGAGGGTGGGCTGACAGAACTGCGGTCGTGACTACGGGTTACCACGGATGACGCATATTTCACCCGGTCGTACGGTCTCCTGACATAGTTCCGAGCTCTGGGAGATGACGATGAGGACGAACCCGAAGCGACTCGGAGTCGTCGGTGCGGTGACCGCGGCGCTGCTCGCCGCCGGTGGGGCGGCGGGTGCCGCCGCCATGGAGATCAGCGGCCCGCGCGTCGCCCCGCAGGCCGACGTCTCGCAGGTGGCGGGCGCCAAGCTCGCCGGTGCGCCCTACCTGTACCTCGGCTGGGGCGACCCGCAGGACGCGACGACGGTCATGTCCGAGACGGGCGTGTCGGCCTTCACCATGGCGTTCCTGCTGTCCTCCGGCGGGTGCACGCCCGCGTGGGACGGGCAACGGCCGCTGACCGGCGGTGTCGACGCACAGACGATCGACGCGATCAAGGCGGCCGGCGGGCAGGTGCAGATCTCGTTCGGTGGCTGGTCCGGCACCAAGCTCGGACCGGCCTGCTCGAGCCCCGAGGAGTTCGCCGGTGCGGTGCAGCAGGTCATCGACGCGCACGACCCCGACGTCGTGGACTTCGACATCGAGAACACGGACGAGCTGGAGGACTACGCGGTCCAGGACCGGATCCTGCAGGGGATCGCGATCGTCAAGCAGGACAACCCGGACGTGCAGGCGGTGGTGACGATCCCGACGTCGGTCAGCGGGCCGGCGGGCGCGGGGGCGCGGCTCGTCGAGCGGGCCGCCGAGCTGGGCACGCCGATCGACAACTACACGGTCATGACGTTCGACTTCGGCGGCACCGACATGGTGGCCGACACGATCAGCGCGGCGCAGGGTCTCAAGGACCAGCTCAAGGCCGCGCACGGCTGGTCCGACGCCGAGGCGTACGCCCACACCGGCATCTCGGGGATGAACGGGGTGTCCGACGTCGGGGAGGTGACCACGCCCCAGCAGTGGGAGCAGATCCGTGACTGGGCGAACGAGAACGGCCTGACGCGCTTCGCGTACTGGGCCGTCAACCGGGACCGCGGCTGCGAGGGCGGGGGCGTGACCTCCAACTGCAGCGGGATCGCGCAGGAGGACCTCGCGTTCACGAGGATCACCGCGGGCTTCTGACCCCTGACCCGACGGTCGCGCGGC
>DATGOB010000156.1:0-10609 GCA_036010205.1 Promicromonospora sp. | reverse complement strand
CGGGGCCGCCCGAGTCGGTCCAGGGGCCGGTCGGGGTCGGCGCCGTGGCGACGCCGATGGTGTAGTCCCACGGGTCGGGGTTCGCCGCGGTGTCGGTGACCGTGTAGTACATGACGTACTGCCCGTCGACGTAGCGGATGTCGGGCGCCCAGAAGAACGACTCCGCGGCGGCCCAGGCGGGGCGGTCGTCGTCGTCGAAGATCGTGCCCACGTACTCCCAGGTGACGAGGTCGCGCGAGCGCGCGACATGCATGTTCCCGAACGGCCCGCCGGCCACGAGCGGGTCGCTCGTGGCGTACAGGTACCACCAGCCGTCCTTGCCGCGGATGACCGCGGGGTCGGCGTAGGTGTCCGCGAAGGGCTCGGTGACGGGGTTGGTGTAGGTGCCGGGGCCGGGTGCGGCGGGGCCGGGCGCCGGTGCGGCGGGCGGCGGGGGAGCTGCCGCGGCGGGCTCGGCGCCCCCGCCGTCGGACAGGAGGGCCGTGCCCACGCCGAGCGCGAGCGTGGCGAGGGCGGCGACGAACCGTGACTGCATGGGCTTCATCCCTTCGTGCGACGCCCGGGGGCGTCGCCTGTCGCGTCGTTGTGACAGTGCCGGTACCGCGATGCCGGTCGTGCGGTACAACGTGGTACCAGACGGTAAGCATACCGTGCGGCCCCGTCCACGGTGAGGCACGCCACCGCTGGTCGGGACCGTGACGCACTAGACTGGTCGCGCCCCCGTCGCTGTGGGCCACCCCGTCGTACCACCCACCCTTGACCGTGAGGACCCCTGCGTGATCACTGCCCATGGCGTCGAGCTGCGCGTCGGCGCGCGCGTGCTGCTGAGCGATGCGACGTTCCGCGTCGCCTCGGGCGACCGGATCGGCCTCGTCGGCCGCAACGGCGCGGGCAAGACCACGCTCACCAAGACCCTGGCGGGGGAGACCCAGCCCACGGGCGGGCAGATCGTCCGCGGCACCGACATCGGCTACCTGCCGCAGGACCCCCGCACGGGTGACCTCGAGGTCCTGGCGATGGACCGCGTCCTGTCCGCGCGCAACCTCGACCACGTCATCACGCAGATGCGCGAGACCGAGGCGGGCATGGCCTCCGACGACCCGGCCGTGCAGGCCGCCGCGATGGAGCGCTACCCCAAGCTCGAGACGCGGTTCCTCGCCGCCGGCGGGTACGCCGCGGAGTCCGAGGCGCAGATCATCACGGCCAACCTCGGCCTCGACGAGCGCGTGCTCGGGCAGCCGCTGAGCACGCTGTCCGGCGGTCAGCGGCGCCGCATCGAGCTCGCGCGCATCCTGTTCAGTGGCGTCGAGACGCTGCTGCTCGACGAGCCGACCAACCACCTCGACGCCGACTCGATCGTCTGGCTGCGCGACTACCTCAAGGCCTACAGCGGCGGCTTCATCGTGATCAGCCACGACGTCGAGCTGCTGCGCGCCACCGTGAACAAGGTGTTCCACCTGGACGCCAACCGCGGGGAGCTGGACCAGTACAACATGGGCTGGGACGCGTACCTGGAGCAGCGCGAGACCGACGAGCGCCGCCGCCGTCGCGAGCGGGCCAACGCCGAGAAGAAGGCGAGCACGCTGCTCGCCCAGGCCGAGAAGATGCGCGCCAAGGCGACCAAGGCCACCGCGGCGCAGAACATGATCAAGCGCGCCGAGAAGATGCTCGGCGGGCTCGAGGCCGAGCGCGCCTCGGACCGCGTGGCCAAGCTCCGCTTCCCGACGCCGGCACCCTGCGGCCGCACCCCGCTCACCGCCGCGGGGCTGTCGAAGGCGTACGGGTCGCAGGAGGTGTTCACCGGGGTCGACCTGGCGATCGACCGCGGGTCGCGCGTCGTCGTGCTCGGCTTCAACGGCGCGGGCAAGACGACCCTGCTGCGCATCCTCGCGGGCGTCGAGCAGCCGGACACCGGCGAGGTCGTGCCGGGCCACGGGCTCAAGCTCGGCTACTACGCCCAGGAGCACGACACGCTCGACATGGACGCGACCGTCGTGGAGAACCTGCGGCACGCGGCCCCGGAGCTGACCGACACCCAGGTGCGCTCGGTGCTCGGCTCGTTCCTGTTCAGCGGGGACGACGCCGACAAGCCCGCCGGCGTGCTGTCCGGCGGTGAGAAGACGCGTCTGGCGCTGGCCACGATCGTCGTCTCCGGCGCGAACGTGCTGCTGCTCGACGAGCCGACGAACAACCTCGACCCGGCGTCGCGTGCCGAGATCCTCGGCGCGCTCAAGACGTACGAGGGCGCTGTCGTCATGGTCACCCACGACGACGGCGCGGTCGAGGCCCTCGAGCCCGAGCGCGTGCTGCTGCTGCCCGACGGCGACGAGGACCTGTGGAACGACAGCTACCAGGAGCTCGTCTCCCTCGCCTGACCTTCCCTCGCTCGCCAGCTGACTACCTCGCCAGACGACTACCTCGAGAGCTGGGCCTCGATGAGGGCGTCCTCCTCGTCCTCCGCCGTCGGGCGGCGGTCGCGCGGAGTCCTGCGGGCGCGCACGCCCGCGCTGTCGTCGACGTCGCCGGACGCGAGCAGCAGGTCACCCGCGGACACGTTCTCGCCCCGCAGCGCCCCGCGCTCGCGGCGCCACAGCAGCACGTACCCGCCGATCGCCCCGATCGCGAAGATGCCCCACTGGAACGCGTAGGACAGGTGCGAGCCCGGGTCGGTGTTCGGTTCGGGCAGCGAGATCAGCCCGGCCGCCGGCGCGGGGGCCTCCGACCGCAGCGCGCCGTACGCGCTCACGGTCCGGCCCTGCGCCCACGCGGCGCCGTCGGGACCCGCGGCAAGCACCTGCGCGGTCGAGATCGCCTGCACCTGCCCGTCGGGCGCGCCTCGGTCGGACGGCGGCTCGTCGGCCCGCAGCGACGCCACCACCGTCACCGTGCCCGACGGCGGAGCCGGCACGGCGTCGGGCGCCGAGGCGTCCGACCCGATCGGGACGAACCCACGGTCGATCACCATGACGATCTCCTGGCCGTCCGGCAGCTGGGCCTCGAACGGCACGAGGACGTGGAAGCCTGCGGTGCGCTGCACCGGCCGGTTGCGCAGCAGCACGGTCGCCTCGGGCACGTACTCGCCGGTCAGCTCGACCCGCTGCCACACCTCGGAGCCCGGCACGACGGCCCCCGGCCCGGGCAGGATCTCGTCCACCGGCACGACGGGCGCCGACCAGTTCGCGTTGACGAGGTCGATCTCGGCGTCCCGTGCCTGCGCGCGGTTCCACTGCCAGCGCCCCGCGACCAGGCACAGCGCGGCCAGCACCACGGCGGCGATCGCGAGCACCACCCACTGCCGGGTGGTGCGAGGGCTGCGAGCCTCGCCGCTCACGATGCCGGGTCCGTTCCCGGGCCCGCCGCCCGGTCCAGCTCCGCGACCGGGACCGTCTGCTTCCAGAAGCCGCGCGCGGAGAGGAACTGCTCGAGGTGCTCGCGGTGGTCGTCGCACGCGAGCCACACCTTGCGGCGGTCGGGCGTGTGCAGCTTCGGGTTGTTCCAGAGCAGGCCCCACACGGCGGTCGCGCGGCACCCCTTGGCGCTGCAGATCAGCTCGCCGTCGGGCACCACGTCGGGCACCGGGTCGGGCCGGGGGCCGGGCGCGGGCCGGGAGGCGCCCAGGGCGCCGAGGACGTCCATCTGTCGTGATCCCTCAGTCGTCGACGTGGTCGATGACGCGTCCCGCGCCGGGCGTCTCGTCCGGGGCGGGCAGCTCGGTCAGCTCCGGGGCGGGCGCGGGGGTCACGGGCGACGTGTCGTCGGTGGTCCGCTCCCGGCCGGCGTTGGCGACCAGCACGGCGGAGTACGGCAGCACGACCGCCGCGGCGACGAGGACCCAGCGGAGCCACCCGTCGACCAGCACCGCGCCGATGATGCAGACCACGCGGATCGACATCTGGATGAGATAGCTGCGGGTGCGGCGTGCCTGGTCCACCGCCAGCGGCACGGGCGCCGAGGTGATGGACTGTACCGGCTCGGTCATCCAGCCAGTCTACGTCCGTCGTCGGGCCGCCGGGAAAACCGGGGCGACGGGGTGATTGGAGGAATCCGACAAGAACCGCGGCATCCCTGTGGCCCGCCGCGCGCGGCGCGGGCTCGGCGGCCGGGGTAGCGTCGCAACGGACCCGGATCGCGGTCCTGGCCGCGGCCCCCCAGCTGTCGCGCGGCCGTCGTGCAGCCACCACCATCAAGGAGCTACAGGTGACCACCACGCCTGCCACCCAGACCATCGCAGGAGGCCCCACCGGCCGCGTCGTCGTCGTGACGGGAGCCGCACGCGGCATCGGCCGTGCCATCGCGGAGCGCTTCGTGGCCGACGGCGACCGGGTCGCCACGATCTACCGTGGTGGCGACCTGCCCAAGGGTGTCGCGCCGTACGTGGCGGACGTCACCGACACCGAGGCCGTCGACGCCGCGTTCGCCGCGATCGAGAAGGACCTCGGCCCGGTCGAGGTGCTCGTCGCGAACGCGGGCGTCACCAAGGACCAGCTCCTCATGCGCATGAGCGACGACGAGTTCGAGCAGGTCCTCGACGTCAACCTCACGGGCACGTTCCGCTGCGTGCGGCGGGCGTCCAAGGGCATGATCCGCGCGCGCAAGGGCCGCATCGTGCTGCTCGGCTCGATCGTCGGTCTGTCGGGTGGCCCGGGCCAGGTCAACTACTCGTCGTCGAAGGCGGCGCTCGTGGGCATGGCCCGCTCGATCACGCGCGAGCTCGGCGGGCGCGGCATCACGGCGAACGTCGTGGCGCCCGGGTACGTCGAGACCGACATGACGGCCGCGCTGTCCGAGGACGTGCGGTCGGGCTACCTCAAGCAGATCCCGGCGGCGCGTTTCGCCTCGCCCGACGAGGTCGCCGCAGTGGTCTCGTTCGTCGCCTCGGAGGCCGCCGGCTACGTCTCCGGCGCGGTCATCCCGGTCGACGGCGGCCTCGGCATGGGTCACTGAGCCGCGGTCACCGAGCCGCTGCCACCGAGCCGCCGCCACCGGGCCAGGCACATCCACCAGTACAGACATCTCGCGCGGCGCGGAGTTTCGTCCCGGGCCGCGATCCGCATTACGCTCGCACCCAAGCGCCAGGGGTTGCCACGGCACGCCCTGCGCTCGAACGGAAGGACAACATGGGTCTCCTCGAAGGTAAGAAGCTGCTCGTCACGGGCGTGCTGACCGATTCGTCGATCGCGTTCCACGCCGCCCGCCTCGCGCAGGAGGAGGGGGCTGAGGTCGTCCTGTCGTCGTTCGGGCGGCAGATGAAGCTCACGCAGGCGTTCGCCAAGCGCCTGCCGGTGCAGGCCCCCGTCGTCGAGCTGGACGCGACGAGCCAGGAGAACCTGGACGGCCTGGCCGACGCCGTGCGCGCAGAGGGCTTCGACCGGATCGACGGCCTCGTGCACTCGATCGGGTTCGCCCCGCAGTCCGTCATGGGCGGCAACTTCCTGTCCGGCACGTGGGAGGACGTCGCGACCGCGCTGCACGTCTCGACGTTCTCGTACAAGTCGATCGCCGTGGCCGCGCAGCCGCTGATGACCGGCGGCGGCGCCGTCGTCGGCCTCACGTTCGACGCGCAGTTCGCCTGGCCGGTCTACGACTGGATGGGCGTGGCCAAGGCGGGCCTGGAGTCCGCGAACCGGTACCTCGCACGCGACCTCGGCCCCGAGGGCATCCGCTGCAACCTCGTCTCGGCCGGTCCCATCCGGACCACGGCCGCGAAGTCCATCCCGGGCTTCGAGACGATGGAGGACGCCTGGCCGAAGCGCGCGCCGCTGGGCTGGGACCAGACGACCGCCGAGCCGGCGGCGCGTGCGGTGTGCGCGCTCCTGTCGGACTGGTTCCCCGCCACCACGGGCGAGATCGTGCACGTCGACGGCGGCGTGCACGCGATGGGTCAGTAACCAGCTTTCTCGGGAGGCACTGATGGGCACAGCTCCGGGCACCGAGCCCGCCACGTCGTCGGCGCGGCGGCTGGTGCTGCTCCGGCACGCGAAGGCGGAGCCGCCGTCGGAGCTGCCCGACGAGCAGCGCCCGCTGGCGCTGCACGGCCGCGACCAGGCGGTGAAGGTCGGCGCGGCGCTGGCCGAGGCGGGCCTCGTGCCCGACGCCGTCGTCGTCTCCGGCGCGGTCCGCACGCGGCAGACGTGGGACCTCGCGCGCAAGCACCTGGGTGAGCCGCCGGTGGTCTACACCGACGACCTGCTCGGTGCGATGCCGCGCGGGGTCCTCGCGATCGTGCGCGAGGTCGACCCGGAGGCGCGGACCGTGCTCGTGGTGGGTCACGAGCCCGCGATGGCGGGCACCGCCGAGCTGCTGGCGGGCCCCGGCTCGGCGGACGACGCCATCGCCCAGGTCCGCGTCGGCGTCCCCACGGCGACGTACTCCGTCCTGGAGGCGGAGCTGCCCTGGTCCGACTGGGACCGCCGCCAGGCCCGCCTCGTCACGGTGACCCGCCCGTCCTCCTGACCCCACCCGCTGAGTGCGGGATCTTCGCCCTTTTCTGTGTGCCAGGAGGGCGAAGATCCCGCACTCAGCGGTTTCAAAGGAGGTCGAGGAGCGCGTCCAGGCGGCCGTCGATCGCGTGCGGGGCCTGGGCCCGGACGACCGGCTTGGCGTTGAACGCGACGCCGACGCCCGCGACGGCGATCATGCCGAGGTCGTTCGCGCCGTCGCCCACCGCGACCGTGTGCTCCAGCGGCACACCCTGCGCGGCGGCCCACTCGCGCAGCGTCGCGGCCTTCGCCTCGCGGTCGACGACGGGGCCCACCGTGCGGCCGGTCAGCACGCCGTCGGCCACCTCGAGGCGGTTGGCGCGCACGAGCCCGACGCCGAGCTCCTCCATGATCGGGCGCGCGATCTCCTCGAACCCGCCCGACACCAGCCCGAACACCCAGCCTCGCGCGTGACACTCCGCCACGAGCTCCCGGGCGCCGGGCGTCAGCTCGACGGCCGCGCGCACCTTCTCGAGTGCCGCGACCGGCACCCCCGCGAGTGTCGCCACGCGCTCCCGCAGCGACGCGGCGAAGTCCAGCTCGCCCCGCATCGCTCGCTCGGTCACGGCCGCGACCTCGTCGCGGGTGCCCGCGTGCTCGGCAAGGAGCTCGATGACCTCCTGGCGGAAGAACGTCGAGTCGGCGTCGGTCACGATGAGTCGCTTCACGGGCACCAGTGTGCCGGAGCGCGCGGCGCCCCCGCGCCGCCGTCCACCCCGCCGCCGAGGTAGTCACGTGACTACCTCGCCACGTGACTACCTCGGCGGGGGGTGGTCAGTCGACGACCGTGCCCTTCGGGACCACCACGAGGCCGCTCTCCGTGACCGTGAACCCCCGCGCACGGTCCTCGTCGTGGTCCACGCCGATCCGCGCGCGCTCGTTGACCACCACGTTCTTGTCGACGATCGCCCGGTGCACGTGCGCGTACCGGTGCACCTGCACGTCGTCCATGAGCACCGAGTTGGACACGTTCGACCACGAGTGCAGGTGCACGCCCGGGGAGAGCACCGACCCGGCCGCCTGCGCGCCCGAGATGAGCACGCCCGGCGACACGATCGACTCCACCGCGTGCCCCATGCGCCCCGGCCCCACGTGCACGAACTTGGCCGGCGGCAGCCCCGTGTATCCGGTGAACAGCGGCCACTCGTTGTTGTACAGGTTGAACACCGGGTGCACGGAGATGAGGTCCATGTTGGCGTCGTAGAACGAGTCGATCGTCCCGACGTCACGCCAGTATCCGCGGTCGCGCTCGGTCGAGCCCGGCACGTCGTTGCGCTTGAAGTCGTAGACGCCCGCCTCGCCCTGCGCCACGAACGCGGGGATGATGTCGCCGCCCATGTCGTGCCGCGAGTCCGGGTTGGCCGCGTCCTTGGTGACGGCCTCGACCAGCGCGTCGGCGTCGAACACGTAGTTGCCCATCGAGGCGAGGATCTCGCCGGGGGAGTCGGGCAGGCCGACGGGGTCGGTCGGCTTCTCCAGGAACTCCCGGATCTTCGTCGGGTCCGACGGGTCGACGTCGATGACGCCGAACTGGTCCGCCATGTCGATCGGCTGCCGGATCGCCGCGACCGACGCCCGCGCACCGGACTCGATGTGCGCGTCGACCATCTGCGAGAAGTCCATGCGGTACACGTGGTCGGCGCCGACGACGACCACGATGTCCGGCCGCTCGTCGTCGATGATGTTGAGGCACTGGTAGATGGCGTCCGCGCTGCCCAGGTACCAGTGCTTGCCGACGCGCTGCTGGGCGGGCACCGGCGCCACGAAGTTGCCCAGCAGCGGTGACATGCGCCACGTCTTGGAGATGTGCCGGTCCAGCGAGTGCGACTTGTACTGCGTCAGCACGACGACGTGCAGGTACCGCGAGTTGACGATGTTCGACAGCGCGAAGTCCACGAGCCGGTAGATGCCGCCGAACGGGACGGCGGGCTTGGCGCGGGCGGCGGTCAGCGGCATCAGCCGCTTCCCCTCACCACCGGCGAGGACGATCGCGAGCACGCGAGGGGAGGAAGCCATACGTCGAGATTAGGGCTTTTCGGCCAGGTACGTCAGGTGACGCGCCCGGACGGCCCCCGCGCTAGGTTGGGCACGTGCCCGACCACGCCGCCAACCCGGCCCCCGACACCAGCCGCCGTGCCGACCGCAGCGCCGACCTGCGGGTCGACCTGCTCACCCGCGAGTACCCGCCGCACGTGTACGGCGGCGCGGGCGTGCACGTCGCCGAGCTCGCCGCCGTCCTCGCCCCCCACGCCGACGTGCGCGTGCGCTGCTTCGACGGCCCGCGCGACGCCGCGACCGAGGGAGCGGGCGTCACCGGCTACGAGACGCCCGCCGCGCTCGCGACGGCGAACCCCGCGCTGGCGACGCTCGGCACGGACCTCGTCATCGCCGACGACGTCGCGGGCGCCGACCTGGTGCACTCCCACACCTGGTACGCCAACATGGCCGGTCATCTGGGCGGGCTCCTGCACGGCGTGCCGCACGTCGTCACCGCCCACTCCCTGGAGCCGCTGCGCCCGTGGAAGGCCGAGCAGCTCGGCGGCGGGTACGCGCTGTCCTCGTGGGCCGAGCGCACCGCGTACCTCGGCGCCGCCGGCGTCATCGCCGTCTCGGCGGGCATGCGCGCCGACATCCTGCGCGTCTACCCCGAGCTCGACCCCGCCCGCGTGCACGTGGTGCACAACGGCATCGACCTGGCGGGCTGGCGACGTCCCGCCCCCGACGACGCCGACGCGCAGGCCACCGTGCGCCGCCACGGCATCGACCCCGACCGGCCCGCCGTCGTCTTCGTCGGGCGGATCACCCGGCAGAAGGGCCTGCCGTACCTGCTGCGCGCGGCCGCGCAGCTGCCGCCGGAGGTGCAGGTCGTGCTGTGCGCCGGTGCGCCGGACACGCCGGAGATCATGGCGGAGGTCCGCGGCCTGGTCGAGGAGCTGCGCGCGACCCGCACGGGCGTCGTCTGGATCGAGGAGATGCTCCCGCGCCCCGACCTGACCGCCGTGCTCGCGGCGTGCACCGTCTTCGTCTGCCCGAGCGTGTACGAGCCGCTCGGCATCGTGAACCTCGAGGCCATGGCCGTGGGCCTGCCCGTGGTCGGCACGGCGACGGGCGGCATCCCCGAGGTGGTCGACGACGGCGTCACCGGGGTGCTGGTCCCCCTCGAGCAGGCCGACGACGGCACGGGCACCCCGCTCGACCCCGACCGGTTCGTCGCAGACCTCGCCGCGGCCCTGACCCGGGTCGCGACCGACCCGGCAGGCGCGGCCACGATGGGCGCGGCGGGCCGTCGTCGGGCCGAGGAGCACTTCGCGTGGACGGCGATCGCCGAGCGCACGATGGACGTCTACCGGCAGGTTCTGGCGGGCTGACCGCTCAACCCACCCGGCCGTAGGTCGCCGCGCTGAGCGCGTGCCGGGCGGTGCGGTCGACCTCGCGCAGCGCGGTGGAGCGCTGGTCGACCTGGAAGACGTTCACCGCGCCGCCGTCGTCCACCGTGCCGAGGGCGACGATCGCGCGCAGGCGCGTCGCGAGGTCGAGCACGCGGGCGCGCCTGCCGTCGAGCTGCGGCACGGGCCACGACGCGGTGCTCGCCGAGCGGATCCGCTCGATCGCGTCGGCGGCGTCGTCGCGCCACCGGGCGACGTCGAGCTGGTCGAGAGCCTCGGTCGCCGTCATGAGACTGGTGCGCAGCTCGCGCTCGGCGTCGGCGAGCGAGCCGATCGTGCCCAGCACGAGCGTCGTCCACGCGGGCACCGGCCGGACGCGCCACGTCACGAGGTGCCCGGGCTCCAGGTGGCTGCCGAACGCCTGGACGCGAGGCACGGCCGCCCAGCTCCCCGCCGGTGTGGTGATCACCACGCACTCGCCCGCCTCCGTGGCGTCGTGGTTCGCGTCCGCGGGCACGCCTGCGGGGTCGCCGGGCGCCGGGAGCAGGGCGCACACCTCGCGCGGGCCGGTCGTCCACGCGGTGAAGAGGGTGCCGAGGTCGGTGCCGTCGGCGAAACCGGGCAGCCCCTCGACGGTGTGCGGCTCGTCGTCGCCCACCACCGACTTCACGGCGTCCGAGGTGTCGCCGACGCCCTGCAGCCACAGGGCGAGCAGCACGCTCCGGGGGAGGTCCTGGTCACTGT
>DATGOB010000155.1:0-13276 GCA_036010205.1 Promicromonospora sp. | reverse complement strand
AGGAGAGGTCCGCGACGACGACGTCCGGCAGCCGGTCGAGGTCGGCAGGCGTCAGGTCACGCACGTTGAAGCCCTCGACCACCGTCACCCGCGCGTCCGCGCGCAGCGCCTGCAGGAGCTGGTCGTGACCCACGTCGATCGCGACGACGCGCGCGGCGCCCCGACGCAGCAGCACGTCGGTGAACCCGCCCGTCGACGCGCCCAGGTCGGCGCAGACCGCGCCGTCGACCCGCGGACCGTCCGGCACGTGCGCGAGCGCGTCGAGCGCACCGGCGAGCTTGAGCGCCGCGCGGGACGCGAACTCGTGCTCCGGGTCGGCGCCGGGCGTCACGGAGACCTCGGCGCCGTCGGCCACGGACGCCGACGGCTTGCGCACGGCACGGCCCGCGACCGCGACCCGCCCGGCCGCGACGAGCTCGGCGGCGTGCCGCCGGGACCGCGCCAGGCCGCGGCGGACCAGCTCGGCGTCCACGCGAGCGCTCGCTGTCATGGTCACCACCGTCAGGCGTCACCGCTCAGGTGTGCGCGCAGGGCGTCGTGCACCGCCTCGAAGCGCCCGACGTGCTCCGCCGTCGGCAGGTCAGCGAGCCCGTCGAGCCCGTCGAGGGCACGCCGGACCGCGTCGTCGGTGCCGGGCTGCTCGGGCTCGGTCACCTCGGTCCCGTAGGTGTCGTCCATCGTGCGTCAACGCTCCACTGTGCTGGTCCTGTGCCTGTGCTGGTCCTGTGCCGGCCCTGCGCCGACCCGGCTCCCTGCCGCTTGCTGCAGGTGCTGCTCGCTGCCTGACACGGTACCCGCCACCCCCGACAGAACCGGGGAGAAGACCGTCGGGTCCGGTGGACGGGAGGCGCGCCGGGTCCGCTCAGACCGTCAGCTCGGGGACGGACGAGGGGTCGAGCTCCTGCCCGCCGTCGACCGCGGCCCAGGCCGCGGCGCACGCCGCCCGGACGAGGTCGAGCCCCGCGCCGTCGAGCCGCAGCTCGCCGTCGGACACCCGCGCCGCCGCGCCCCCGCAGACGTACCAGCCGTCCGCGAGCTCCGGAGCGGCGTGCGGCTCCAGCAGCGCGCGCAGGTCGGCCGCCAGGTACGACGGACGCTCCCCCGGCACGGCGAGCACGGCGTCGCGGGCCGTCGAGACCCCGGTCAGCACGTGCAGGCCCGGGTAGCCGCCGCCGCGGGCGCCCGCCAGGTCCGTGTCGAGCCGGTCGCCGATCACGAGCGGGCGGCTCGCCGCCGCACGCTCCACCGCGAGCCGGTACATCGTCGGCGAGGGCTTGCCCGCGCTGTCGGGCACCACGCCCGTGGCCGCCCGGACGGCGCCCACCAGCGCGCCGTTGCCCGGCGCGAACCCGCGCGCCGTCGGCAGCGAGAGGTCGAGGTTGCTCGCCACGTGCCACGCCCCGCGGCCCACGGCGTAGGCCGCCTCGGCGAGCTGGGTCCAGCCCACCTCGGGCGCGTACCCCTGCGCGACGGCGTCCGGCTCCTCGTCCGCAGACCCGACGACCTCGAAGCCCGCCGCCCGCACCGCGGTCACCAGCCCCTTGCCGCCGACCACGAGCACCTTCGCGCCCGGATCGAGGCGGGTGGTGAGCAGCGCGGCACAGGCCTGCGCCGCCGTCATGACCTCGTCGGCGTCCGTCGGGATGTCCAGGCCGGTGAGCTGGCCCGCGACCTCCTCCGGCTCGCGCGACGCGTTGTTGGTCACGAACACGAGGCGCATGCCGCCCGAGCGCGCGGCGGTCAGGCTCGCCGCCGCGTGGTCGATCGGCAGGTGCCCGCGGTACGCGACGCCGTCCAGGTCCACGAGGGCGAGGTCGTAGGCCTCCGCCAGCGGGACGTCGCTCGGCAGCAGACCCGCTCCAGCCGTCACGCCTGCTCCTGCCCGCCGGGGCGCTCGGCCACGGGCTCGGCGCTCTCGGCCGGCTGGTCGGCCTCGGCCGGCTCCGCGCTCTCGTCCGACTCTGCGTCGCTCGGCTCGTCGACGGCGTCCGCCTCAGGCTCGTCGGGAGTGCCGGACCCCGCGTCGGGGGCGTCCTCGACCGGCTGGTCGACCGACGCGGGCTCGACGGGCTCGTCGCCCTCGTTCTCGTCGCCCTCGTCGGGCGACGCTGCCGAGTCGGCGCTGTCGGGCGAGTCCGAGGAGTCCGCAGAGTCGGCGGAGTCAGCGGACTCGGCCGAGTCCGAGGAGTCGGCCGAGTCGGCGCTGTCGGCCGAGCCCGCAGGCTCCTCCTCGTCCGCCGCGAGCTCCTCCGGGTGCTCGGCAGCGTACTCGGCCTCGGCGAGCGCCGCGTCCTCCTCGACGTCGAACACGGTGACGTCCTCCTCGGGCTCCACGTCGCCGATGGCGCGGGCGAGCGCCTCGGGGTCGACGGTCGCGAGCAGGGCGGCGGCCTCGTCGTCCCGCCCGGCGGCCTCGAGCGCGACCGCGCGCGCCTGCAGCACGCGCAGCCCGAGGTCGCCCGGGGCGTCGGTCGGTGAGATCTTGTCGAGCACGGCCAGGGCGGCGTCGTGCTCGCCGAGGTCGGAGCGGGCACCGCTCGCCACGATCGCGAGCTCGACCCGGCCCGTCGCGTCGAGCGTCGCGGCCTCCTCGGACGCCGCGAGCGCCAGCGCGCGCTCGGGGCGGCCGAGGCCGCGCTCGGCGTCGGCCATGATCGGCAGGTGCTCCGACGAGCCGTTGAGCCGCCGCACGGTGCGCAGCTCGCGCAGCGCCTCGGCGAAGCGGTTGGTCCGGTAGGCGGCGAGCCCTGCGGCCTCACGCACGATGTCGATGCGCCCCGCGTGCTTCAGCGCCACCTGGGCGTGCTCGTAGGCGCGCTCCGGGTCGACGTCGAGCAGGCGACCCGCCATCACGAGGTGCAGCCCGACGCGCTCGGCGTGCTCCTTGCTCAGGCCGCGCAGTCGTCCGCGCGCCTCGCGGTCGAGCTGGCCGAACGACACGTCCTCGGCGATCTCCGGCTCGGGCGTGCGCTCGGGGCGCTGCTGCTCGTCACGCCGGTCGTCACGCCGGTCGTCATGCCGGTCGTCACGGTCACGGAACGACGGGCGGTCGCCGCCCCGCTCGAAGCGACGGTCGCCGCCCCGCCGGTCACCACGCCGGTCATCACGCCGGTCATCACGCCGGTCGTCACGCCGGAACGGGCGGTCACCGTCGTGCCGCTCGTGCCCGCGGTCGTCGAAGGAACGACGCGGACGGTCGTCCCGGTCGCCGTACGGCCGACGGTCCCTGTCGTCCCGACGGAACGGGCGGTCCCCGCCGCGGTCGTCACGACGCGGACGGTCCCCACCGCGGTCCTCGAACGAACGGCGCGGACGGTCGTCGCGCTCGAACCGACGGGGCCGGTCGTCGCGATCCCCGAAAGAACGGCGCGGGCCGTCGTCGCGGTTGCCGTACGGGCGGCGCGGACGGTCGTCCCGGTCACCGGACGGACGGCGGTCCCGGTCGTCACGACGGAAGGGACGGTCCCCACCCCGGTCCTCGAAGGAACGGCGCGGGCGGTCGTCCCGGTCACCGTACGAACGACGCGGACGGTCGTCCCGGTCACCGTACGGACGGCGGTCCCGGTCGTCACGACGGAACGGACGGTCGCCGCCTCGCTCCTCACGACGGAACGGACGGTCGCCGCCCCGGTCGTCCCGGCGCGGACGGTCCCCGCCCCGGTCCTCGAACGAACGGCGCGGGCGGTCGTCCCGGTCACCGTACGAACGACGCGGACGGTCGTCGCCCTGCCGACGGAACGGGCGGTCACCACCCCGGTCGTCACGACGCGGACGCTCAGCACGATCCTCGAACCGATGCGGCCGGTCGTCCCGGTCGCCGGCCGGCCGACGGTCGCGGTCGTCGCGCCGGAACGGGCGCTCGCCCCGGTCCTCGAACCGGCGCGGGCGGTCGTCGTCGCGCCGCGCCGGGCGGCCCCCGCCGCGGTCGTCACGGTCCTGGTACGAGCGGCGCGGGCGGTCGTCGTCGTACCGCCGGTGACCGCTGCGGGGACCGTCGAAGCGGCGTCCCCTGTCTCCACCGCGCTCCTCGCGACCCTGGCCCCTCCCCTGGTCGCGGCTGCCGCTCCTGCGTTCGCCGCGGCGGTCTCCCTCGCGGTCGTTCCCCTGGTCGCGGGGCGTTTCGTTCACGGTGTTCCCTTCGATGACAGATGCCCGCACATTCTCCCATGCGTGCACCCGTCCCCGAGGGTCGGGCGGCCTCCTCACCGCAGCGAACTCGGTCACATGTCACGAGCCACGAGATGTGTTCGGTCCGTCGTCACGAGATCGGTCCCCTGAAGGACCGATCTCGTGACATCGGACCGAACACACCGATCGAGCGGCCACACAGGACCGAACACGACGGCACCGAACACAAAGCCACCGAACACAAGGCCACCGAACACAAGGCCCCCAACCCGAAGCCAACACCCGAGCATCACGACCGCACCGGGGCCACCACCTCCGGGTTGTCCCGGTCCGACACCCGCGACAGCCGCACGCCCGTCCCCACGAGCGCCGTGACGAGCAGGAGCAGCACCACGAGCCCCGCGTTGAACCCCAGCCCGAAGACCCAGAGGTACCCCACGCCGCCCGCGGCGAGGCAGTAGTACGTCATGGGCAGGATCGTCCGCCGGATGAGGTCGCCCTCGCGGCCGAGCAGCCCGACCGTCGCGGACGCGGCGACCACGTTGTGCACAGCGACCATGTTGCCCGCGGCCCCGCCGACGGCCTGCAGCGCGACGACGGTCTCGGGCGAGACCGCACCGATGCCCAGCCCGGTGTTGAACTGGAAGGACGCGAACATCATGTTCGACACGGTGTTGGACCCGGCGACGAACGCACCGAGCGCTCCGATGAACGGGGACACGATCGGCCAGCCCTGGCCCGCGAGATCGGCGGCGGCCTCCGCGAGCGTGATGGGCATCGAGTCGAGTCCTGCGGCGTTGAAGTCGGGCCCCGAGTTGATGAAGATCCGCACGAGCGGCACCGCGCACAGCAGCGCGAACGCGGCCCCGCCGAGCTGTGCGCCGGCGACCCGCCAGGACGCGGCGATCTGCGCGCGCGACATCCCGTGCAGCACGTACGTCACCAGGCAGGCGAGCAGGAAGATGGCGCCCGGCGAGTACAGCAGGTCCATGTTCTGGCTGATCCCGGTGCCGAAGATGTCGGGCACCTCGAGCACTGCCGGGCCGGTGAGGAAGTCCTTGATCGCGGGCACGTTGCGGGTGATCAGCAGCAGCGCAGCCACCACGAGATAGGGCGCCCAGGCGCGCGCCATCGACATGGTCCGCGTGAGCGAGGCCGCCTCCTGCGTCGGGTCGACGGTGCCCGTCCAACGGTCGCTCCAGCGCTCGCGGGGCGGGAAGTCCCAGACGTCCTTCGGCATGAGGAAGCCGCGCGACGACGTGAACATCACGAGCACCAGCCCGGCGAACCCGCCGAGCAGGGACGGGAACTCGGGCCCGAGCAGGTAGGCCACCGCCACGTAGGGCACGATCATCGCGAGCGCCGCGTAGAGCGCGAACGGCGCCACCGCGAGCCCGGCGCGGAACGAGCGCTTCTCCCCGTAGAACCCGCACATGAGGGTGACAAGGATGAGCGGTACGAGGGTGCCGACGATCGCGTGGACGGTCGCGACCTGGGTCGCCGTGTGGGCGACGAAGCCGAGGTGGTCGAGCCCCAGGGCGTCGGCGCGGGCCTGCGCCTCGGGCGCGAGCGCGCCGGAGGTGTCGGCGAGGCCGGTGCCGAGGCCCGTGAGCATCGGCGTGCCGACGGCGCCGAAGCTCACCGGCGTCGACTGGATGATGAGGCCCGCCACGACGGCGGCGGCCGCGGGGAACCCGAGCGCGAGCAGCAGGGGCGCGACGACGGCGGCCGGCGTGCCGAACCCGGCGGCGCCCTCGATGAACGACCCGAACAGCCAGGCCACGATGATGACCTGCACGCGCCGGTCGGGGCTGATGGTGGTGAACCCCGCGCGGATCGTCTGCAGGGCGCCGCTCTTGGTGAGGGTCTCCAGCATGAGCAGGGCGCCGAAGATGATCCAGAGCAGCCCGACGGCGATGAGCAGCCCCTGCACGATCGATGCGCCGACGGCGACGGGCGACATCTGCCAGGCGAACAGGGCGACGAGCACGACGACCACGAGCCCGACCGGCATCGCGGTACGGGCAGGCCATCTCAGCCCGAGGAGCAGGACGCCGACCACGAGGATCGGGACGAGAGCGAGCAGAGCGAGGACGCCGAGGTTGTCCATGGTGACTCCAGACCGGCCACGCTGCCGGATAGGGTGCGCTAACAATTTCGCATGTCGGAACTATCACTCCACGTACCGACAAACGTAGCAGTTACCCTCGGCGAACGGGAGCCCCCGGATCAGCCGAGCAGCTCCTCCGGCCCCGCGCCCCGCAGGGACGCGTCCAGCACCAGCACCATGTGCGCGGTCGGGATCTCGCGCCCCTGCCGCCGCAGCGCGTCGGTGATCTGCATGAGACAGCCGGGGTTGGAGGTGACCAGCAGCTGCGCGCCCGTCGCCGCGACGTTCGCGGCCTTGCGGTCGCCGAGCTCGCGCGCCGGCCCGGGGTTGGTCAGGTTGTAGATCCCCGCCGACCCGCAGCACAGGTCGCCCTCGGCGATCTCCCGGACCACGAGCCCCGGCACGGTGGCGAGCACCGCGCGCGGCTGCGCCCTGACCCCCTGCGCGTGCCGCAGGTGGCAGGCGTCGTGGTACGCCACGGTCAGCGGCAGCGGGTGCCGTGGCGCGACGGGCTCCAGCTCCGCCAGCACCTCGGACACGTCCCGGGCCGTCCCGGCGAACGCGGCCGCCCGCCCGGCGTACCGGGGGTCGTCCGCGAGCAGCTCCGCGTAGTCCTTCATCGTCGACCCGCAGCCCGCCGAGTTGGTGACGACCCGGTCAACGCCCGCGTCGGTGAAGGCGTCGACCAGCGCCCGCGCGTAGTCCAGGCCCTCCGCCTCGCGCCCGGCGTGCACCGACAGCGCCCCGCAGCACCCCTGCTCGGGCGGCACCACGACGTCGCAGCCCTCTGCGGCCAGCACCCGCACGGTCGCCGCGTTGACGCCGGGGAACAGCTCGCGCTGCACGCAGCCGAGCAGCAGCCCGACCGTCATCCGCCGCGGCCCGACCGCAGGCACGCGCTCCGGCACACCCTCCGGACGGCGCACGGGTACGGGCGGCGCGATCGCCTCCATCGTCGCGAGCGTCGGCGAGAGCCGTCCCAGCACCGGCCGCACGAGCCGCGACAGCCCCGACCGCTGGTAGAGCGACAGCAGCGGCAGCACGCGCCGCAGCCGCTCGGGCCGCGGGAACAGCGCGAAGATCGCCGACCGCAGCAGGCGCTGCCCGCGCGTCCGGTGCTCGGCGCCGCGCCGCTCGACCTGCTGGCGCGTCGCCTCGACCAGCCGGTCGTACCGCACACCCGACGGGCAGGCGGTCACGCACGCCATGCACCCGAGGCAGGCGTCGACGTGCTCCACCAGCGCGGGCGTCATCGGCTCGCCCTCGAGGCCCTGCTTCATGAGATGGATCCGCCCGCGCGGCGAGTCCATCTCCTCGCCCCACAGCGTGTACGTCGGGCAGGCGGGCAGGCAGAACCCGCAGTGCACGCAGTCGTCGACCAGCTCGCGCGCGGGCGGGTGGTGCTCGTCGAACGCGCCCAGCAGGTCCGGCTTCGCCTCGGTCATCAGATCCCTCCCACGAATCGGCCCGGCGCCAGGTTCCGCCCGGGGTCGAGCTGCCGCTTGATCGCCCGCATGAGGTCGAGGCCGCCCACGGGGCCCCACACGTCCAGCGTCGCCCTGACCTCGTACGACGCGCGCAGCACCGTCACGCTCCCCTCCCGCGGCGAGGGCGCGGCTGCCCGCAGCCGCCCGACGGCAGACGCCGTCGCCTCCGGCGTGCCCGTCACCGCGGCGTACAGCACCCCGGCCGCCGTCCCGCGCAGCGCGACCCCGACGCCGTGCGCCTGCTCGGCGTCGCGCGCGGCTGCCAGCAGCCCGGCCACGCCGGTCAGGGTCGCGGTCGCCTTGGCGAGGGTCGCGCCGTCGTCACCGGGCAGGTGCGCCCACCACGCGGGCGCCTCCTCCCGCACCGTCCCGCCCACGAGTGCCGCCGCCTCGGCGGCCCGCTGCCCGACGGCGGCGCCCACGCCCTCCAGGAGCACCGCGACCGTCGCCGTGTCGCCGCCCGCCGGCCGGTCGATCTCGACCGCGGCGGGCGCGAGCTGCGACGCGAGGACCTCCCGGGCGCGCATGGCGACGTCGTCGACGGCCCCCGTCGCGACCACGTACGCGCGGTCCGGGCGCACCGGGTGCAACCGGAACGCGGCCCGGACCACGACACCGAGGGTGCCGTAGGCGCCCGTCATCAGCTTCGCGAGGTCGTACCCGGCGACGTTCTTGACGACCTTGCCACCCGAGCTGGCCACCGTGCCGTCGGCGAGCGCGACGGTCGCGCCGAGCACGAGGTCGCGCACCGCGCCGCGCTGCAGCCTGCGAGGGCCCGACGTCCCGGTCGCGAGCATGCCGCCGAGCGTCGATCCGCCTCGTGCGCCGCCGGTCAGCCGCTCCGGCGGAAGGTCCGCGACGAGCTCCTGCGCCGACCTGCCGACGGCGTCGAGCAGGGCCGCGACCGGCAGCCCGGCCTCCGCCACGACGACGAGGTCGCCCGCGCCGTGCTCGGCGAGCCGGGCCAGGCCGGTCGTGTCGAGGAGCAGGTCGGCCCGCTCGGGCGGCGCGCCCCAGTCGAGCGCGGTCCCGCCGCCGCGGGCGACGGTGGCCAGCCCCTGCGCGGTCGCCTCGCGCAGCACGGCGGCCACGCCCTCTGCCGACGTCGGCCGCACGACCGCGGCGGCGGGCACCCCGTCGACAGCGTCGCCGGGCCCCGCCTCCCGGACCTCTCCCCCGTGCGCGCGCAGCGCGTCGGCGAGGCGCGTCAGGTCGGGGGCCGTTCGCTCCGTCGTCCCGCCCGCCGTCATCAGAACACCTCCGCGACGCCGGCCTCGCTGAGCGGGTGCGCACCGCGACGCCGCCCGGGGACGTCCCCGCACAGCCGCGGCGTGGGGAACACCTTGCCGGGGTTGGCGATGCCGTCGGGGTCGAAGGCGCAACGCAGCGCCTGCATCGTGTCGAGGTCGTCGGCGGTGAACATGCGCGGCATGTGCTTCGCCTTGTCGGCGCCGACGCCGTGCTCGCCCGTGATCGATCCGCCGTGCTCGAGGCACAGGTCGAGGATGCCGCCCGCGACCGCCTCGGCGCGGTCGACGGCACCCGGCACCGCGCCGTCGAACAGCACGAGGGGGTGCAGGTTACCGTCGCCGGCGTGGAAGACGTTGGCGACCCGCACGCCGGCCCGCTCGCCGAGCTCGGCGATCCGCCGCAGCACCTCGGGCAGCGCGGTCCGCGGGATGACGCCGTCCTGCACGATGTAGTCGGGGCTGATCCGGCCGACGGCCGCGAACGCCGACTTGCGGCCCTTCCAGATGAGGGCGCGCTCGGTGTCGTCGGCCGCGACCCGCACCTCGAACGCGCCAGCGGCCTCGCTCAGGCGCACGACGTCGTCGAACTCCCCCGCGACGTCGGCCGTCGGCCCGTCGAGCTCGATGACGAGCACCGCGCCCGCGCCGTCGGGATATCCGCACCGCACGGCCTTCTCGGCGGCCTGGATCGCAAGGGCGTCCATCATCTCGATCGCCGCGGGGACGACGCCCGCCGCGATGATCGCGGAGGTGGCGGCCCCGGCGTCGTCCATGGTCCGGAAGGCCGCGAGCAGGGTGCGCACCTCCTGCGGCAGACGCGTGAGGCGCACCGTCGCGCCCGTGACGACGCCGAGCGTCCCCTCGCTGCCCACGACCGCGCCGAGCAGGTCGTAGCCGGGCGGGTCAGGCGCCTTCCCGCCGATCTCGACCTGCTCCCCCGACGGCGTGACGAGGTCGAGCCCGGTCACGTGGTTCGTCGTGAAGCCGTACTTGAGACAGTGCGCGCCGCCGGAGTTCTCGGCCACGTTGCCGCCGATCGAGCACACCGACTGGCTCGACGGGTCGGGCGCGAAGTAGTACCCCTCGGGGCTGGTCGCGGCGGTGAGGTGCAGGTTGATCACCCCGGGGTCCACGACGGCGCGCTGGTTCGCGGCGTCGACCTCCCGCACGGTGCGCAGCTGCGAGACGACCAGCAGCACCCCGGCCGCGTGCGGCAGCGCGCCGCCGGAGAGGCCGGTGCCCGAGCCGCGCGCGACGAACGGGACCTCGTGCCGCGCACACGCCCGCACCGTGGCGACGACGTCGTGCACGTCCCGCGCGAGGACCACCACCCCGGGCAGCACCCGGTAGGCGGCCAGCCCGTCGGACTCGTAGGTACGACGGCGCTGCCGGTCGGTGACGACCTGCTCGGCGCCGAGCTCGCCGCGCAGCTCGTCCACCACGGCCGCGAGCCGTCCGCCCGTGCTCTCTCCCATCCGGCCTCCTCCGTCGCAGGCTGTCGTTGAGTGCTGGACCTTCGCCCTCTTCCCGCACTCACGAGGGCGAAGATCCAGCACTCAGCGGGTGGTCAGGGCATGCGGTCGTACGCGGGCAGCGTGAGGAAGTCCGCGTACTCGTCGGCGACCGCGACCTCGAGGAACGTCTGCCGCGCCTCGTCGTAGTCGGCCGGGTCGCCCGGCAGCTTCGCGATCTCCTCCTCGACCACCTGGTCGACGAGCTCGCGCGTGACCTTCCGGCCGGTGTCGGCGAGGGTGACGTCGTTGTGCAGCCACTGCCACACCTGCGACCGCGAGATCTCGGCCGTGGCCGCGTCCTCCATGAGGTTGAAGATCGCGACGGCGCCGAGCCCGCCGAGCCAGGCCCTGAGGTACTGGATGCCCACCGACACGTTGTTGCGCAGGCCCGCCTCGGTCACCTCGCCGGGCGTCGAGGCGACGTCGAGCAGCTGCGCCGCGGTGACCTGCACGTCGTCGCGCGTGCGCTCGATCTGGTTCGGCCGGTCACCCAGCACCGAGGTGAACACCTCGGTGCACAGCTCGACCATGCCCGGGTGGGCGACCCACGACCCGTCGAACCCGTCGTTCGCCTCGCGGGTCTTGTCGTCGCGGACCTTGGCGAACGCCGCCTCGTTGACGGCCTCGTCGCGGCTGGGGATGAACGCGGCCATGCCGCCGATCGCGTGCGCGCCCCGCTTGTGGCACGTGGACACGAGCAGCTCGGTGTACGCGCGCATGAACGGCACGGTCATGGTGACGGCGTTGCGGTCGGGCAGCAGG
Organism: Promicromonospora sp.; assembly: GCA_036010205.1. GTDB lineage: Bacteria > Actinomycetota > Actinomycetes > Actinomycetales > Cellulomonadaceae > Promicromonospora. Next base: position 2,025 of record DATGOB010000155.1, on the reverse strand, counting down.
AACTCCGTCCCGCGCGTCCGGAACGACTTGATCACCGAGAACATGAAGTCCCACCGGCCGGCGTTGAGCCCCGAGCTGTGCTCGCGCAGCTCGTAGAGAATCTCCTCCATCTCGAACGCGGCCGGGTAGGTCTCGATGAGCACCGTCGCGCGGATGGTGCCGCGCGGGATGCCGAGGAAGTCCTGGGCCAGCACGAACGCGTCGTTCCAGAGCCGTGCCTCGAGGTGCGACTCCATCTTGGGCAGGTAGAAGTACGGCCCCTGGCCCTTCTCGATCTGCCGCAGCCCGGCCGTGGCCAGGTACAGCGCGAAGTCCACCAGGCTGCCCGACGTCGGCCGCCCGTCCACCAGCACGTGCTTCTCCGGCAGGTGCCACCCGCGCGGTCGCACGATGATCGTCGCGAGCTCGTCGTCCGGCTCGAGCGCGTACGTCTTGCCGTTCTCGGCCGTGAAGTCGATGGTGCGGTTGATCGCGTCGAGCAGGTTGAGCTGCCCGCCCACGACCGCGGCCCACTGCGGAGTGTTCGCGTCCTCGTGGTCGGCGAGCCACGCCTTCGCGCCCGAGTTGAGTGCGTTGATCGTCATCTTGCGGTCGGTGGGGCCGGTGATCTCGCAGCGCCGGTCCTCCAGCCCGGGCGCCGGCGGCGCCACGCGCCACGTCGGGTCCTCGCGGATGTGCCGGGTCTCGGGCAGGAAGTCCAGGGTGCCGCCGGCGGCGAGGTCGGCGACCCGGCGCCGCCGCGCCTCGAGCAGCTCGAGCCTGCGGTCGTCGAGCTCGCGGTGCAACAGGGCGACCAGCTCGAGCGCCCGCTGCGTCAGCACCTCGTGCGCGCGCGGTCCGATGTCGCCGGTGATGGTCAGGCCGTCCGGAGTGTCCACTGTCTGTCCCTCGGTCGAGCGGTCAGGTCGCCACCAATTCCATAATGCGGAAACCAAATACTTCCTGGTGGAAACAGTAGGGTCCTGGGCAGGTCGCGGTCAACGGTGCTGCGACGGTCGACGAGCGGACGGGCTCAGCTCCCGCTCAGCTCGCGCGCGACGTCCCGCGCGACCTCGTGCAGCAGCGGCACCGCACGCTCGCCGAACTCGTAGGACACCCGCGCCGCAGGCCCCGACACCGACAACGCGGCGGGCACGGGCACCCCGGGAACGACGACGGCGAAGCACCGCACCCCGATCTCCTGCTCACCGTCGTCGACGGCGTACCCCCGCTCGCGTGCCTCGTGCACCGCGTCGAGCAACGCCTCGACGTCGGTCAGCGTCTGCTCGGTCGCCGCAGGCAGCCCGGCCCGGTCGGCAAGGTCCCGCACTGCGGCATCGGGCAGCTCGCCGAGCAGCGCCTTGCCGACGCCGGTGCTGTGCAGGTGCACCCGCCGGCCCACCTCGGTGAACATGCGCATGGAGTGCGACGACGCCGCCTGCGCGACGTAGACCGCCATCTCGCCGTCGAGCATCGCGAGGTTCGCGGTCTCACCGAGCTCGCGGGCTAGCCGGGCGAGATGACGACGAGCCCCTGCGCCGAGCTGGCGGCCGGCCGCCTCGCCGAGCCCGAGCGTGCGCGCGCCAAGCGCATAGCGGCGCGTCGGGAGCCTGCGCGCGTACCCACGGCTCACGAGCGTGCGCATGAGCCGGTGGATCGTCGGCAACGGGAGGCCTGACCGTTCCGAGAGCTCGCTCAACCCGGCGTCGTCGCCGAGCTCCGCGAGGATCTCCAGGAGGTCGAGCGCCCGCTCGACCGACTGCACACCGGCCTCTGCCATATCCGTCCTCCCACACCGTGCGCCGGCCGTGCCGGTCGGCGGAACCAGTGTTCCACAGCGTGAAAGGGCTCTACGAGAAAAGGTCTGTGAATGTCGTCAGGGGATGGACCCGTGCCACACCCGTTTGGGTGTGGGGGTCCATCCCCTGACGGAATGGTTGTCCGGCGGCGTCCTACTCTCCCACCCCGTCTCCAGGGCAGTACCATCGGCGCTGTAGGGCTGAGCTTCCGGGTTCGGAATGGGACCGGGCGTTTCCCCTACGCTAT
>DATGOB010000154.1:0-8962 GCA_036010205.1 Promicromonospora sp. | reverse complement strand
GGCGTGGCCGACACGAAGCCGTCGTGCACGAGCGACGCCCGGTGCTCGCGCAGGTCCTGGAGCGTGTTCAGCAGCGCGAGGCTGCTCGACGCGCGAACCTCCGCCTCGAGCGCGCGACTCGCCGACAGCGCAGCCACCACGTGCCCGACCACGCGGTGCACCTCGTCCTCCAGGTGCCTGCGCACGAACGCCAGCGCCTCCGCGTACGCGCAGGCCGTCCGGATCCCGGCGGCGTCCGGCCCGCCCGGAGGCGTGTCGTAACGCGCCTGGCCCGCCGGTGCGGTCAGCGACGTGACGGCGGCGAGCTGCAGGTCGGCGACGAGCGCCTCGGTGGTCGGGTACGGCGACGCCGCCAGGGTGAGGGACTGCGTGCCCGTCCAGCGGGTCGTGATACGCCCGGTGCCGAGCGCGGCCTCGGACGCCAGCAGCCTGCGGACGCCGGCGGCGTGCTTCTCGGCCTGCGTCTGCTCGTCGGCCAGGATGCGCAGCGCGACACCGACGGTGCGGGGCTGCCCCTTGACCTTCGGCGCAGGCTCGGCGACCAGCGCGGGGAACCCGCGCACCACCATGCCCGCCCCGACGTCGGTGGACACCGACGCGGGCAGGGTGCCGCCGTCGGGCAGGCCGGCGGGCCACGTCGTGAGGCCCGTCTGCTCGCCGACGACGCTGCCCGGCACGGGGGCGACCCCGCCCTGCCCTGCGCCGTCGCGGCGCGCGGCGACGGCGGCGGGTGACGCGACCTCCGGGGTGGGCGTGGGGGCACCCGCGGCCGCCCGCGCCTCGGCGAGCGCCGCGCCCACGGCGCCCCGCACCGCCGACCGCACGGCGGCCTCGGCGCGCGCTGCGAGCTTGCGTTGCAGCAGCAGGAGGTCCTTCGACTCGTCGAGGACGACCGACGTCGCCGCACGGCCCGTACCGCGCTCCTCGACCACGCGGAACGTCACGCGCAGGTGCGGGGGCAGCCGTTCCAGCCGCTCGGCGTCCCACACCTCCGGCGGCACGACGACGTCGCGCACGGCGCGCACAGCACGCGTGAAGGCCGAGGTGAACGGCTCCGCCATGTCGCCCGCGCGGGCGAGGTCCTCCCACGCGGGGCAGTTGTCGCGGATCCAGGCGACGACCTCGCGGGCGACGTCGGGCGCAGGAACGAGCTCGCGGCGCACCGCCTTGGGCAGCGACTTGATGGTCGCCACCGTGAGCTCCTCGAGCAGGCCGGGCACCATCCAGTCGAACCCGTCGGGCACCACGCGCGCGAGCACGGCGACGGGGACGTGCACGGTCACGCCGTCGGCGTCCGACCCGGGCTGGAACTGGTAGGTGAGCGGCAGGGAGAGCTCGCCCTGCGGCCACGTCTCGGGGAACGCGGCCGTGTCGACGGACGCGTCGCCGACGAGCTGCTCCATGGTGAAGGTGAGCAGGCCGGGCGTCTCGCGCCGGGCCCGCGACCACCACCGGTCGAAGTGCGCGGCCGACACCACGGAGTCGGGCACGCGCTCGTCGTAGAAGGCGAACAGGTCGTCCTCGTCGGCGACGAGGCCGCGCTGCCGCGAGCGGGCCTCGAGCTCGCCGGCCTCCTCCAGGAGGGCGCGGTTGTCGTGGAAGAAGCGGTGGTGCGTGGTCCACTCGCCCTGGACGAGCGCGTGCCGCACGAACATCTCGCGTGCCGCCTCGGGGTCGACCTTCGCGTACAGCACGCGCCGGTCGGACACGATCGGCACGCCGTACAGCAGCACCTTCTCCGTGCACATCGCGGCGCCGCGCTTGGTCGACCAGTACGGGTCGGAGTACGTGCGCCGCGCGAGCGGTCCCGCGAGCTCCTCGGCCCACTCCGGCTGGATGCGGGCGACGTCGCGGGCCCACAGGCGGCTCGTCTCCACCAGCTCGCCCGCCATGATCCACACGGGCGGCTTCTTGGACAGCGGCGATCCGGGGAAGATCGCGAACCGCGCGCCGCGCGCGCCCACGTACTCGTTGCGGGCCTGCTTCTTCGCACGCCGCAGCGCGCGCTCGCGCGCCTCGCCCCGCAGGTGCGCGACGGCGGACGCCTTGACCTCGCCCGTCTCCTGCATGCCGATCTGCGAGAGCAGACCCGCGAGCAGCGACCGGTGGATGGTGTCCTCGTCCCAGCCGTACCGGTAGGACACCTGCTGCTGCGCCGACCCGGCGTCGGCGGCGTCCGCCGCGGCCCCGACAGCGCCCACGACGAGCGGCGGCGTCGGGCGTCCGGTCATGTCCATGCCGAGCGGGCGCGCCATGTCGCGGAGCTGCGCGACGACGTCCTGCCACTCGCGCACGCGCAGGAAGTTGATGTACTCCGCCTTGCACAGCCGGCGGAACGCCGAGCCCGACAGCAGCCGCTGCTGCTCGCGCACGTACTCCCACAGGTTGAGGTAGCTGAGGAAGTCGGAGCGCGGGTCCGCGAACCGTGCGTGGAGCTGGTCGGCCTGCGCGCGCTGCTCGGCGGGGCGCTCGCGGGGGTCCTGGATCGACAGGGCGGCCGCGACGACGGCGACCTCGCGCGCGACGCCGTGCCGCGCACCCTCGATGACCATGCGGGCCAGCCGCGGGTCCATCGGGAGCTGCGCGAGCGTGCGGCCGGTCTCGGTGAGCCGCGTGACGCCGTCGTCCACCTCGAGCGCGCCGAGCTCGGTGAGCAGCTGCACGCCGTCGCGGATCGCGCGCGTGTCAGGGGCCTCGACGAAGGGGAAGCGGGCGACGTCGTCGGGCGTGCTGACGACACCGACCGAGATCATCTGCAGCAGCACCGACGCGAGCGACGTGCGCAGGATCTCCGGCTCGGTGAACTCGGGCCGCTTCTCGAAGTCCTCCTGCGAGTACAGGCGGATCGCGATGCCGTCGGCCACACGGCCCGACCGGCCGCTGCGCTGGTTGGCCGACGCCTGCGAGACGGGCTCGATCGGCAGCCGCTGCACCTTGGTCTGCTTGGAGTAGCGGCTGATGCGGGCCGTGCCCGGGTCGACGACGTAGTGGATGCCCGGGACGGTCAGTGACGTCTCGGCGACGTTCGTGGCGAGCACGATGCGCCGCGCGGTGTGCGGCTGGAAGACCCGGTGCTGCTCGGCGCTCGACAGCCGCGCGTACAGCGGCAGGACCTCGATGTGCTGCGGGTGCCTCGGGTCGCGGACCCGTTCCTTGAAGTGCCCGGCGAGCCCGTCGGCGGTGTCGTGGATCTCGCGCTCGCCCGAGAGGAAGACGAGGATGTCGCCGTCGCCCTCCCGCAGGAGCTCCTCGCAGGCGTCGATGATCCCGGTGACGAGGTCCTTCTCCTCGCCGCCGCGCGCCTTCCCCGAGGTGCGGGACGACGCCGTCCGCTCGCCGGCGCCGGTGTCCTCGCCCTCGTCCGGCGACAGCGGGCGGTAGCGGATCTCGACCGGGTAGGTGCGGCCGGAGACCTCGACGATCGGTGCCGCGCCCGGCAGGACCTCGGTGACGTACTCCGGCGCTCCGCCCCGCTCGGCGAGCGCGGCGGGGGAGAAGTGCGCGGCGAACCGCTCCGAGTCGATGGTCGCCGACGTGATGACGAGCTTGAGGTCCGGCCGCTGCGGCAGGAGCCGGGACAGGTAGCCGAGCAGGAAGTCGATGTTGAGGGACCGCTCGTGCGCCTCGTCGATGATGATCGTGTCGTAGGCCAGGAGCTGCGGGTCCCGCTGGATCTGCGCCAGCAGGATGCCGTCGGTCATCACCTTGACCAGCGTGCGCTCGCTCGACTGGTCGGTGAACCGCACCTGGTAGCCCACGACGTCGCCGAGCTGTGTGCCGAGTTCCTCAGCGATGCGCTCCGCGACGGTCCGCGCGGCGAGCCGCCGGGGCTGGGTGTGGCCGATCTGCCCCTGCCTGCCGCGCCCGAGCTCGAGCGCGATCTTCGGGATCTGCGTCGTCTTGCCTGATCCGGTCTCGCCGGCGACGATCACGACCTGGTGGTCGCGGATCGCTGCGGCGATGTCCTCCCGGCGAGCCGAGACGGGCAGCTGGGCCGGGTAGATGATCTCGGGGACGTCGACGGCCGCCCGCCGGGCGGCGGCCGCCTCGAGCTGTGCGGCCGTCACGCGCTGCGGCCCCTTCCCGCGCTGCGGGCCGCTGCGCCTGCGCTGCCCGCGGCGTCGGGTGCGGCCCTCGCCCGGGCGGCCGCTGTCGCCGTCGGGCACCGGGGTGGGGGAAGGCTCGCTACTCACAACCCCCTATTCTCCCAGGCTCGGCAAGGCCAATTCGCCGGGGCGCCTCCCGGCGCCGTCACCTGGGGTCATGGGTATCCCTCCCCATGTCGTGACCCGCCGGACCGGCCTACGCTGTCGACGCCGGGTGACGGGCACCCCGGACGGAGAGGGCGGTATGGCGGACAGCGTGACGGGCGGCCCGGCGAGGGCCGGCAGGTCGGCATGAGCGACGCGCTCATCGCCCTCTGCGAGAACCGGATCGCCGGTCTGAGCCGCGCACGGCAGGCGTTCGAGCAGACGGCCGCACCCGAGCAGGTCGGCTGGCTGGTCGGCGGCCTCCGCGGCGCGGCCGTCGGCTGGGACGAGGTCGTCGGACGCGGCCCCGAGGGCGATCCCGTCGCCCTGCGCGTCGGCGCGCGAGGCCTGCGCGACGGGTCGCCCGCCTTCGCCGCCGTGGCCGACGTCCTCGACACCTATGCCGCGGCCCTCGAGTCCGCCCAGGCGCGCCACGCCACGGGACTGGCGCACCTGCGCGCCGCGCAGGGCGCCGCGAGCACGCTGCCCCTCGGGGGAGGGGACCGGCCGCCGGGACCCGGGGCCCCGCCCCGCGACACCGGCGCCGAGACGACGGCCGAGGCGGCGCTCGCGGTGCTCGACGCCGCGTGCGCGGGCTTCGCGGCGTGCCAGGACGCGTACGTCGCCGTGCGGGACGCCGAGCGGGCGCTCTACGGCGCGCTCTCGCACGTGCGGGTCAGGCCGCCGGTCCGGGGTGCGGGCGCGCGGGCCTGAGGCGGTCGGGCTCGAGGCTCAGTACGAGCAGCCGTCGAGCAACGGTTGGAGCGCGGACTTCTCCGCGCTGTCCACGGCGAGGTCCCAGCGCGCCTTGGTGTGGATCCACATCTTGGCGTAGGCGCACCGCTTGCTCGCCAGGGGCGGCACCCACTCGGCGGGGTCCTTGTCGCTCTTGGAGCTGTTCACCTCGGCGGTCACGGCGATGAGCTGCGGCCCGGTGAGGTCGTTGGCGAAGTCACGCCGACGGTCCGTCGTCCACCCGTCCGCGCCCGAGCGCCAGGCCTCCGCCAGCGGCACGACGTGGTCGATCGCGATGTCGGCAGGGGACGTCCGTGTCTCGCCGTCGTACTCGCTGTACCAGCTGCCCGCCGTCGGGTAGCAGTCGCTGCCCACCTCGACGCCGTCGCCGTCGCGCCGCAGCACCGTCTCGCGCGTGGTGCAGCCGTCGACGGTGATCCAGTGCGGGAAGAGGTCGCGGTCGTAGGGCGCCGAGGCACCCTCCGCGCGCACCGTGAGGGCGTCGAGCTCCGCCTGCGCCACCGCCTTGGCCGGGAGGTCCGGCGGGTAGGCGCCGGCCGGCGGCGCCGGGATCAGGACGAGGAGCGCGAGCAGGGCGGGCGCCGCGGCCGACGCGACGAGGCGGCGGAGGCGGGCGGTGCGTCGGACGGAGTGGTGCGGCATGGGGCAGACCTTCCTCGAGACTGACCGGGCGCGTTTCCTGGTGATCTCGGGCAATGGCGCCCGAACGACCACGACGCGACGATAGCGGAAATTTCACCCGATCCGGACAGGCGAAGGCCCGCCCCTCGCGCGGCGGTGCGCCGGGTCCCCGGGGAGGGGACCGCGCTGCCGGCACGCTCCGGGAGCGGGCCTCGAGGGGCCGCGGTCAGGCGGTCGCCGTGGCGAAACCGAGCCAGTAGCCCAGGCCGACGAGGATCAGCGCGCCCAGCGTCTCGAGGATGGACAGCGCGAGACCCCAGCGGGCCAGCCACAGGTCGAAACCCTCCTTGCCCGCGCGCTTCACCGCGATGGCGTTGAGCACGACGCCGACGAGGGGGATCGCGGCGAGGAAGAACGTGAGGAGGCTGAAGACCGTCGTCTGCGGGTCCTCTTCCTCCTCCTCGGCGACGGGGGCCGCCACGACCGTCTCGGTCGCCGTGGTGGTCGCGACGGCGGTGCCGGCGGGGGCAGCGCTCGCGGCGGCCGGGGTCTCTGCCTTCGCCTCGGCCGTCACGTCGGACGTCGCCTCGGACGTCGCCTCGGACGCCGTCTCCGTCGCGACCGGCTCGGTCACGGCCCCGGTCGCCTCCGTGGTCGTGGTCTCGTCCGGTGCGGTGGATGTCGTGGTGTCGGGCGTGGTCATGGCAGTGGTGCTCCCTGGTCGCAGCGTTCTCTATGAAATATCAGGCCATATTGTGGTGTATCCGAATCATCTTGGATACCCCGGTATCAACCCGTGACGCGCGGCAGGGCCGCCGCTCCGGCGAGCGGCGGCCCTGCGGTGGCGCGGTCGGCGGAGCGGCTCAGACCGAGACGGAGAGCGCGGCCCAGACTCCCAGGCCGACGAAGATCAGGTAGCCCACCGTGAAGACGATGGACAGGCCGAGGGCCCACTTGGCGAGCTTGCTGTCGAAGCCGAGCTTGCCGGCCTTCGAGACCGCGATGGCCGAGATGATGATCCCGATCGGGGGCGCGACGAAGGCGACGACGAAGGCGACGATGGCCAGCGTGTTCGCCTGCGGGTCCTGGACCGCGCCCTGAGGTGCGGGGGCGGAGGGGGTCTCCGACATGGGGTCTTCCTTTCACGGCCACTGTTCCGGCCGTTCGACGGCGGGCGCACGGGCGCCCGTGCGGACCGGGACAGTGTGGTGCATCCCGGAGTGCGTCGGAAGAGGCCATTGCGCAGTACGTCCGAATCGTTACCCTGGACGTCGGTGGCGCGTCATCGTCTGGCGCGCGCCCGTCCGTCGGGAGGGTGGATTCACCGGACCGCTGAAAATTACGCCGTTCGAGTTCACCTGGACGTGATAGTCCTGGAGCAGAATTCGGAAGGGACCCACCGCGCACCAGCACGACGCGCGCCGACCGGAGGGGGACGTGTGAGCGACGAGGCGACGACCGGCCCGGGGTTCCTGCGTACCCTCAGCCACTCCGTGCCCCGCTCCTACCGTCTCGTGGCCGCACGTCGCGGACGACCCCGGCTGCTCCGCTCGTTCGTCACCGGCGCCCTCGCGACCGGCCTGGCCGCCGCGGTGCTGTTCACCGCCTCGGCGAGCGTGCCGGGCTCCGGTCCGGCGGGTGCCCCGGGCGAGCCGCCGATCCGGCTCTACGGGTCGATCGAGAACGTTCGTGTCGGCGAGACCGGCGCCGTACCGGAGGGCGTGACGCTCGCCCAGGTCGTCGCGGTGCTCGAGCGCGCCGAACGGATGGCGCAGGAGCAGGGCGCGGCGTTCAGCCCCACGGTCGCGCAGGCCGCGGCCGAGCTGGGCATGCTCTACACGACCTACCAGATGCAGCAGCTCGCGTTCGGCAGGAACAACGAGGGCCTGCGCGTCGAGGACGCGCCCGAACGGAGGGACGCGGTCGCCGACGAGAACGGCGCCGGTGGCGGGAAGGGCGACGGCGACCATGCGGACGACGGCGGTGGCGACGACCCCGACGGCCCGTCGAAGGTCCCGGGCGGTCGCGAGGACGACGAGTCCGAGCCGGACGGCACGGCACCCGCGATCGAGGTCTCCCGCGGCCACGGCTCGGTGATCGACCCGCGGACCGACGACCGGCCCGCCGCCGACACGGGGCACGACGACGCGTCCGGGTACGCGGCCGGGTACGTCACGTACGACCAGGTGGTCATGGCGGCGGTGCGGCTGGCGAACATGCTGGACCCGTCGGTGCCGAACGCCCTCGTCGAGGTGGAGGGCATCACCCGGGAGGGCTTCTCGCTGCGCGAGAGCCTGCTCGACGTCGTGGACACGTTCGGTGGCTCGACCGCGGGCTACGCGAACGGGCGCATCCCGGTGGACGTGCTCTGCCCCCTCGAGTTCGCCCCCGGCCACATGCTCCGGTGCGATGCCGCCGAGCGGCTGACCGCCCTGAGCGCCGAGTTCGAGAAGGAGTTCGGCTACCCGATCCCGATGACCGACTCCTACCGGTCCTACGAGATGCAGGTGACCCTCAAGGGGATCAAGCCGCACCTCGCCGCGATCCCCGGGACGTCGAACCACGGGTGGGGCCTCGCGGTCGACCTCGGCAACCCGATCGCCGGCGGCCACTCCCCGGAGTACGTCTGGCTGCGCGTGCACGGCCCGGACTACGGCTGGGACAACCCCTCGTGGGCACGGCTGGACGGCGCCAAGCCCGAGCCGTGGCACTTCGAGTTCTTCGCGGCCGGGTCGATCCCGAACCGCGCGGTCGACCCGTCCGACGTCGGCACCTGGACACCGAACGACCCGGACGACCGGTCGACCCCGCACTACAAGCCGCCGTACAAGCCGAAGCCGAGCGACAAGGCCACGCCAGGCAGGCCCGGCGACACGCCGCCGTCGCAGAAGCCGACCACACCGAAGCCCAAGCCGGGCGGCAAGCCGACGAAGCCGCCTGCGACGGGTAAGCCGACCACACCGCCGCCGTCCGACGAGCCGAGCGAGCCCGGCGACGGCGACCCGTCGGACGAGCCGAGCCAGCCCGGCGACGGCGACCCGTCCGACGGTCCCGATGACCCGGACCAGTGCGACGGAGAGGCCGGTGACCCGGCCGACCCCGCCCCGTCTCCGTCCGCGTCCGGCCCGCAGGGGAGCGACGTCGAGGACGCCGGTGCCACGGCGGTGGGCGACGACGAGGACGACAAGGCCGGAGACGACACCTGCCCGCCGGACGAGGACGAGAACGGGGACGGGGATCCCGAGGGAACCTCGACCACCACATCGTCCGGCGTCGCAGCCAAGCAGCCCGACGACGACGAGCTCGCCGTCGTCGACGACGAGGACTGAGCGAGG
>DATGOB010000153.1:0-39875 GCA_036010205.1 Promicromonospora sp. | reverse complement strand
GAGACTTCATGGGTCTACCTTTCGTCGGGTGGGCGGTCATCCCTTGACCGCCCCGGCCATGAGGCCGCCGGTGAGCTTCCTCTGCATGATCGAGAAGAAGACGATGCTGGGGATCGCGGCGAGCACGGAGCCCGCGGCGAGCGGACCGAGCGCGACCTTGCCCTCGCCGCCGATGAAGGTCGACAGCGTGATCGGCAGGGTGTAGTTCTCGGGCGACTGGAGCAGCACGAGCGCGAAGAAGAACTCGTTCCACGAGGAGACGAAGCTGAACATCGCCGTGGCGACGACGCCGGGCGCGAGCAGCGGGAAGACGATGCGGCGCAGCACCACCAGGCGGCTCGCGCCGTCCATCGAGCCGGCCTCCTCGAGCTCGACCGGGATGCCCGCGACGTAGCCCTGCAGCATCCACAGCGCGAACGGCAGGGTGTAGGTGGTGTGCACGAGGATCAGGCCGCCCAGGCTGTCGGTCAGGCCGATGGTCCGCAGGATGAGGAACAGCGGAAGGATCACGAGGATCACCGGGAACACCTGGCTGACCAGGATCCAGCCGACACCGGCCGCACGGACGGCGCCCTTGAGCCGGGCGAGCACGTAGGACGCGGGCAGCGCGATGAGGATGACCAGCGCGGTGGACGCCAGCGCCACGACCACGCTGTTGCCCGCGGAGCTGACGAGCCCCTGCCGGGCCAGCGCGTCGGCGTAGTTCTCCCAGTGCCACTCCTGCGGCACCAGGTTCACCACGAGCGAGTTGAGCTCGGCGGACGACTTGACCGACGCCGAGACGAGCCACAGCAGCGGGAAGCCGAGGAACAGGATGTAGGCGGCCAGCGCCACGTACTGGGCGGGACGGACGAGTGCGCGCACGGGGATCAGCCCTTCCTCTCGGCGCGGTCCTCGCGCAGCTGGGTCCGCAGGTAGAGCGTCAGGAGCACGACGACGACCACGACGAGCACCACGCCCATCGCCGCCGCGTACCCGATGTTCCGGTTCTTGAAGGCCTCGAGGTACGTGAACAGCATCGGCAGCATCGTGCGGCCGCCGGGTCCGCCCTCCGTGAGCACGTAGACCAGCGAGAACGAGTTGAAGTTCCAGATGAAGTTCAGCGAGGTGATCGAGGCGACGATGGGGCGCAGGCTCGGCAGCGTCACGGCCCAGAACCGGCGCCACGCGTTCGCGCCGTCCATCGCGGCGGCCTCGTTGAGCTCGGTCGGGATCTGCTGCAGCCCGGCCAGGAGGGTCACCGTGGTCTGCGGCATCCCCACCCACACGCCGACGACGATGACGGCGGGCAGCGCGGTGGAGAAGTCCGCGAGCCAGTTGATGTCGTCCGGCAGGCCCACCGCACCGAGCGCCGCGTTGAGCGGGCCCGCGTTGGGCGAGTAGATCATCTTCCACATGATCGCCACGACGACGGGCGGCATCGCCCACGGGATGAGGGCGAGCACCCGGGTCAGGCCCTGCAGGCGCAGCCCGGAGTTCAGCAGCAGGGCGAGGCCCAGCGCGGCGACGAGCTGGAGCACCGTGACGGACACGGCCCACACGAGGCCGATGCGGAACGACTCCCAGAAGAACGAGTTGCCGGCCAGGCGCACGAAGTTGTCGACGCCGACGAACGTGTACTCGGGGCGCCGCACCAGCTCGGCGTCGGTGAACGCGAGCAGCACGCCGATGAGCAGCGGCGCCACCGACAGCACGAGGATCGGCAGCAGCGACGGCAGGACGAGCGCCGCCGCCTCACGGCGTCGGGCGCGCTCCATGCCGCTCGCGGCGCGGCGGCGCGCCCGCGGTGGCCGGGGCGGGTCGAGGACGGTCATCGTGCGCTCTTCTCCTTCGAGGCGACGGCGGTGGACTCGCGGACCACGAGGTGCGGGCCGACGGCGGACTGCCGGGCCGGGTCGACGCCGTCGCCGTCGCCGACCCGGTCGAGCACGAGCCGGGCGGCGAGGCGGCCGCGCTCGGCGGACCCCAGCGAGACGCTGGTGAGGCTGGGCCGGAAGACCTGGCCGATCTCGGTGTCGTCCATGCCGGTGACGGCGAGGTCGCCCGGGACGGTGAGCCCGAGCTCGCCCGCGGCGCGGACCACGCCGATCGCGAGCAGGTCGTTGGCGGCCACGACGGCGTCGAGGTCGCCGCGCGCCAGCAGGCGCCTGCCCGCCTCGAGGCCTGCCGTGACGGTGAAGTCGTCGGCCCGTTCCGTCTCGGCGTGCTCGCCCGTGAAGCCGGGGTGGGCCGTCGCGGCGTCGAACCCGCGCTGCCGGGCGGCGCCCGGCGTGGTGTCGAGCGGGCCGTTGACGAATCCGATCCGGCGGCGGCCGATCTCCAGCAGGTGCGCGACGGCCAGGCCGATGCCGTCCGCCGAGTCGGTGGACACCGAGTCGATCCCGTCGAGCGACCGGCCGATGACGACCACGGGCACGGGGGCCTGACGGATCGCCTCGGCCAGGGTGTCGTCGGTGCGCAGCGGGCTGACGACCAGGCCGTCGACGAACCCGCTGCCAAGGCTGCGGACCAGGTCGACGGTCGAGGCGACGGTCTGGCCCGTCGACATGACGACCACCCGGTAGCCGTGCGGCGCGAGCACCTCGTGGATCGCGGTGAGCATCTCGACGTAGACGGGGTTGCCGATGTCGGCGACGGCGAACGCGACCTGGAACGTGCGCTTCATGCGCAGCGAGCGGCCGGTCGCGTCAGGGCTGTACCCCAGCTCGGCCGCCGCGGCGCGCACCCGCTCGACCATCGCGGGGCTGGCCCCCGTCCCGTGCAGCGCACGCGACGTGGAGGCGAGCGAGACCCCGGCGCGCCGGGCCACCTGGATCAGGGTGGCGCGTGATGACGACACTGTCGCTCCTTGCGGGACGGGCTGGTACGGCCGATCTGGAAACGTTTCCAGATTCGACCCTCGATCACCCTGGAAACGTTTCCGGGGTGATGGGCGTCATCCTGGCACCGCCCTCACGAGGACGTCAAGCGCGGCGGCGCGTCAGGGCCGTGACCAGCGACGCGACCCCGACCGCCCCGCACAGTCCCGCGGTGGCGAGCAGCCCGGCGGGGAACCCCGCACCCGCGGCGACCAGCCCGACGACGAGCGACCCGAACCCGGTCCCCGCGTCGAACCCGATGTTCCAGACCGCGCTCGCCAGGGACCGCGCCCGGTCGGGCACCGCCGCGAAGGCGGCGACGAGCGTCAGGTTCTGCAGGCTGCCGTAGGCGACGCCGACGAGCGTCATGCCACCGACCAGCCCCGCGGCGCCCGGCCCGGCGCCGCTCACCGACCACGCGCACAGCGCGAGGCCCGCCGCGCACACCCCGAGCAGCGGGGCGACGAACGGCCGCGGCCCGTACCGGTCGGCGAGCCCGCCGGCCAGCCAGCGCGACAGCGCGGCGGCGGCGGTCAGCCCGAGCAGGCCGGCGCTCGCCGCCACGGCACCCTGCCCGAGCTGGGGCGCGAACGTCAGCAGGGCGCCGCCCGGCGTCGTCACGGCGAGCAGCACCACCGACGGCAGCACGAGGGCGAGCAGGACGCGGCCGCGCGACGCGGGCGCGCCGGGACGCCCGACCGGGGCGTCGGCCCTGTCCAGCCGCCGCCCCAGCGCCACCGCGAACGGGACGGCCAGGGCGGGCAGGGCGCCCGCGACGAGCACCAGCCGGAAGTCGACGTTCCCGGCGACCCACGCCGCGCCGGGCGTGAACAGCACCTGCGGCGCGGCGACCGCGAGCCCGTACGCGCCGATGGCCCGGCCCCTGCGGGCGGCCTCGACGAGCTCGGCGACCGCCGTCGCGCCGCACACCGTGACGATCGCGAACCCCGCGCCGCGCACGGCCGAGGCCATGAGGATCCACGGCAGCGCGTCGGTGAGCACGAGCGCGAGCGACGGCAGGCCCAGCAGCAGCACGCCCGCCGTCAGGGTCGCGCGCCAGCCCAGTCGGCGCAGCGACCACGGCACGGCGGTCTGGCACAGGACGGTCGAGAGCATGAGGACCGCGTTGACCAGCCCCGCCCCGCCCTCGTCCGCGCCACCGCGCACGGCCAGCAGGGGCGCCGTCGGCAGGAGGAGCGCGTACCCGGCGAAGCCGAGCAGCGAGAGGCAGACGAGCGCGGGCATGCCGGGGACCCGCAGGACCGGCGGACCGGGGTGGGGGACGCGGTTCACGGGCGCTCGGCTGCCGCCCAACGGAAGGCGTTGACCAGGCGGTACCCGCCGTCGGGGCGGCGGAACGGGGCCGCGGCCTCGACGATCACGGGGCCGAGCTCGTCGACCGTCGAGCGCTCCTCACCGAACAGGATCCCGCGCACCAGGTCGGTCTCGTCGCGCACGTCCCACGGCACCGAGGTGAGGCCGCCGTCGAGCACCCGCCAGCCGGCGTCGGTCAGCAGCGCGGCGAGACCGCCGGGCACGCGCAGCGGGCTCTCCTCCGGCCGGTCGTCCGGGTCGTCGCCGTCCGCCTCCGCGAGCGCCGCGTCGAGGGCGTCGAGGTCGTTGCGGGACCGCTCGGCCCAGCCGGCGAGGCCGAGCACGCCGCCGGGCGCGAGCACGCGGGCCGCCTCGGCGAGCGCGTCGTCGGTGTCCGCGGCGAACTGCAGGGCGTTGACCGCGAGCACGGCGTCGAACCGGCCGTCGTCGAAGGGCAGGTGCTCGGCGTCGCCGCGGCGCACCTCGGCACCGGCTGCGCGGGCCCGGGCGAGCTCGACCATGCGGGCCGCCGGGTCGACGCCGCTCGCGCGCGCCCCGACGTCCAGCAGGTGCTCGAGCAGCTCGCCGCTGCCGCAGCCGACGTCGAGCACGCGGGACCCCGCGCCGACGCGGGCGGCCCGCAGGAGCGGCTCCCAGACGGGCCGGGCGAACGTCCCCCAGTACCGCCCCCAGTCGTCGGCGACGGCGGACCAGGGGTCTGTGGGCATGCCGCCGAGACTAACCCAGGGACCGCGCGAGGTCGCGGAGGACGGCGACGACCACCGCGGCACCGGGCGCCCGGTCGGCGCGGGTCACCGCGACGGCGCTGCGGCCGAGCCATGCGGGGTCGTCGACGGGCACGGTGACGACGCCGGGCGGCGCCGCCGGTACCGCGATCTCGGGGAGCGTGGTGATCCCGAGCCCGGCGGCGACGAGCCCGAGCCGCGCGTTCCACTCGCGCGCGGCGTACGCGACGCGCGGGGCCGGGAGCGTGGGCCACGCGCCGAACTGCGGGTCGCCGCTCAGGCCGGTGCCGACCACCCAGTCCTCGTCGGCGAGCTCTGCCACGTCGACGCGGTCCCGCCCGGCGAACCGGTGGTCGCGCCCGACCGCGACGAGCGCGCGGCCGTCGACGAGCCGGTCGGCGCGCAGGTCGTCGAGGTCGTAGGCGGGCAGGTCGGGGCCGACGGCGACGACCGCGACGTCGACCCTGCCCGCGCGCAGCCGGCGCAGGAGGGTCGGGGTGGACGCCTCGTGCAGGTCGACGGTCAGCCCGGGGTGCCGCGCGCGCACGGCCGCGACGGCGCGGGGTGCGAGCACCCAGGTCGCGGTCGGGAAGGCGCCGAGCACCACGCGCCCGGCGAGCCGGTCGGCCAGCCGCGCGAGGTCGGTGGGCACGGCGTCGATCTCGGCGAGCGCCGCGGCGGCGCGGCGAGCGACCCGCTCCCCCGCGGGCGTGGCGGCGACGCCGCGGGCGCCGCGGACGAACAGGGGTACGCCCGCTGCGGCCTCTGCGGCGGCGACCTGGCGCGAGACGCCGGACTGGGTGTACCCGAGCAGGTCGGCGGCCGCGGTGAAGGAGCCCGTGGCGACCACGGCCTGGACCACTCGCAGGGCGGTGACGGTGAGCTCGGCCATGGGGTCATCATGTGCCATGCTGATACCGCATGTCTCGTGTGCAGAAGAGTCGCTGGTGGAATGCCTCGCCGCGGCGCAGGGTGGAGGGCATGAACACCACACCCACGATCTGGTTCGTCACCGGCGCCGCCAAGGGCCTCGGCCGCGAGTGGACGGAGGCCGCGCTGGAGCGCGGTGACCGCGTCACGGCCACGGCGCGGGACGTGCGGGCGCTCGACCCGCTGGTCGAGGCGTACGGCGAGGCCGTGCTGCCCCTGTCGCTGGACGTCACCGACCGCGCCGCCGTCGCGACCGCCGTCGACCGGCACGTCGACCGGTTCGGGCGGCTCGACGTCGTCGTGAACAACGCGGGCTACGGGCAGGTCGGCATGGTCGAGGAGCTCACCGAGCAGGAGCTGCGCGACCAGCTCGAGACCAACTTCTTCGGCGCCGTCTGGGTGACCCAGGCCGTGCTGCCCGTCCTGCGGGCGCAGCGCTCGGGCAGGATCCTCCAGGTCACGAGCGAGGGCGGCGTCCGCGCGTTCCCCGGCTTCGGCGCCTACCACGCGTCGAAGTGGGCGCTCGAGGGCCTCACGGAGGCGCTCGCCCAGGAGGTCGCGCCGTTCGGTGTCCACGTGACCGACGTCGAGCCCGGCCCCTACGCCACGGGGTTCGGCCCGGGCCTGCGGGTCAGCGCTGAGCACCCCGACTACGCCGAGGTCCGCGTGGCCACGGCCCCCGCGTTCGAGCTCGGCGACCCGCGGGCGACGCGCGCGGCCCTGCTGCGGGTCGTCGACGCCGAGCGGCCGCCCTTGCACGTCTTCCTCGGCCGGCCGCTGGCCGCCGTCGAGGAGCTGTACGCGGAGCGGCTGCGTACGTGGCGGGAGTGGGAGCCCGTCGCGCTCGCCGCGTTCGGGGAGGCCGCGCCCGCCCGCCGGGTGGCACCATGACCGCATGACGAACGGCCGCTCGTACCGCAAGGGGCCGCAGCGCCGCGCGCAGATCCTGCTCAGCGCCCTCGACCTGTTCGCGCGGCACGGTGTGGGCGCGTCGCTGCGGGCCATCGGCGAGGCGATCGGCGTCTCGCACGCCGCCCTGCGCTACTACTTCGCCACGCGCGACGAGCTGCTGGTCGAGGTGTACCGCACGCACGAGGCGACCGTGCGCGAGGAGGGCGGCCCGGCGCCCGCGATCTCGGCGGTCGGCCTCATGGAGCGCAGCGCCGAGCGGAACCGCTCGATCCCGGGGCTCGTCGAGCTGTACGCGACGCTGACCACCGACGCGCTGCAGGCCGAGCAGCACCCCGTGACGCACCGGTTCGTGCACGAGCGGTTCCGCCGCGTGCGCGCCGACCTCGCCGAGCGCGTCCGGGCGGGGCAGGCGGCCGGAACGGTCCCGGCCGACGTCGACCCGCAGGACGCCGCGGCCCTCGTGGCCGCGGCGTCCGACGGGCTGCAGCTGCAGTGGCTGCTCGACCCCGACGCCGTCGACGTACGGCGGTCGCTCGCCCTGCTCGAGCGGCTGCTGCCGGGGCCGGGGCCCGCCTGACCGGCTACCCGGTCGCGACCCCCGGGTCCCACCCCTCGGGCAGGGGGTCGACCGGCGGCACGGACGAGCCGATGGTGACGGCCGTGGCCGTGTCGGCCGCGTCCCGGACGGCGAGCAGGATGTCGAGCACGTGCGCCGCGACCGCACCCGAGGCGCGCTCGGTACCGCCGTCCCGGATCGAGCGCACGAGGTCGACCACACCGGCGCCGCGCCCCAGCTCCGGGCCCTGCGCCGGGATGGTGGCCGGTTCCTCGGAGCCGTACCGCCACAGGGCCGAGTCGCCGCCGAACCCGTTCGGGTCGGGCAGCACGATCGTGCCCTCGGTGCCGTTGACCTCGACGAACCCGGCGCGCGGCAGCGCGTGCTGGAACGAGAACGTCGACTGCGCCGACCTGCCCTGCTCGAACTCGATGAGTGCCGCGTGGTGCGTGGGCACCTCGACGGCGAACGTCTCGCCGGCGCGCGGGCCGCTGCCGATGGTGCGGGTCGTGCGCGACGTCGAGGCCACGGCCTGCACCCGCGTCGCCGACCCCAGCGCGTGCACGAGCGTGGTCACGTAGTAGGGGCCCATGTCGAACAGCGGCCCCGCGCCGCGCGCGAAGAGGAAGTCGGGGCTCGGGTGCCAGGCCTCCGGGCCCGGGACGTGGAACATCGTGGTCGCGGTCAGGGGCTCGCCGATGTCGCCGCGCGCGATCGCCCGGAGCGCCGTCTGGACGCCCGCGCCGAGGACCGTGTCCGGGGCGCACGCCACGCGCAGGCCGCGTGCGGCGGCGTCGGCGAGCAGCGCGGCGGCCGTCCCGGCGTCGAGTGCGAGCGGCTTCTCGCTCCACACGTGCTTGCCGGCGGCCAGCACGCGGTGCCCCACCTCGGCGTGCACGGCGGGCACGGTGAGGTTGACGACGACGTCGACGTCCTCGCGCGCCAGCAGCGCCTCGACCGTGCCCGACGCCGGCACCCCGTACCTCTGCGCCTGCGCAGCGGCCCGCGCCAGGTCGAGATCGGCGACGAACCGCACCTCGACGTCCGGGTACCGGGTCAGGTTCGCCAGGTACTGGTCGGAGATGTTGCCCGCCCCGACCAGGCCCACGCCCGCGGGCCTCACCGGTCGTGCTCCGTCAGCCAGGCGAGCGAGCGGGCGATGCCGTCGAACACGTCCCCTGCGTACGCGTCGAACTCGATGACGCGCGTCGCCCGTGGCGCCGCCGCGAGGATCGGCGGCTGGTCGACCTCGCCCGCGCCGAGCGGCTCCTGCCGTTCGACGTCGCCGTCGAGCGGGCCGTCCTTGACGTGGAGCAGACGCACCCGATCGCCCAGGGTCGTGAGCAGGGCCGGGACGTCGGCGCCGCCGACGGCCGCCCAGTAGGCGTCGACCTCGAGCACGACGCCGGGCGCGAGGTGGTCGGCGAGCACCTCCAGCGCGTGCCTGCCGTCGAGGCGGGTGCTCAGCTCCCACGCGTGGTTGTGGTATCCGACCGTGAGGCCGCGCTCGGCGGCCAGGTCTGCCAGCGCGCCCAGCCGGTCGGCGGTGCGCAGCACCTGCTCGCGCTCCTGCCACTGCTCGGGCGGCACGTACGGGTCGACGACGGTCTCCATGCCGAGCTCGGCGGCGGCGTCGAGGATCGTCTCGGGTGTGTCCGCGGTGAGCAGGGGCGCGTGGCCCGACGGCGCGGTCACGCCTGCGGCCTCGAACGCCGCGCGGTACTCGGCGGTGCGCTCGTGGAAGGCGTACGGCTCCACCCGCGTGAGGCCGAGGGCTGCCAGGCGCGCCACGGCGCCCGACAGGTCCTCGGCGACCGCGTCGCGGACGGAGTAGAGCTGGACGGAGATCGTCGGCATCGGCAGGAACTCCCTCGTTCGTGGCCAGGCCCGACGATGCTAGTGGTGAAATTCTTACAGTGGAAGGTTCTTCGCCTCGAGACGCTGCTGACGCCGCTCCCCTCCGACGACCGGCAGGCCCACGAGGAACAGGCCCAGCAGCAGCGGGTAGACGGCGCAGCGCTCCACGAGCCCGACCAGCACGTTGGTGTCGGCGACGACGCCGAACCCGACCAGCGCAACCAGGCCGAGCACGCCGAGCACGACCATGGCCCGCGCCGGGCGCCGGGGCACGCCGATGCTCTCGTGCGCCCGCCCCAGCACGATCGCGAGCACGTTGCCGCCGATGATGGCCAGCATGGCGCCCAGCCCGTGCCAGACGTCGGTGCCGTTCTCGATCGCCTCGGCCGAGCCCGGGAAGAGCGCGATGAGGACGCCGCCGGCGGCCAGGGCGGCCGCGGGCAGGAGGGCGGCCGCGCGGCGCAGGCCGCGCAGCCCCCTGAGCAGGGCACTTCCCGCAGAAGGAGGCGCTGCTCTTCGGCGACGAGGTGGCCCAGCGCGAGCGGCTCGTCGCGGCCGTCCGGGAACGGCCCGCCGGCACCTCCGTCTCCGGCGCGCTGCTCGACCACTACCGCGCGGAGCTCGCCGCCATGGCAGCCGAGCCGGACGGGCCGCGGGTCCTCGAGCTGATGAAGACGACCCCCGCGCTCACGGAGTACGCGTCGCAGATGTGGCTGCGCCACGAGGACGCGCTCGTGGCCGCGGTCGCCCAGGAGCTCGGGCAGGCCGAGCCGTCCGGCGCGGTGCGGGCCTACGTGCGCTTCGCGCTGCAGATCCCCCTGCTCGCCTCGGACAGCCCCGACCCGGACGCGATGCTGGCCACGGGCTTCCGGGTGCTCGACGACGGCTGGGCGGCTACGGCACCGGCGCCGGCGTCGTAGCCGGGGCGTCGTCCAGCAGCTCGACGAGGTGCGGTGCCGCCGAGTCGTGGCCCGGACCCGTCACCACCGAGACGACCCAGTCCGCGGCGCCGTCCGCCGCGACGGGGACCACGACGAGGCGGGCGGCCTGCGGCTTGCCCGCGACGTGCCGCGGCACGAGCGCGACGCCGAGGCCGCGGTCGACGAGATCGAGCAGCGTGTGCACGTCGTTGACGCTGAACCGCACCCGACGCCGGACGCCCCGGGCCGCGAACGCGTCGTCGTTGAGCTGCCGCACCGCCCACGAGGGGTGGAAGTCGATGAAGCTCTCGTCCGCGAGGTCGGCCCGGTCCACCGCCGGCCGGGACGCGAGCGGGTGCTCGGGCGGGCACAGCAGCACCACCGGCTCCTGGCCCAGCACCGTGCGCGGCAGCACGCCCACGTGGTCGGCGGTGGCGACGAACGCGGCGTCGAGCTCGCCGTCGCGCACCCCGGCGAGCAGCTCGTGCGAGCCCGCCTGCGTGAAGGCGATCTCGACGCGCGGGTAGCGCCGGTGGAAGCGCTCGAGCAGGGTGGCGACGTCCACCAGGCCGAGGCACTGCTCCGCCCCGACCCGCAGCGTCCCGGCCAGCTCGCGGGACACCTGGACCACCGCGTCGCGAGCTTCGGTCGCGCAGGAGAGCATGGAACGGGCGAAGGGCAGCAGCGCCAGGCCCGCCTCGGTGGGCTCGACCCGCCGGGTGGTCCGGGTGAACAGCCGGGTGCCCAGCTCGGCCTCGAGGTTGCGGATGGCGGCGGACAGCCCGGACTGGGAGACGCCGGTGAGCTCGGCGGCCCGGGTGAACTGGCGTTCGTCCGCGAGCGCGACGAGGTACTCCATCTGACGCAGTTCCATTGATCACTACCAGTTCTAGGAATGATGACGAAGAGTTGTTGGACTTCTAGGTTATCCGTTCCTAGTCTCGGCTCGACCGGTACCGGTACAAGGAGGAACTCATGCAGGAACGCACCATCGGCGGACGCTCCGTCTCCGCGATCGGCCTCGGCGGCATGCCGATGTCCATCGAGGGGCGCCCGGACCGCGACCGCTCCGTCGCGACCATCCACGCCGCGCTCGACGCGGGCGTGACCTTCATCGACACGGCCGACGCCTACCACCAGCACGCGGACGAGGTGGGCCACAACGAGGAGCTCATCGCCGAGGCGCTGCGCTCGTGGGGCGGCGACGCCTCCGGCGTCCTGGTCGCGACCAAGGGCGGCCACCTGCGCCCGGGCGACGGTTCCTGGACGAAGAACGGCCGGCCCGAGTACCTCAAGGAGGCGGCGAAGGCGTCCGCCACGCGCCTCGGCGTCGAGGCCATCGGGCTGTACCAGTTCCACCGCCCCGACCCGGAGGTGCCCTACGCCGACTCCGTGGGCGCGATCCGCGACCTGCTCGACGAGGGCGTCATCGAGATGGCGGGCATCTCGAACGCGAACCCCGACCAGATCCGCGAGGCGAACGACATCCTGGGCGGCCGGCTGGTGTCGGTGCAGAACCAGTTCTCGCCCCGGTTCCGCTCCTCGCTGCCGGAGCTCGAGCTGTGCGCGGAGCTCGGCATCGCGTTCCTGCCGTGGAGCCCGCTGGGCGGCATCTCGCTGGCCCGCTCGGGCGAGCTCGGCGCCGAGTACGCGGCGTTCCAGGAGGTGGCGGACGCGCACGGCGTCTCGCCGTTCCGCGTGACGCTGGCGTGGGAGCTGGCGCTGGCGCCGGTCGTCGTGCCGATCCCCGGGGCCTCGCGGCCCGAGAGCATCCAGGACTCGGCGCAGGCTGCCGACCTCACGCTCACCGCCGACGAGGTCGCCCGCCTGTCGGCGGTCTGACCCCGAGCCGAACCGATCGACAGACCGAGGAGACACCTCACGTGAAGACCTTCACCCTGCCGGGGACGGAGCTCACCGTCCCGAACGTCGTGCTGGGGCTCATGCGCATCCAGGAGAAGACCGACGACGAGGTGCGCACCCTCGTCAGGACCGCCCGCGACGCCGGCATCTCGTTCTTCGACCACGCCGACGTCTACGGCTCGGCGCTGCACGGCTGCGAGACCCGGTTCGCCGAGGCGATGCAGCTCTCGTCGTCCGAGCGCGCGGAGATCGTGCTGCAGACCAAGGCGGGCATCGTCCGCGAGGGGCCGTACTTCGACTACTCGTACGAGCACCTCGTCGAGTCGGTGAACGGCTCGCTCGCCGCGCTGCGCACCGACTACATCGACATCCTGCTGCTGCACCGCCCCGACGCGCTGGTGGAGCCGGACGAGGTGGCGCGCGCGTTCGACGAGCTGCAGGCGGCGGGCAAGGTGCGGGCGTTCGGCGTCTCGAACCACACGCCGGGCCAGATCGAGCTGCTCAAGAAGTCCGTGACGCAGCCCCTCGTGGCCAACCAGCTCCAGCTCTCGGTGACGCACGCGCCGCTGGTGGCCCAGGGCGTCGCCGCGAACATGCAGGCGCTGGACCAGTCGGTCAGCCGGGACTCCGGCACCCTCGACTACTGCCGCCTGCACGACATCACCGTCCAGGCGTGGTCGCCGTTCCAGGCCGGCTTCTTCAGCGGCACGTTCCTCGGGTCGCCCGAGTACCCCGAGCTCAACGCGGTGATCGACCGGCTGGCGGCGAAGTACGACGTGCCCGCCATCGCGATCG
Source organism: Promicromonospora sp. (assembly GCA_036010205.1). Taxonomy (GTDB): domain Bacteria; phylum Actinomycetota; class Actinomycetes; order Actinomycetales; family Cellulomonadaceae; genus Promicromonospora. The sequence continues at coordinate 27,124 of DATGOB010000153.1, read as the reverse complement.
CCACGGCCTGGATCACCCGCCACCCCGCGCAGATGCAGGTGGTGCTGGGCACCACGACACCGGAGCGGGTCGCGGGCGCGGCCCAGGGCTCGGACGTCCCGCTGACGCGGGCCGAGTGGTACGAGATGTTCCGCACGGCGGGCTACACCGTCCCCTGACGGTTCCGGTGGCCGGCCGGCGGACCGGCCGGCCACCGTGTCGGGGACGAATGTGTGTCAGGGACGGATGTTGTGGGTGGCCGCGAAGACGTTCGTGGGGTCGTAGGCGCGCTTGACCTCGCGGAGGCGGGTCAGGGTCGGCCCCGGGTAGGCGTTGCGGACGTCCTCCTGCGTCGCCGTCCCCATGAAGTTCACGTAGCCGCGACCCTCGATCCCGAGCGCCACGGCGGCCGACGCCGTCCACTCCTGCGCGACCGGGAGCCCCTCGAGGGACGGCGCGTTGCCGCCCACCGCCACCATGAACGCCGGGTCGCGGTGCGCGAACGCCGTCGCGTCGGCGTCGACCCGCGCGATGGCCCCGCCCATGGGGCGGATGTTGATCGCGGCCGGGCCGGGTGACGCCGAGACCGCCTCGATCGCCGCCGTCGCCCACGCCTCGTCGGGCGACCAGGTTCCCGTGCCGAGGAAGCCGGTGCGCAGGTCGCCGATCCCACCGGGCTGGGGGCCGCCGCCGAACAGGCCGGCGTAGGGCAGCTCGGTCACGCCGTCGAGCAGGGGGTCGAGCGCGCGCAGCGGCGCGAACGTCTCGTCCGCCCCGGCGCCCGAGTGGCACAGCAGCGCCATGAGCACGGGCTTGCCGCGCAGCTCCTCCGGCACCATCGGCGCCGGCGGGGCGAGCATGACGTTGACCATGCCGGAGATCTCGTCCGGGCCGTCCGCGAGGGTGCGCAGGATCGTGACGAGGGCGTCCGTCGTGGGCCGCCACATCATCATGCCGCCGGTCACCGTGGCGACCTCGTGCAGCCGCAGGTCCAGACGGGTGACGACGCCGAAGTTGCCGCCGCCGCCCCGCAGGGCCCAGAAGAGGTCGGGGTTCTCGTCGGCGTCGGCGCGGACCACGCGGCCGTCGGCGAGCACCACCTCGGCGCCGAGCAGGTTGTCGACGGTCAGGCCGAGCCGCCGGCTCAGGTAGCCGATGCCGCCGCCGAGCGTGATGCCCGCGACGCCGACCGACCCCGTGTCGCCGAACCCGGTCGCCAGCCCCCGCTCCCCCGCCGCCTCGGTGTAGGCGCCGGCGAGGACCCCGCCCTGGGCCCGCCCGACACCGGACGCGGCGTCGAGCTCGACGCCGTCCATGAGGCGCAGGTCCAGCACGAGACCGCCGTCGACCAGGGCGTGCCGCGCCTGGTGGTGGCCGCCCGCGCGGACGGCGACGGGGAGCCCGGCGTCCTGCGCGACGGCGAGCGCCGTGGCGATCTCCGCGGCGGTGCGGACCCGGGCGATCGCGGCGGGCGTGCGCGGCGGACCGCCGACGAACACCGTCGCCGTGTCGGCGAAGGCGGCGGCGGACGGGGTGAGCAGCCGGTCGCCGAGCTCGGCGGCGAGCGGGGCGAGAGCGGCGTCGTGCGTGGACTGCGTCGACGGGGTGGACTGCGCGGACATGGGTCCTCCTGGGGCGGGGCGATCAGGTGCCGGAAGGTTAGATCTCTAAGGATTAGCGGTCAATGCATTTTGGCCCCTGCCGAACTACGCTTCGCCCATGCGACCCCACCCCGTCCCCGTCGCCGTCGCGATGTGGCAGTCCGTCCAGCGTGTCATGCGCGCGTTCGACGCGCTCCTGGCACAGGAGGGCGCCGGGTGGCAGGTGTGGCACATCCTGCTCGCGCTGCACCAGGGCACGCCGGCCACGCAGCGGGAGCTGGCCGACTCCGTCGGGGTCCGGGAGGCGACGATGACGCACCACCTGCGCTCCATGGAGGAGCGCGGGCTCGTGGTCCGCACGCGCGACGACGCCAACCGCCGCGTCCAGCGCATCGAGGTGACCGCCGAGGGCGAGGCGCTCTACCAGCGGCTCAAGGCGGCCGCGATCCGCTTCGACGAGATGCTCCGTGAGGCGATCGGCGCAGGCCCCGGCGACGCCGAGTCCTTCCTCGACATCCTGGGCCGCGTCGCCGAGGCCGTGCCGGACGCCGGCACCCGCCCCCTGCCGGAGGGCCGGCCGGGGAACGCCCCGGGCTGACTACGCGGCCCGCGGCAGCGTGAGGATCTCCGCGCCGTCCTCCGTGACGGCGATCGTGTGCTCGCTGTGGGCCGTCCGGCAGCCGGTCGCGCTGCGCAGGGTCCAGCCGTCGGGGTCGACGACGAGCTCGTCGGTGTCGGCCATGACCCAGGGCTCGAGCGCGAGCAGCAGGCCGGGCCGCAGCCGGAAGCCGCGCCCGGGCCTGCCGATGTTCGCGACGTGCGGGTCCTGGTGCATCGACGAGCCGATGCCGTGGCCGCCGAACTCGGTGTTGACCCGGTACCCCGCACCGGTCAGCACCTGGCCGATCGCGTGCGAGACGTCGCCGACCCGCGCACCGGGCACCACGGCCGCGACGGCGGCGTCGAGCGCGCGCTCGGTCGTCTCGATCAGGGCGACGCTCTCCGGCGGCCGCGCCTCGCCCACCAGGAAGCTGGTCGCCGCGTCCGCCGCGACGCCGTCCAGCGAGACGGCGAGGTCGAGCGTGAGCAGGTCACCGTCGGCGAGCGCCTGGTCACGAGGCATGCCGTGCAGGACGGCGTCGTTGACCGCGGTGCAGACGTGGTGGCCGAAGGGGCCGCGCCCGAACGACGGCGCGTAGTCGACGTAGCAGGACTGCGCGCCCGCCTCCGCGATGAGCTCGCGGGCCCAGGCGTCGATGTCCAGGAGGGAGGTGCCGACGGTCGTGCGGCGGCGCAGGGTCTGCAGGATGTCGCCGACCAGGGCGCCGGTGTCCCGCGCGCGGTCGACCTCGGTCGGGGTCAGGATCTCGATCATGGGATGATCGTACCGGCCAAACAATACCGGTCAAGTAATACCGGGCAGGTAATACCGGGCAAGTAATACCGGTACTATCATCGTCCCCATGGTCAGGCTCCCGCTCACCCCGTCCGAGATCGAACGCGGTCAGCGCCTCGGCGCCCTCCTGCGGCACGCCCGCGGGGACCGCCCCATGCTGGACGTCGCCCTCGCGGCCCGCGTGTCGCCCGAGACGCTGCGCAAGATCGAGACCGGCCGCGTGGCCACGCCCGCGTTCCCGACGGTGGCGGCGCTGGCCGAGGTGCTCGGCCTCTCGCTCGACGAGCTCTGGGACGAGGTAAGCGGGGCGCGGGACGAGAAGGCGGCGGAGATCGCCTCCTGAACCGGGAATACCCGGTGACCCGGGCAACTTTGCATGTGTCGTGCAGGAGTCCGACACCATGACCGACACCCGCCTCGGCCTCCGCGGCGACCGGGGCCCGATCCTCGGCGCGCTCATGCTCGCCACCGCGCTCGTCGCGCTCGACGCCACCATCCTGGCGACGGCCTCGACCACCATCGCGCGCGAGCTCGGCGCCTTCGAGCAGGTGCCGTGGCTGTTCTCCGCGTACACCCTCGCCCAGGCCGTGACCGTACCCGTGTACGGGCGGCTGGCCGACGTCTTCGGCCGCAAGCGCGTCATGACGGTGGGCATCGTGCTGTTCCTGCTCGGCTCGGTGCTGTGCGCCGTGGCGTGGAGCATGCCCGCGCTGATCGGGGCGCGCGTGCTGCAGGGCCTGGGCGGCGGCGCCATCCTGCCGATGTCGATGACCATCGCGAGCGACATCTACACGCTCGCCGAGCGGGCGAAGACGCAGGGCTACATGGCCAGCGTCTGGGCGGTCTCCTCGGTGCTGGGCCCCACTCTCGGCGGGGTGTTCAGCCAGTTCGTGAGCTGGCGGTGGATCTTCTGGATCAACGTGCCGATCGGCGCGGTCGCCCTGCTCGCCCTGTGGCGCAAGTTCCACGAGAAGCAGCGCGACGGCGAGCGCGAGCCGGTCGACTACCTCGGCGCGGTGCTGCTCACCGCGGGCAGCACGGCGCTCGTGCTGGGCCTGCTCGAGGGCGGCCACGCCTGGGGCTGGGCCTCGCCGCAGTCGATCGGCATGTTCGCGGCCGCGGTGCTGCTGCTCACGGCGTTCGCCGTCGCGGCGCGGCGCACCACCCACCCGATCTTCGACCTGCGGCTGCTGCGTCGCCGGGTCGTGAGCGCGTCGACGGCGGCGTCGCTCATGGTCGGCGTCGTCACGCTCGGCCTGTCCACCTACGTGCCGATCTACGCGCAGGGCGTGCTCGGCGTCGGGCCGCTCGTCGCCGGGTTCGCCCTGGCCGCGTTCACGCTGGGCTGGCCCGTGGCCGCGACGCTGTCCGGGCGGATCTACCTGAGCATCGGGTTCCGCCGGACCTCGATGATCGGCTCGACGCTCGTCCTCGCGGGCGCGCTGCTCACCCTCCTGCTGGGCCAGGACACGCCGGTGTGGCAGATCTCTGCGTCGGTGCTCGTCGTCGGGTTCGGCATGGGCCTGGTGGCCGTGCCCACGCTCCTGGCCGCGCAGCACAGCGTCGGCTGGGGCGAGCGGGGCGCCGTGACGGCGACCAACATGTTCGCCCGGTCGATCGGTCAGGCCGTCGGCGTCGCGGCGCTCGGCGCGGTCGTCAACGCGCTCACCGTGGTCGGCCCCGACGGCACGCCGGAGGGCGCGGGCCTCAACGACGCGATGCATCTCGTGTTCTGGTGCGTCGTGGGGTGCGCCGCGCTCATGATCGGCACGGTCCTGCTCCTCCCCCGCGACGACCCGCGCCGGGCGGCGCCCGCCGCCTGAGCGCGGCTCACGCGCTCTCGCGCAGGGTCCTCCGCTCGGCCTCGATCGCCAGGAGCTCGGCGAACGCCGTCTGGTAGGCCTCGGTGTCCGCGGGGTCGATGCGCTGCAGCCGGCTGCGCGCGTCGGCCACGCGGCGCATCAGCCCGAGGTCCACGACGCGCCGCACCAGGCCCTCGACGAACGCGGGGACCGCAGCCTCGCGGTCCTCCGGCAGCGTCGCGACCGAGAGCTGCGTGACCAGGCCCGCCACCGTCTCCGAGGCCTGCTCCAGCACCGCGGCGACCCACTGCGCGCCCGAGAGCTCGCGGCCCGCCGTGACCCCGCCCGCCGCGCGGATCGCGGTGTGCACCGCGCGCCACGCCGGGACCGCGAACGCGTCCTCGCCCAGCCCGTCGAACGACGCGGGCACGTGCTGCGGGTACTGCAGCACCGCGACCAGCGCGAGCCGCTCGTCGCGGGCCACCGGGTCGCGCGGGTCCGGCATCGGCACCTGCGGCAGCGCACCCGACGCGGGCCGCGGCCCCGCCTCCGGCGCGCCGCGCCCGCCGGACCCCGCCGTCACCGGTGCCTCCCGCAGCGTCGGCGTGCTCGCCGCCCGCTGGATCTCCCGCACCACCGACCGCTCGTCCGTGCCGATCCACCCCGCGAGCAGGCGCGCGTACTCCGGACGCAGCGCCGCGTCACGGATGCCCGCGATGATCGGCGCCGCCGCCCGCAGCGCGCCCACCCGGCCCTCGGCCGTGTCGAGGTCGAACTCGTCGAGCCGGCTGCGCACCACGAACTGGAACAGCGGCTCGCGACCGTCCACCAGCGCACGCACCGCCTCCGGCCCGCGGGCCATGCGCAGCTCGCACGGGTCCATGCCGCTCGGCTCGACCGCCACGAACGTCTGCGCGAAGAACCGCTGGTCCTCGCCGAACGCCCGCACAGCGGCCTTCTGCCCCGCGGCGTCGCCGTCGAAGGTGAAGATGATCTCGCCGCCCAGGCTCGCGCCGGACTTGAGCTGCAGCCCGCCGCCCGCCGTCGTGTCACCGAGCAGACGCCGCACCACCTTGGCGTGGTCCGCGCCGAACGCGGTGCCGCAGGTGGCCACGGCCGTCGTCACGCCCGACAGGTGCGCCGCCATGACGTCCGTGTACCCCTCGACCACCACGACGCGCTTGCCGCGCGCGATCTCCCGCTTGGCGAGGTCGATCCCGTACAGCACCTGCGACTTCTTGTAGAGGCTGGTCTCGGGGGTGTTGAGGTACTTGGGCCCCTGGTCCTCCTCGAACAGACGCCGCGCCCCGAACCCGATCACCGCGCCCGTGACGTCGCGGATCGGCCACACCAGACGCCCGCGGAACCGGTCGTAGATGCCCCGCTGCCCCTGCGACATCAGCCCGCTCGCCACCAGCTCCGCCTGCGTGAAGCCGCGCCCCTGCAGGTGCCGCTGGAGCGAGTCCCAGCCCTTGGGCGCGAACCCGACGCCGAAGCGCTCCGCGTCCGCCCGGTCGAAGCTCCGCTCGGCGAGGAACGCCCGCGCCGCCGACGCCTCCGGGCCCATGAGCTGCTCCGCGTAGAACTCCGCGGCCACCCGGTTCGCCTCCAGGAGGCGCTGACGCCTGCCGGGCTCCTCCCGCGGGCGCGCCGGGCCGCCCTCCTCGTACCGGAGCTGCACGCCGGTGCGGCCCGCGAGGTACTCCACCGCCTCGGTGAAGCTCATCCCGTCCATCTTCATGACGAACTCGATGACGTCGCCGCCCTCGCCGCAGCCGAAGCAGTGGTACCGGCCGACGCTCGGCCGCACGTTGAAGCTCGGGCTGCGCTCGTCGTGGAACGGGCACAGACCCACGAGCGCGCCGACACCGGCGGGCTTGAGGGTCACGTGCGCCGAGACGATCTCGTCGATCCGCGCGCGCTCGCGGACCAGGTCCACGTCCTCGCGTCTGATCAGCCCGGCCACGTCCAGCAGTCTATGCGCGCCCGGCAGACCCGGCGGCCACCGTCCCCGGCGGAGCGAGCGCCGTGGCGCAGCGCCGCGCGTACTCCCCCGGCGTCGTCCCCACGGCGCGCACGAAGTCGCCCGTGAAGTGCGCCTGGTCGTAGTAGCCGACGGCGGCGGCCAGCCCTGCCAGGTCGAGCCCCGGGTCGCGCCCGAGCAGCTCGGCGGCCCGGTGCACGCGGTGGCGCTGCAGCACCCACTTGGGGCTCACGCCGACCCACTGCGCGAACAGCCGCTGCAGCGACCGCGGGGTGGTCCGGAGCTCCTCGGCGAGCGTCGCGACGGTCGTGCCGGGCGCAGCGTCGGCGATCGCGGCGAACGCCTCGCGCAGGGTCGCCAGCGCCGCCGTCGAGCGCTCGGTGCGGGTACGGGCGGCGACGTCGGCGAGCAGCGGGGTGACGGCGGCGACGGCGCCCTCGGCGTCGCCCGCGAGGGCCCGGTCGATCGCGGAGCGGCCGACGGCGCCCGCCGCCCGGCCACCGAACGGGCCGACGGCACCCCGCTCGCCCGGGCCGTCCAGGCCCAGCAGCGCGCGGTACGCGCCCGGGCGCAGCTTGCTGCCGACGACGCCGTCCGTGCCCACCAGCACGCGCCGGTCGGTGGACACGGCGGGCATCGCGTAGGCGAGCAGGCCCTGGCGCTCGGCGACGACCTGCCCGACGGGGTGCGCGACGACGGCCTGGGTGAACCTCACGCCGGGCGGCAGGTCCCACGTGACGACCCAGTGCCAGTCGACGAGGTCGGCGAGCTCGGGGGCGGGCGGCACGCGGGCGAGCGTGAACGGCGCGCGGGCCGGCTCGACGATGCCGAGCGTGGGCCCGGCGCCGAGCACGCCGGGCTCCCGGGTCTCGAACACGTGTCGCATTCTTCCAAGCCTGGCACACCCGGCGCGGCGGAGCATCAGGGCATGAAGAACTCAGCTCTCCACCCCAACCTTGCCGTGTCCGACGCCCGCGCGGCGATCGCGTTCTACGAGGCGGCGTTCGGCGCCGAGACGCTCGACGTGATCACGGCGGGCGACGCCGTGATCCACTCCGACCTGGTGCTGCGGTCGGCGGCCGGCGAGTCGACGTTCACCGTGGCCGCCGCCTTCCCGCCGGACTCCGTGGCGCCGGAGGCGGACGGGCCGACGCACGTGAGCCTCACCGTGCCGGTCGCGGACACCGACGCGGCCTACGGCCGCGCGATGGAGGCGGGCGCGCGCAGCCTCGTCGAGCCCGGCGACTGGTTCGAGGGGTTCCGGCAGGCCGCCGTCCGCTGCCCGTTCGGGCACCGCTGGTACCTCGTGACGGTGGCCGACTCGGTCACGGCAGAGGACGTCCAGCGCGCGAGCGACGCCTGGATGACCGAGAAGGGCTAGGGGTCGCGTCAGGCGGAGACCAGGCGGCGGTGCAGCGCGATGGCCGACAGGTCGGTCAGCGACGCCACCTGGTCGACCACCACGCGCAGGCGCGCGGCGTCGTCGGACGCCGCGCGCCAGTCGGCGGCGAACGGCGTCTCGAGCTCGCTCGGCCCCCGGTCGGCGAGCACCTCGACCAGCTCCGCGAGGATCTCGCGCTCGCGCAGGTAGCGGGGCTCCTGGCCGCGCGGCGCCATGACGTAGGTGACGGCGATGCCCTTGAGCGCGAGGATCTCGTGCTCGGTGTCCGAGGGCACCACGAGCCGCGCGGCGTACCGCGTGAGGTCGCCGTCGCCGTAGGTCGCCCGGGTGGCCGTGATGGCCGCGCCGATGAACCGGCCGATGAGCTGGCTGGTCATGTCCTTGAGCGAGGCGAGCGCACGGCGCGAGCCGTCGAAGGCGCGCACGAGGTGGCCCTCACCGCGCAGGTACTCCTGGAGGCGGCCGAGGGCGGCGTCGATCGCGTCGGCCGTGTACCACTCGCCGTACCAGTCGCGCACGTACTGGGCGACGCGCGCCCGCTCCTCGGGGTCGGCCATGAGGTCGAGGTCGATCCGGCCGGCCACGACGCCGTCCTCGACGTCGTGCACCGAGTAGCTGATGTCGTCGGCCAGGTCCATGACCTGCGCCTCGAGGCACTTCACGCCGTCGGGCGCGTCCTTGCGGAGCCAGGTGAACACGGGCAGGTCGTCGGGGTAGACGCCGAACTTCCGGCTCGCCGTCCCGTCAGGCCGCGCGGGGCCCGCGCCGTACGCCCACGGGTACTTGACGCTCGCGTCGAGGCTCGCACGCGTGAGGTTGAGGCCCGCGGGCGTGCCGTCGTCGGCGAGCACCTTGGGCTCGAGACGGGTCAGCAGGCGCAGGGTCTGCGCGTTGCCCTCGAACCCGCCGATGTCGCGCGCGATCTCGGCCAGCGCCGTCTCGCCGTTGTGGCCGAACGGCGGGTGGCCGAGGTCGTGCGTGAGGCACGCCGTGTCGACGACGTCGGGGTCGCAGCCGAGCGAGCGGCCCATGCCGCGGCCCACCTGCGCCACCTCGAGCGAGTGGGTCAGGCGCGTGCGCACGAAGTCGTCGTGCCCGGCGCCGAGCACCTGGGTCTTGGCGCCGAGCCGACGCAGCGCGGAGGAGTGCACGACGCGCCCGCGGTCACGCTCGAACGGGGTCCTGGCCTGCGACTTGGGCGGCTCGGTGACCCAGCGCTCGACGTCCGGCTCGCTGTACGACGGCGGGATGCGGCTCCCGAGGGGTTGCTCCACGCCGCCACTCTAGCCCGGCTACTTGTTGTTGCTGTACCAGCTCAGGCCGCCGGGCAGGTTGATGGAGTGCTTCTTCGTCCTCGAGTTCCAGGTCCAGGGACCGATCTTGAAGCTCACGGACGACAGCCCCTTCTGCGTGATGTTGAACTTGACGGGGCCGAGCGACAGACGCTTGCGATACCGGATTCCCATGATCCTGACTTTCCTCCTCGGGTCGGGGCAAAGCGTACTGAACTGCGCCACCCCGGCAAAACGTATGTTCGCCCCTCAGAGCCAGCCGTTGTCGCGCGCGATCCGGACGGCCTCGGCGCGGGTGCGCGCGCCCGTCTTGCCGATCGCGGAGGACAGGTAGTTGCGCACCGTCCCCTCGGACAGGTACGCCTCGGCGGCGATGCCCGCGACCGTGCCGCCGTCGGCCGCGAGCGCCAGCACGTGCGCCTCCCGGTCCGTGAGCGGGCTGGCCCCCACGGTCAGCGACGCGACGGCGAGGTCCGGGTCCACCACGCGCAGACCCGAGTGGACCCGGCGCACGGCGTCGGCGAGCATCTCGGCGGGCGTGTCCTTGACGACGAACCCGCTCGCGCCCGCGTCGAGCGCCCGCCGCAGGTACCCCGGGCGGCCGAACGTCGTGACGATCAGCGACCGGCAGCCCGGCACCTGGTCCCGGAGGGCCGCCGCGGCCGCGACCCCGTCGAGGCCGGGCATCTCGACGTCGAGCAGCGCGACCTCGACGGCGTGAGCGCGTGCGGCGTCGACCACCTCGTCACCGCGCCCCACCTGCGCCACGACCTCCAGGTCGGGCTCGAGGTCGAGGAGGGCGGCGACGGCGCCGCGCACGAGGGCCTGGTCGTCGGCGAGGAGGATGCGGATCATGCGTCGGTCTCCGGTCGGGCGGGGTCGGGCGCCTGGTCCGCGTACCTCACGGCGAGCCGGAAGCCTCCGCCCGGGCGGGGGCCCGCCTCCAGGACGGCACCGGCCTCGCGCGCCCGGTCGGCGAGCCCGGTCAGCCCGTGGCCGGCGGTGCCCGCGCCGCCCGCGCCACGCCCGTCGTCCTCGACGACGAGCGCGTCGGCGCTCACGGTGATCCGCACGTGGCGCGCGTCCGCGTGCCGGACGACGTTGGTCGAGCCCTCGCGCAGCACCCAGGCGAACAGCTCCCGGCGGCCGGCCGGGACGACGTCGACGGCGCCGGGCAGGTCCGCGTCGATCCCCGCCGCGTCGAGGGCAGAGCGCGCCGTGGCCAGCTCTCCGGCGAGCGACGCCTGGCGCTCGCCGGCGATCGTGGCCCGCACGTCGGCGAGGGCCGACCGGGCGAGGGACTGGACGTCGGCGAGCTCGTCCGCCGCGCGGCGGCGCGCGGCGGAGGGTCCACCGGTGGCGGCGGCGCGGTCCCCGGACGCGAGCAGGCGGCCGGCCAGCTCGGCCTTGACAGAGATCACGGTGAGCGAGTGACCCAGCACGTCGTGCATGTCCCGCGTGATGCGCTCCCGCTCCCGGACGGCGGCGAGCGCCGCCACCTCCTCCTGCGCGCGGCGCAGCTGCCGGTTGCGCTCCATGCCCTGCAGCATCGCGACGACGGCGATCCCGCCGAGCACCGCGGCGACGGTGCTGCCGTCGTCGGGCTGCCACCCGGGGACGACCCGCGGCAGACCGGCCATGACCGCGACGCCCGCGCCGACGATCCAGGCCGCGACGGGGCGCCGGACGAGGTAGGTCGCCGACAGGCACACGAGGATCGCCGTGACGAGCCCCTCCTCGAGGGCCGCGACGCAGACCAGGACCACGCAGGCCGCCTGCCCGCCGAGCACCGCTGCCGCCACGCCGGGCGCAGGCCGCTCGAGGCGGTCGCGGAACCGGAGCGCCGTCCAGCCGACGAGGAGGACGAGACCGGCCAGTCCGGCGCCACCCACCAGGGCGAGCGGGCCCGGGGCGGCGAGGACCGCGACGACCGCGTCCCGGAGCAGTGAGACGCCCAGCACGGCGGCGACGACCAGCCCGACCCGGGTCCGGCTGCGCCGCAGCCCGTCTGCCTCGGCCGTCGTGCGCGGCAGCGCCGCTGTCGTCCCCCTGGTCACGGCGTCCACGGTGTCACACCCGGGCGGTGTCGCGGCGGAACCGCCACGCGGCGGCCGCCACGAGCACGAGCGTCCACAGCAGGACGTTGACCACCGCCACGGGGTCGACCGCGGCGGCCAGCGGCGCGCGGGCGAGCTCGCCCGCACCCCAGGTCGGCAGGAGGCGCGCGCTCTGCCCGAGCGCGCCGTCCAGCGGCACGAACAGGCCGCCGGCGGCGGCGAGCAGCGTGATCACGGGGCTGAGCACCCGCGTGACCGCCTCGACGGGCAGCAGGTAGCCCGCCAACAGGCCGAGCGCCGCGAAGGGTGCCGACACCACCCAGCAGGCCAGGGCGCAGCCGAGCCAGACGGCGGGCGGCAGGCCCACCCCGCGCGCGGCGCCGAGGGCGAGCGTCACGACGATCGACAGCGCCCCCAGCACCGTCGCGGCCAGCACCTTCGTGGCGGCGTACGCGCCGGGCCGCAGGGGCGTGAGCCGGAGCTGACGGGTCCAGCCCTGCGCACGCTCCGCGGCGACCGCGGCCCCGCAGCCGGTCACGGCGAGGATCGCGCCGTACAGCGCGACCGACACGACCAGCTCCGGCTGCGTCACGCCGACGACCGAGAGCACCACCGGCGGCAGCACCAGCGCGAGCAGGTAGCTGCGGCGTGCACGGAAGGTCCGGCGGATCTCGAGGGCGAGGTACGTGCGGTTCACCGGGCACCTCCCGCCGACGTGCCGGCCGCCGACGTGAGCCGGACGAAGGCGTCCTCCAGGGTGCGCACCCCGGCGTCGTGCCTGATCTGCTCGGCGGTGCCGTCGGCGACCACCCGGCCGCGGTTCACCACGACCACGCGGTCGGCGTAGAGCTCGGCCTCGTCCAGGTAGTGCGTCGCGAAGACGACGGTGCGCCCGCGCGCGGCGTCGGCCCGGACGGCGGACCAGAAGTCGCGCCGCCCCATGACGTCCATGCCCGTCGTGGGCTCGTCGAGGAACAGGAGGTCGGGCTCGGAGACGAGCGCCATGGCGAACCGCAGCCGCTGCTGCTGACCGCCCGAGCAGCGGCCCACCCGCCGACGCCCGAGGTCCGCGATGCCCGCGCGCTCCAGGTCGGCCCGCACGTCGCGATCGGTGCCGAACAGCGCGGCGGTGAGCCGCACGGTCTCGCCCACCGTGAGGTCGCGGAGCAGCCCGCCGCTCTGCATGACGGCCGCGACCCGGCCCGCCGCGACGGCGTCCGCCGGGGCCTGGCCGAGTACGCGCACGCTGCCGGACGTGGGGCGGGCCAGTCCGAGGGCGAGGTCGATCGTCGTGGTCTTGCCCGCCCCGTTGGGCCCGAGGAACGCCACGACCTCGCCGCGCGCGACGCGCAGGTCGAGGCCGTCGACGGCGCGGACGACGCCGCGTCCCCGGAACTCCTTGACGAGGCCGCGGACGTCGAGCGCGGGCGGGTGTGCTTCCTGTGCTGGTGTCATGCCTCCAGGCTGGCCGCGCGCGGCGGACGGCACGCAGGCCGTGCGTCACCGGCACGGCATGACATCCGTCATGAGTCGGGGCGTTGTCCCGCGGAGGCGTGACCGTGTGTCGACGATGTCCACCGTGCGCGACCGACGCCGCCACGCGGTGGCCACCGCCGACCGTCGCGCGCGGGATGCTGTCGCGAGCGTGTTGCTGTGCGTCGGCCTTGTCCACGCACAGCAACACGCTCGGGAAGAGGTCGCGCTCAGCCCTTGACCGAGCCTGCCGTCAGGCCGCCCACGATGTACTTCTGCAGGAAGAGGAACAGGGCGAGCACCGGGACGGCCGACACCACGGCGCCCGCGGTGAACAGGCCCCAGTTGGCCTCCTGCAGCGACGAGACCCAGCCGTAGAGGCCGACGGCGAGCGTCCAGCTCTCCTCCGACTGGAGCAGCACGCGCGCGATGATGAACTCGCCGAACGTGCTGATGAAGCTGAGCAGGCCCACCACGGCGAGGATCGGCGCGGTCAGGCGCAGCACGATCGTCCAGTAGATCTGGGCGTGCGTGGCGCCGTCGATCTTCGCGGCCTCGTCGATCTCGCGCGGCACGGTGTTGAAGAACCCGTACATGAGGAACGTGTTCACACCGAGCGCGCCGCCCAGGTACACGCAGATCAGCGCCAGCTTGGAGTCCAGGCCCAGCACGGGCACGACGTTGCCGAGCGAGACGAGCAGCAGGAAGATCGCCACGAACGCGAGCATCTGCGGGAACATCTGGATGACGAGCAGCGCGGTCAGCCCCGCGCGGCGCCCGCTGAAGCGGAACCGCGAGAAGGCGTACGCCGCTGCCGCGCCCATGAGCACCGTGCCTGCCCCCGTCGCGACGGCGACCACCAGGGTGTTCGCCATCCACGTCCAGAACCGCGTGCCGGCGAGAGCCGCGTAGTTGGCGCCCGACACCGACGCGAACAGCTCGTTCGAGCCCGTGAGGGTCCCGCCCTCGGCGAGCGAGGCCGACACGACGTAGACGAGCGGGAAGCCCGCGTACACGACGGCGAGCACGCCCACCACGTGCCGCCAGCCGATCTCCGAGAACCACCGAGTCGGGCGCATCAGGCGATCTCCTCCAGGGAACGGGTGCGCCGGAACGCGAGCGCCGAGACGGTCGCGACCACCACGAAGATGACGATCGACAGCGCGCTGGCCAGGCCGTAGTCCTTGGCCGCCGTGCCGTCCAGGCCGGACACCGAGTAGACCATCGAGATGAGGATGTCGGTGTGCCCGAGCGGGACGGACGCGTCGTCGAACCGGGGGCCGCCGCCCGTGAGCATGTAGATGAGCGTGAAGTTGTTGAAGTTGAAGGCGAACGACGAGATGAGCAGCGGCGCGGTCGCGACCAGCAGGAGCGGCAGCGTGATCGAGCGCCACGTGCGCCAGCGGCCCGCGCCGTCGATCTTCGCGGCCTCCAGCACGTCCGCGGGCAGCGACTGGAGCGCGCCGGTGCAGATGAGGAACATGTACGGGAAGCCGAGCCACAGGTTCACGCCGAGCACGGACAGCTTGGCCAGCAGCGGGTCCGTGAGCCACGGGATCGACGCCCCGCCGAGCAGCACCTCGTTGACCACCCCGTAGGACCGGTTGAGCATGCCGGACCACAGCAGGGCCGCGAGGAAGCCGGGGATGGCGTACGGCAGGATCACGAGCGTGCGGTAGACGCGACGACCCCGCAGGCGGGCGTCGTTGAACGCGATCGCGAGGAACAGCCCGAGCAGGAAGGTGGACGCCACGGACAGCACGGCGAACGCGAACGTCCACAGCAGGATCTTGAGGAACGGGCCCGCGTACCGGTCGTCGCCGAACGCCGTGACGAAGTTGTCGAGACCGACCAGCACGCGCCAGCCCACCGGCAGGGTGGTGCCGTCGGCGGCCTCGAACTGCCCGTCGTCGTTGGGCGTGTACGTGGTCCCCTCGACGGTGTCGGTCATCGTGTCGGACGCCGCGTCATAGGTCAGCGTGGACGTGAACACGTAGCCGGTGCGCGCGTCCTGGGTGCGGACCGAGCCGTCGGCGGGGTCGTCCGACACCGGCACGCGCAGCGCGGTGACCTCCTGCTGCCGCTCCAGGACGGCGGCGTACTCGAGCACGTCGTACCCGGGCAGCGCGGTGACGCGGCCGCCGTCGACGCGTGCGCCGTCGACCGGCTCGAGCGGCCGGTCGGCCGTGCCCGCCCGCACGGTCCCGTCGTCCGCGACGACGGCGAAGCCGAGCTGCTCGCCGTCGGCCACGACCGTCAGGGGCGACGACGGCGAGCCCTCCACGCGGCGCTCGTTCTGCACGAGCAGCGCCTCGATCGCCTGGTCCTTGGTGCTGTTGTGCCCGTCGCCGTAGTTGGTGAACGCGACGTAGCCCGTGTAGGCCACGACGTACACCTGGTAGACGAGCAGGAAGGCCAGGCCGGGCAGGATGTACTTGAGCGGCAGGGCGCGCCTCGTGAAGTACGCCCAGTTGGCCACGAGCAGCAGCGCCACCATGGCGGTGAGCACGCCCCACGAGCGCGCGCCCCACGCGGCGAGCACCGCGTAGACGCCGAGCGCGTCGACCAGCGCGACGAGGGCGAGCTTGACGAGGAACCCGGGGCTCCAGCCGGTGCGGCCGGTGCCCCGGGTCACGGGCTGGTACATCAACCGATCTCGCCCTGGATGTCGTCGACCATCTTCTGCCAGGCGGCCTCGGGCTCGGACTTGCCCGAGATGATCGCGGCCTCGGTCACGCCCCAGTACGCCCAGACGGCACCCATCTCGGGCAGCGCAGGCATCGGCACGGCGTCGGCGCCCACCTCGCGGAAGCCGGCGGTGACCGGGTCCTTCGACGCGGCGTCGGCGGCCTCGAGCAGGGCCGGCGGGCGGTCGCCCGCCTCGTACAGCGCGAGCTGCGCCTCGGCCGTGGCCATGTGGTTGACGAGGAAGTCGTTGGCGAGCAGCGCGTTCTCGCTCTGCGCGCTCACGTAGAAGCCCGCGACGCCGACGAACGGCTGCGCCGGCTCGCCGCCCGCGCTCGGGATCGGGTCGATGGCGACGTCGAGGTCGCTGAACTGCTCGAGCATCCACGGGCCGCCGACGATGAAGGGCGACTCGCCCTTGGCGAACGCGGCGACCGCGACGTCGTAGGTGACGTCGGTGCTCAGCGTGCCCGCCTCACCCTGCTCGGCCAGCCACTGCGCGAAGGCGGTGCCGCCCTCGCCGCCGAGCGCGAGCTCCGGCGCGTAGGAGCCGTCCTCGTTCTGCTCGAACACCGGGGCACCGAACGACGTCTGCAGCGGGTAGTACGTGTACGGGTCGCCCTCGGTGGAGGTCTGGATGAGCAGCGGGTACCGCGTGCCCGCCTCCTCGCCGGCCGCGATCGCGTCGTCCCACGTGGCGGGCGCCTCGGGCGCGAGCTCGGTGTTGCGGATGAGCGCGATGTTCTCGACGGCGTAGGGCAGGCCGTAGACCTGACCGTCCTGCGTGAACGCGGCGACTGACACGGGCTCGAAGGCGTCGGCGGTGTCGCCGAGCTCGATGGGGGCCACGACGCCGTTGGTCGTCAGCTCGCCCAGCCAGTCGTGCGCGCCGACGGTGATGTCGGGGCCCTTGCCCGTCGGCACCTGGGCCAGGAAGTCCGGGCGGATGTCCTCGAAGTTCTTGAGGACCACCTCGACCTGCGCCCCCGTCGCCTCCTCGAAACCGGTGGCCGCGTCCTCGACGGCGGCCTGGCGGGTCTCGTCGACCCAGACGGTGAGGGTGGCGCCCGCGCCGTCCGGCGCGGACGACTCCTCGCCCGCCGGCTCCTCGGCGCCGCCCGAGCAGGCGGCCAGCGCGAGCGTCGCGGTCAGCGCGGCGGCGGTCAGGATGCTCCGTCGCATCGTCACTCCTGTGGTTCACGGCCCGTGCGGGCCTGGTTGGGACGACCGAACCGTACGATGCGGCTGACAGGTCTTGCAAGGCGTTGCGATAAAGTTTCAGCAACGCTTGCAGTCGTACGAATGCCGGGACGAGGAGGTCCGATGTCACCTAGGCTGCCTGGCGTGCGCACTCGACTGACCGACCTCGCCGAGCAGGCAGGGGTCTCCACCGCGACGGTGTCGCGCGTGCTCAACGGCAAGCCCGGCGTCGCCGGCGAGACCCGTCAGGCGGTGCTCGCCGCCCTCGACGTGCTCGGCTACGAGCGCCCGTCCGCCCTGCGCGCGCGGCCCGCCGGCCTCATCGGGCTGGTCGTGCCCGAGCTGTCCAACCCGGTGTTCCCCGCGTTCGCGCAAGCCATCGAGTCACAGCTCGCGTCGCGCGGGTACACCCCGCTGCTGTGCACGCAGTCCCCCGGCGGCACGACGGAGGACGAGTACGTCGAGACGCTCATCGACCACGCCGTCGACGGCATCGTGTTCGTCTCCGGCAAGCACGCCGACACGCGCGCGTCCACCGAGCGCTACCAGCGCCTGCGCGGGCGCGGCCTGCCGATCGTGCTCGTCAACGGCTACGCCGAGGGCATCGACGCGCCGTTCGTCTCGCCCGACGACGCGGCGAGCGTCGAGCTGTCCGTGCGCCACCTCGTCACGCTCGGCCACCGCCGCATCGGCATGGCGATCGGCCCCGACCGGTTCGTGCCCGCGAAGCGCAAGATCGCCGCGTTCGCGACGCAGCTCGTGCGGCACGGGCTCGCGGCCGACGAGACGGAGGCCCGCGAGCACGTCAGCCTCACCCTCTACACGCTCGAGGGTGGCCAGGCCGCTGCGGGCGAGCTGTTCGACAGCGGCCACACCGCCGTCGTCTGCGGGTCGGACCTCATGGCGCTCGGCGCCGTGCGGGCGGCGCACGCCCGCGGTCTGTCGGTGCCCGACGACGTGAGCGTCGTGGGATACGACGACTCGCCGCTGGTCGCGTTCACCGACCCGCCGCTGACGACCGTGCGCCAGCCGGTCGCCGACATGGCGCACGCGGCGGTGAGCGCGCTGCTCACGGAGATCCACGGGGAGCACGCGCCGCGCACCGAGCTCCTGTTCGCGCCCGAGCTCGTGGTGCGGGGGTCGACCGGGGCGGCGCCCCAGGGCTGAGCTTTCCGTCGGCGGACGCGTGGCCAGGAGGGAAGAATTCCTCCCGTACGCTTGCTGCAACCTTGCAGGAACATTCCCCCGACCCACCCCCGACCTACGAGGACGCTTCACCGTGACCCGTACCGCCCCGCCCAGCACCGACGACCTCACCGCCACGGACACCGTCAACTCCCCCGCACGGGGTGGTGAGTGGTGGCGCGACGCCGTCATCTACCAGGTCTACCCCCGCTCGTTCTCGGACGGCGACGGCGACGGCATCGGCGACCTGCCCGGCGTCACCGCCCGGCTGGACCACCTGAAGCAGCTCGGCGTCGACGCCGTCTGGCTCAGCCCGTTCTACCGTTCGCCGCAGAAGGACGCCGGGTACGACGTCGCGGACTACCGCGACATCGACCCCCTGTTCGGCACGCTGGCGGACTTCGACGAGATGCTCGCCGCCGCGCACGAGCGCGGCCTCAAGGTCGTCGTCGACCTGGTGCCCAACCACTCCTCCGACCAGCACGTCTGGTTCCAGGAGGCGCTCGCCGCGGCGCCCGGCTCGGCCGCACGCGAGCGGTACGTGTTCCGCGACGGCCGCGGCCCGGCCGGCGAGGAGCCGCCGAACAACTGGCAGTCCATCTTCGGCGGACCCGCCTGGACGCGCCTGGCCCCGCGCGAGGACGACGGCGAGCTCGGCCCGCAGTGGTACCTGCACCTGTTCGACTCCTCGCAGCCGGACCTCAACTGGGACAACCCCGAGGTCCGCGCCGAGTTCGAGGACGTCCTGCGGTTCTGGCTCGACCGGGGCGTCGACGGGTTCCGCGTCGACGTCGCGCACGGCATGGTCAAGGCGCCCGGCCTGCCCGACTGGGACGGCACCACGTCCATGGTCGAGGGCACGGTCGCCGAGGACGGCTCGACGGGCGCGGGCAACAGCGGCCCCATGTTCGACCAGGAGGGCGTGCACGACATCTACCGCGCCTGGCACCGGGTGCTGGCCGAGTACGACGGCGACCGCGCCCTCGTGGCCGAGGCGTGGGTCGAGCCGCTGAGCCGCCTGGCCCGCTACGTGCGCCCGGACGAGATGCACCAGGCGTTCAACTTCTCCTTCCTCACCACGCCGTGGGACGCGGCCACGCTGCGCACCGTGGTCGACGTGTCGCTCCGCACCATGGACGCCGTCGGCGCGCCCACCACCTGGGTGCTGTCCAACCACGACGTCGTGCGCCACGCGTCGCGCTTCGGCCTCCCCGAGATCGGCGGGCGCCAGCTCAACGGCATCGGTGCGGACGACCCGCAGCCCGACGCCGCGCTCGGCCTGCGCCGCGCCCGCGCGGCGACCCTGCTCATGCTCGGCCTGCCGGGCTCCGCCTACGTCTACCAGGGCGAGGAGCTCGGCCTGCCCGACCACACGGCGCTGCCCGCCGAGGTGCGTCAGGACCCGTCCTTCTTCCGCACGAACGGCGCCGAGCCGGGCCGCGACGGCTGCCGCGTGCCGCTGCCGTGGGTCGGCGGCGCGCCGGGCAACGGGTTCGGCCCGTCCGGGAAGACGTGGCTCCCGCAGCCGGAGTCGTACGCCGAGCTGGCCGCCGACCGGCAGTACGGCGTCGAGGGCTCGACGTTCGAGCTCTACCGCACGGCCCTGGGCCTGCGCCGCGCCGAGAAGATCGGCACGAGCACGCTGGCGTGGGTCGACGCGCTGTCGTCCGACCCGGACGTCGTCGCCTTCCAGGTCGCCGGCGTCGTCGTGCTGGCCAACCTCGGCGGCACGCCGGTGCCGCTGCCCGCGGACGCCCAGGTGCTGGTCGCGTCGGGCGAGCTGGCCGACGGCGCCCTGCCCGCAGACACCACCGTCTGGCTGCGCGCGTAGCTCAGGACACCGGGTCGCGGGCGATCGGGCAGGTCATGCAGTGGCCTCCCCCGCGCCCGCGGCCCAGCTCGGAGCCGTCGATCTCGACGACCTCGATGCCGGCCTTGCGCAGCAGCCGGTTGGTCGTCGTGTTCCGGTCGTAGGTGCAGACCACGCCCGGCTCGACCGCGACGGCGTTGTTACCGCTGTCCCACTGCTGGCGCTCCGACTCGTAGACGTCGCCGCCCGTCTCGATGACCTGGAGCCTGCCGAGGCCGGTCTCGCGAGCCACGACGTCGAGGAACGAGGTGCCCGCCTCGTCGGTCACCGCCAGGCCACCCCCGTCGCCCGGGCGCAGCACGAACGGGTGGATGTCGCCGACGATGCGCGGGTAGACGGTCACGGTGTCGACGTCGGCGAACGTCATCACCGTGTCGAGGTGCATGGCCGAGCGCAGCCGCGGCATGCCCGCCACGACGACGCGCTCGGCCGCGCCCTGCGCGAACAGCGCGGCCGCGAGCTGCGTGATCCCCTGCCGCGACGTGCGCTCGCTCATGCCGACGAGCACCGTGCCGTCGCCGACCGGCATGACGTCGCCGCCCTCGACGGTGGCCCGCTGGTGGTCGGTCTCCGGGTCGCCCCACCAGACCGTCGACCCGACGAAGTCCGGGTGGAACTCGTACACGGCCTTCATGAGCAGCGTCTCGTCGTGACGCGCGGGCCAGTACAGCGGGTTGAGCGTCACGCCGCCGTACAGCCAGCACGTGGTGTCCCGCGTGAACAGCGTGTTGGGCACGGGCGCCATGAGGTACTCGCGGGTGTCGGGCGTGTACTCCGCGAGCGCGCGGTGGGCGGGCGGCAGGTCGGGCACGTCGTCGGTGGCCAGGCCGCCGATCAGGTACTCGGCGAGCTGCTCGGGCTCCAGTCCCTCGAGGAAGGCGCGCGTCGCCTCCAGGAAACCCGGACCGACGACGCCGGGCACGATCTTGCGGTCCAGCAGCCAGTCGCGCGCGCCCGGCACCCGCAGGGTCGCGGCGAGCACCTCGTGCAGCTCGACGACGTCGACCCCGCGCGAGCGCAGGTCCGCGACGAACGCGGCGTGGTGCTCGATGGCGCGGTCCACCCAGAGCACGTCGTCGAACAGCAGCTCGTCCGAGGTGGTGGGGGTGAGCCGCCGGTGCGCGAGGCCGGGGCGGCACACGAGCACCGTGCGCAGGCGCCCCACCTCGGAGTGGACGCCGTAGGCCGCCGACGGGGGCGGCACGTCGGTGGGGGTGGTCATGGTGGTCCTCCCAGGTCTCGGGTGGCTCAGACGGAGATCGCGCCCGTGGCGAGCGCGACGCCGCCCGCGATCGCCCCGGCCACGGACACGACGAAGATCACGAGCTCGCCGCGGCTGAAGACGCGGCGCCCCTGCTCGCGGCGGGTCATGACGAAGAGGATGGTCGCGGGCGCGTAGATGACGAACGAGAGCAGCACGAACGTGAGTCCGGCGGCGAAGAGCAGGAACGCGGTGTAGACCACCGCGAGCGCCGCGACGACGAGGTCACCCGGGGTGGGCGTGCCCGCGGCAGCCCCGCCGCGGTCCAGGGCGAGCCGGAGCGCGTAGCCGGCGGCGAGCAGGAACGGGATGAGGGTGAGCGCGCTGGTGAGGTCGAGGGCGAAGGTGAACGCGTCGTCCGACAGCAGGGTCACGACCAGCATCACCTGGATGAGCAGCGTGCTGAGCAGCAGCGCGGCGCGCGGCACGTCGTTGTGGTCGATCCGGGCGAGGAAGCGGGGCATGTCGCGGTCCTTCGCGGCGACGTACAGCACCTCTGACGCCATGAGGGTCCAGGCGAGGTAGGCGCCGAGGACCGAGACGATCAGCCCGGCGCTGACGAACACGGCGCCCCACCCGCCGACTGCGGCCTCCAGGACGCCCGCCATCGACGGCTGCCGCAGCTGCGCGAGCTCCTCCATGGGCAGGATGCCGTAGGACACGATCGTCACGGACGCGAAGATCGACAGCACCATGAGGAAGCCGAGCACGGTGGCGCGGCCGACGTCCTCCCGGCGCCGCGCGTGCCGCGAGTAGACGCTCGCGCCCTCGACGCCGAGGAAGACGAAGACGGTCGCCAGCATGGTGCCGCGGACCTGCTCGAAGAGCGGGCCGGTGATCCCGTAGCCCCGGAAGTTCTCGGCGAGCACCTGCGGGTCGAGCAGGAAGACCGCGAGGAGCACGAACGCGACGATGGGCAGCACCTTGGCGACGGTGACGACGCGGTTGATCGCCGTCGCCGAGCACCGGGAGGACGGCGCCCAGCGTCGACATGATGAGGATCCAGTAGGTGACGTTGCCCACGCACGCGCTCGCCCAGTACCCGAACGCCGAGAAGAAGCCGAGGTACTCGCCGAACCCGGCCTTCGCGTACGCGTAGACACCCGAGTCGAGGTCGGGCTTGCGGATCGCCAGGCGCTGGAAGACGAATGCCAGCATGAGCATGCCGGTGCCCGCGACCAGCCAGGAGATGAGGGCGCCGAGCACGCCGGTCTCCCCGGCGAATCGGCTGGGCAGGGAGAACACCCCTGCGCCCACCATCGAGCCGACGACCATCGCGGTGAGGGTGGCGACGGTGATCGTGGCGGTACGGTCCTGCGTGCCGTCCTGGGCCTGCATCGCGGTCCCCTGTGTCGAGCGAGAGCACGTGCCGTGGTCGGTCCCACGTGTCCGGTGGCCCGCGCCCCTCGACGCCCCCGGGAGCCGGCGCCCGGTGGTGCACACCCGGGGCCGTGTCCGCGCCTCCATTAAGGACACGGGCCGCGGGGTTCGGCAACAGGTGACCGGGCGGACGGTGGGAGAATGGGGCCGTGACTTCCGCCCCCGACACCACCACCGTGCTCCCGCCCCTGGAGATCGGCCCGCTCACCGTGGCGACGCCCGTCGTGCTCGCGCCCATGGCCGGCGTGACCAACCGGGCGTTCCGTACGCTGTGCCGCGAGGCCGGGCGGTCGACCGGGTTCGACCCCGGGCTGTACGTCGCCGAGATGGTCACCAGCCGCGCGCTCGTGGAGCGCAACACCGAGGCGCTGCGCATCGTCACGTTCGGCGACGACGAGACGCCGCGCTCGGCGCAGGTGTACGGCGTGGACCCGGCCACGGTGGGTGCAGCGGTGCGGATCATCGCGGGCGAGGACCGCGCCGACCACGTCGACCTCAACTTCGGCTGCCCCGTGCCGAAGGTGACGCGCAAGGGCGGCGGCGCCGCCCTGCCGTGGAAGCGGCAGCTCTTCACCGACATCGTGCGTGCGGCCGTCGAGGCGGCCGAGCCGTACGGCGTGCCCGTCACGGTCAAGATGCGCAAGGGCATCGACGACGAGCACCTCACCTTCCTCGAGGCCGGCCGGATCGCGGAGTCCCTCGGCGTTGCCGCCGTCGCGCTGCACGCCCGCACGGCCGCCCAGCACTACTCGGGCCAGGCGGAGTGGGAGGCGATCGCGCGGCTCAAGGAGACCGTCCGGAGCATCCCGGTGCTCGGCAACGGCGACATCTGGTCGGCGGAGGACGCGGTGCGGATGGTCGAGCAGACCGGGGCGGACGGCGTCGTCGTCGGCCGGGGCTGCCAGGGGCGCCCGTGGCTGTTCGCCGACCTCGCCGCCGCGTTCAACGGCTCGGACCTGCGCGTGCGGCCGGGCCTGCGCGAGGTGGCCGACACGATCTACCGGCACGGCGAGCTCATGATCGAGTACTTCGACGGCGACGAGGGCAAGGGCATGCGCGACCTGCGCAAGCACATGGCCTGGTACCTCAAGGGGTACGCCGTCGGCGGCGAGAAGCGGCAGGCGCTCGCCCTGGTCAGCACCCTCGCCGAGCTGCGCGAGCGGCTCGACGCGCTCGACCTCGACGCGCCCTACCCGGGCGAGGACGCCGAGGGCCCGCGCGGGCGTGCGGGCTCCCCGAAGACGCCGCACCTGCCCTACGGCTGGCTCGACTCCCGTGACCTGTCCGAGGAGTTCGAGGCGAGGCTGCGCGAGGCCGAGCTGAGCGTCAGCGGCGGCTGAGCCGGCCCCTTCCCTTCTTCACCCTCCTGACCTGCCGTTCCACAACGGATTGAGGTCGATTCCAGGTGTGAAGAGCGCATAGAGCGCAAAGTACGCCAAGATCGGCTGTGCACATCGACGTGCCTCCCACTTGTACAGACGGAAAAGGACACATCCATGGCATCGGAGAAACGTCCTCGGCGCGTCCCGGCGGTCATCGCGGACACGCGCAGGAACCCGGGCTTCGCTCTGGGCGCCTTCGGGCTCTCGGCCTGGGCCTACATCGGCATGTCACACACCATCGCCGACTACGAGGGCCCGCGGCTCGGCTATGCGCTCGGCGTCGCCTACGAGGCCCTGGTGATCGGCCTGGCCTGGGAGGGCCGACGCCGGGCCGACCGGGCGCTCGAGACCGGCCGGCCGGTCTCCGGCCACGGGCGGTGGCTGGGCGGCGCGATCGTCGTCGGCATCCTCTCGGGCGCGCTCGCGGCGTGGCACGGCTGGCTGCTCGGTGAGGGCGTCTTCGCCATCTCGCGCGCCGTCGCGCCGGTGCTGGCGGCCGTGGCCGTGCACCTGTTCTTCCAGTCGGCCTCGAGCGCGCGGAACCTCGACCGGCAGGCGCAGATCCAGGCCGACCGCCAGACGGCCGTGCTGGACATGCTCGACGCCGTGCGCCTGGCGCAGATCGCCCCGCCCGGGGAGCGCGCCGCCCGCATCGCCGACGTGAACGCGGCGGTCACGCGCGTGCACCGGCACGTGCCCGCTGACGTCACCGCCGAGGTGACGCGCCCGCACCTGGAGTCCGAGCGCACGATCCGCGACGTGGTGCAGGAGGCGGCG
Source organism: Promicromonospora sp. (assembly GCA_036010205.1). GTDB lineage: Bacteria > Actinomycetota > Actinomycetes > Actinomycetales > Cellulomonadaceae > Promicromonospora. The sequence goes on along the minus strand of DATGOB010000153.1, from coordinate 2,398 downwards.
GCGCTGGCCGGCGAGTGGATGCCGGCCGAGGACGCGCCGCGCAGGCCCGACCCGCGCGAGCTGGCCGAGCTCGCGGTGCCCGAGACGCAGCTCCCCGAGGAGCTGCTGACGCCGCAGGCCGCCGAGCCCGAGCCCGAGCCGGAGCCCGTGAGCGCGCCCACGCCTGCCGTGGCCGCCGCCGAGCCCGTGCAGGCCCAGCGGATGCACCTCGAGGACAAGTACGCGCCGGTGAAGCGCACGGGCACGACGACGGCGGTGGCCGCAGAGCCCGTGTCCGCGCCCGCGACCACCGAGCCGGACGAGACCGTGTCCGCGCCGTCGGTCACCGACCCGGGCCAGCAGCTCACCACCGCGCAGATCAGCGAGATCCGCGTGCTGCGGTGGGCGCAGGCGCTGAGCATCGAGGAGGTCGCCGCGCGGGTCGGCGTCTCGGTCGCCTCGGTGAAGCGGTACGCGCCGAGCACGGACCCGACCACCGAGACGGGCTCGATGATGGCGATCCCCGCCACGATGTCCTGAGCCACGACACGGGTGTGGCCCGGTACCCGTCGGGGTACCGGGCCACACCCGTGTCTGCGTCGGCCGGTGCCTCAGCCGAAGTTGACCCCCTGGGCCAGCGGCAGCTCGGTCGAGTAGTTGACCGTGTTGGTCGCGCGGCGCATGTACTGCTTCCATGCGTCGGAGCCCGACTCGCGGCCGCCGCCGGTGGACTTCTCGCCGCCGAACGCGCCGCCGATCTCGGCGCCCGAGGTGCCGATGTTCACGTTGACGATGCCGCAGTCGGAGCCGACCTCGGAGAGGAACGTCTCCGCCTCGCGCACGTCGAGCGTGAAGATGGCCGACGACAGGCCCTGGGGCACGTCGTTGTGCACGGCGATCGCCTCGGTGAGGTCCGCGTAGCTCATCACGTACAGGATCGGCGCGAACGTCTCCCGCTTGACGACGTCGGCCTGCTCCGGCATGCGGACGATCGCCGGGCGCACGTACGCGGCGTCCTCGGCGCCCGGCACGGTCACGGCCGTGCCACCCACGACGAGCTCGCCGCCCGCCGCGACGGCCTCGTCGATCGCGGCGAGCATGCGGTCGCGCGCCGCCGTGTCGACGAGCGGGCCGACCAGGGTGCCCTCGGTGCGGGGGTCGCCGATGGGCAGCCCGTCGTAGACCTTCGCGAGCCGGGCCACGACGTCGTCGACGATCGACTCGTGCACGATGAGGCGGCGCAGCGACGTGCAGCGCTGCCCTGCCGTGCCTGCCGCGGCGAAGACCGCGCCGCGCACCGCGAGGTCGAGGTCGGCCGACGGCGCGACGATCGCGGCGTTGTTGCCGCCCAGCTCGAGCAGGTACCGGCCGCCGCGCGCCGCGACGGCGGGTGCGACCTGCTGGCCCATGCGCTCCGAGCCGGTCGCCGAGACGAGGGCGACCCGGCGGTCGGCCACGAGGGCCTCGCCGGCCTCGCGGTCCCCGAGCACGAGCTGCGACACGCCGGCGGGGAAGCCGGCCTCGGCGAGTGCCTGGTCGAGCAGCGCGGAGGCGCCGAGGGAGGACAGGAGCGTCTTCTCGCTCGGCTTCCACACGACGGTGTCGCCGCACACCAGCGCAACGGCGGTGTTCCACGACCACACCGCGACCGGGAAGTTGAAGGCGCTGACCACGCCGACGACGCCGAGCGGGTGCCACGTCTCCATGAGCCGGTGGCCGGGGCGCTCGGACGGCATCGTGCGGCCGCCGACCTGCCGCGACAGCCCGACGGCGTAGTCGCAGATGTCGATCATCTCCTGGACCTCGCCCAGGGCCTCGCTCGTGATCTTGCCCGCCTCGAGGGTGACGAGCTCGGCGAGGTCGGCCTTGTGCTCGGTGAGCAGCTCGCCCAGGCGCTTGACGACCTGGCCGCGCACCGGCGCGGGCACGGAGCGCCAGGTGCGGAACGCCTCGGCGGCGCGCCCGACGGCGGCCTCGGTCTCGGCCGCGCCGTCGCGCCGCAGCTCGAGCAGCGGGCGGCCGGACAGGGGTGACACGACGGGCAGGCCGGTCCCCTCCGGCACCCCGGCGCCGAGCCGCTGCAGGGCGGCGCGGGCGGCGTCGCGCAGCTCGGTCGTCAGCGGGCTGTCGGTGGTGGTGCTGGTCATCGCGTAGCTCCCATGCTCGTCGAGGGGGTGGTGGTGGGCAGGGTGGTGGTGAGGTCGGCCGGGTCGACGCCGAGGGTCTCGGCGGCGGCGGCCAGCGACCTGTCCACCTGGTCGGCGTACAGGTCGAAGGGGTCGTTGAGCTCCCGGCCGAGCGCGCCCGCCATCCAGTCGGCGTCCCGGTCGGTGGCCTCCTGGCTGGCGTCCTTCGAGCCGTCGGAGGTCAGGTTGGACTGGAAGATCCCGGCCGCGGAGCGCGGCAGGAAGTCCTCGTA
>DATGOB010000152.1:0-29197 GCA_036010205.1 Promicromonospora sp. | reverse complement strand
GCGTCGCCGTCGAACACGTCGTGCACGCGGCCCAGGCGCAGCACGACGATGCGGTCCGCCACGGCCTGCAGGTCGCCCGCCTGGTGGCTGACGAGGACGACGGCGTGGCCGCGCTCGCGCAGCCGCACGATGAGGTTGAGCACCTCGGCGGTCTGGCGGACGCCCAGCGACGCGGTGGGCTCGTCGAGCACGACGACGCGCGGCGAGCCGAGCAGGGCGCGCGCGACGGCGACGACCTGCCGCTGCCCGCCGGACAGGGTGCGCACGGGGTCGCGCACCGACGGCACGCTGGCGGCGAGCTGGTCGAGCAGGCGCCAGGCCTCGCGCTCCATGGCGACCTCGTCGAGCAGCGGGCCGCGCAGGGTCTCGTGGCCGAGGAAGAGGTTCTCGACGACGTCGAGGTCGTCGACGAGCGCGAGCTCCTGGAACACGGCGGCGATGCCGAGCGCGCGGGCGGCGGCCGGCGAGTCGAGCACGACCGGGCGTCCCTCGAGGAGCACCTCGCCGGCGTCGGGCCGGTGGGCGCCCGCGAGCACGCCGGCGAGCGTGGACTTGCCCGCGCCGTTGTCGCCGACGACGGCGAGCACCTCGTGCTCGCGCACGTCGACGTCGACGTCGACCAGCGCGCGCACACCGCCGAACCGCTTGGAGACGCCGCGCACCGACAGCAGGGGCGTGGGCGGCAGGGGCGCGCTCATCGGGCCGCCTCCCCCGCGCCGAGCAGGCCCGCGCGCTCGCACGCGTCCGCGTACGCGGGCACGCAGATCTCGTCCGTCGAGTAGACGTGCCCGTCGACGATGACGTGCTCGACGTCGGCGGCCGCGACCGCGCGCGGGGCGAGCAGCACGGTGGGCACGCCGTCGGTCACGGCGGTCGTACGGGGGTCCTGGCCACGCAGCACGCGGACGGCGAGCTCCGCGGCGGTCGACGCCTGCTGGTCGGTGGCCTTGTAGACGGTCATGAACTGGTCGCCCGCGAGGATGCGCTGCACGGCGGCGAGCTCGCCGTCCTGCCCGGTGGTGACGGGCACGGGGTCGAGGCCCGCGGCCTTGGCGGCGGCGACGGCGCCGCCGGCGATGGCGTCGTTGGCGGCGAGGATGCCGTCGACGCGGCCGGGGAACTGGGTCAGCATCGCCTCGGTCCACTCGGTGGCCTTGTCGGGGCTCCAGTCGGGCGTGTAGTGCTCGGCGAGCACGTCGATGTCCTCTCCCTCGAGGGCGCGGCGGGTGCCCGCCGCGATGGCCAGGGCGTTCGGGTCGGTCGCCGAGCCGTGCGCGAGCAGCACGCCCGGCCGCTCGCCGTCGGGCCGCTCGCTCACGCGCTGCTCCGCTCGCTGCTCTGCCCGCTCCGTGACCGTCCCCGCCAGCGCCGAGCCGAGCAGGAAGCCGATGAACTCGTAGTCGTACGACACGTAGTAGTCCGCGCCGTCCACGAACCGATCGTAGGCGATGACCTGCGCACCGAGCCGCCGGGCCTGCGCGACGACGCCGACCGCCGCGACGGTGTCGACGGCGTCGAGCACGAGCACGTCGGCACCCTGCGCGAGCATGGACTCGGCCTGCTGGAGCTGGGCGGCGGCGTCCTGGGCGGCGTTGGCGTACAGCACGGTGCAGCCGGGGCAGCGGCGCCCGGCCACGGCGACGAACGTGGGCCGGTCGGACGCCTCGTAGCGCGCCGTCTGGGCCTCGGGCAGCAGCAGCCCGATGGTCCCCTCGTGCACGCCGGTCGCCTCGCGCCCGCCGCCGCCCGCGCACCCGCCGAGCAGCAGCCCCGCGGCGACGACGCCCGCGACGAGCCCGCGCACCCTGCCCACCGACGCCCTCATGTGGTCACCCCCAGGGAGCCGTTGGCACGAGCCAGGTCGAGGGCCGCGGCGAGCGCGCCGCGCACGCCCGCGTCGGCGCCGAGCACGGAGCGCACCACCTCGGCCGGGCCGCGTGACGTCGCCACGACGCGCTGGCCGAGCGCGGTGCGCAGCGGCTCGAGCAGCACGTCCCCCGCCTCGGCGAGCTGGCCGCCGATGACCACGACGTCCGGGTCCACGAGGTTGCACAGGTTGGCGAGCGCGACGCCGAGGTGCCGCCCGGCGTCGAACACGACGCGGCGGCAGCCGGCGTCGCCGTCGCGCGCGCGGGCCACGAGGTCGGCGAGCGTGAGGTGGCCGGCGCTCTCCGGCAGCATGGACAGCAGGCTCGAGGCGCCGACCAGCATCTCGAGGCAGCCGCGGTTGCCGCACCGGCACACGGGCCCGTTCTCGTCGACGGAGACGTGACCGATCTCGCCCGCGACGCCCGAGCGGCCGTGCACGGCCCGCCCACCCAGCACGAGCCCGCCGCCGACGCCGTGCGAGGCGCGCACGTAGGCGACGGAGTCGTAGCCCGCGCCCGCTCCGAAGCGGGCCTCGGCGATCGCGGCGAGCGTGGAGTCGTTGTCGGTGCTGACCGGCACGCCGAGCTCGGCCTCGAGCGCCTCGTCCACGCGCACGCCGTCCCAGCCGCGCATCATGCCGACGGTGACCACCTCGCCCGTGCGGATGTCGACCGGGGCGGGCACGCCGACGCCGACGGCGAGCAGCTCGTCGGGCTTGGCGTCGACGTCGTCGAGCATCTCCCGCACGAGCATGGCCGTGCGCTGGAGGCCGGCGTCGGCGCGGTGGTCGGGCGCGAGCGGCATGCGCTGCTCGGCGAGCACGCGCATCGAGGCGTCGGCGAGCGCCACGTTCAGCGAGCGCTGCCCGAACCGGATGCCCGCGACGAGGCCGAGGTTGCGCGCGAGCGTGACCTGCAGCGCGCGGCGGCCGTTGCGCACGGAGTTGGCGGTGTGCAGCACACCGGCCGCTGACAGCTCCTTGACGATGTTGGAGATGGTGGCCGGGGACAGGCCGGTGACGCCGGCCAGCTCGATCTGCGTGAGGGAGCCACGCTGCTGGACGGCGCTCACGATCCGGGCTCGGTTGGCCTCACGCAGTGAGGTCTGCGAGCCCGGGGTCACCCGATCCGCGCGCACAGCGCCCAGGGTAACCGCCGTCCCGGGTGAGGACCGGGTTTGCGTACACGACCTGAACGATCAGGTCACGATCAGGCAGCGCTTGCGTTCATTTCTTGACACCAACACGCCCACGACGTTCGATAGGACGCGGGTTCACGGGCGTACAGGCGCGCCCGGCCGGCCCAGGGCACGACGTCGTCCCCGACGGTACCGACGTGCCGAGCCGGTGCTCCAGCGACCGAGGAAGGTTGAGGGACCCCAGATGCGAGTGAACCGGAGGATGACCGCGACGGTGGCGACGGCTGCCGTGGTCGGTCTCACGCTGGCTGCGTGCGGCAACGGCGGCTCGGGCGGCGATGACAGCGGTGACAGCGCCGGCAGCCAGGTCGAGGTCTTCACGTGGTGGGCCGCGGGCTCCGAGAAGGCGGGTCTCGACGCGCTGGTCGGCGTGTTCGACGAGCAGCACCCCGACATCGAGTTCGTCAACGGCGCCGTCGCCGGTGGCGCCGGGTCCGCGGCGAAGGACCTGCTGCAGACCCGCCTGCAGGCGCAGGACCCGCCGGACACCTTCCAGGCGCACGCCGGTGCCGAGCTGCAGGACTACATCGACGCGGCGCAGATCGAGGACGTCTCCGACCTGTACGACGAGTTCGGCCTCACCGACGCGTTCCCCGCCGACCTGGTCGACCGCCTGTCCTCGGAGGACGGCGCGATCTACTCCATCCCGTCGAACATCCACCGCGCGAACGTCGTCTGGGCCAACCCGGCGGTGCTCGAGGAGAACGGCATCGACCCCGAGGCGCAGTACGACGACCTCGACGCGTGGATCGCCGACCTCGAGAAGCTCGACGAGGCCGGGGTGACGGCCATCTCGGTCGGCACCACGTGGACCCAGGTGCACCTGCTCGAGACGGTGCTGCTGGCCGACCTCGGCCCCGAGGCGTACTCGGGTCTGTGGGACGGCAGCACCGACTGGGAGGGCGCTGAGGTGACCGGGGCGCTCGAGGACTTCGAGACGATCATCGGCCTGACCAACGACGACCGCGACGGGCTCGACTGGCCCGAGGCCACCCAGCTCGTGATCGACGGCAGCGCCGCGTTCAACGTCATGGGCGACTGGGCCGTCGCCGCGTTCGAGGAGCAGGACAAGGTGCTCGGCGAGGACTTCGTCGCCGCGCCCGTTCCCGGCACCGACGGCGTGTTCGACTTCCTGGCCGACTCGTTCACCCTGCCGGTCGGCGCGCCCGACGCCGAGGGCGCCAAGGCGTGGCTCGAGACCGTCGGCTCGCTCGAGGGCCAGGTCGCGTTCAACAAGGCGAAGGGCTCCATCCCCGCCCGCACCGACGCCGACCCGTCCGAGTTCTCCGAGTACCAGCGAAGCGCGATCGAGTCGTTCTCGAACGACACCATCGTGTCCTCGCTGGCGCACGGCGCCGCGGCCCCGGTCGCGACGCTCAACGCGATCTCGGACGCCACGAGCAAGTTCACGACCGGCGCGTCCGACCTCGCCGGGTACCAGTCCGAGCTGGCCGCCGCCGCCCAGGGCTGACGCACCACCGCGCGCCGTCGGGCCCGGCCCGACGGCGCGCGGCCGTGCCCGCCCCCGCCACCTGCGCCATCACCTGAGCCATCACCGAGGTAGCCCCGCATGCTCAAGAAACTGCGGCGAGTCGGACCACCCCTCCTCCTGCTCGCCCCGTCCCTGATCCTCGTCGGCGTGTTCGTCTACGGGCTGATCGCCGCCAACTTCTCCACGTCCTTCACGGACAGCCACACCGCCGCGCAGGCCACCGGCCAGAAGCCCACGGCCGTCGTGTGGTTCACGAACTACCTCGACCTCCTGGCCGGCGAGGACTTCCAGCACTCGCTGACGAACCTGGTGCTCTACACGGTCGTCTTCCTCGCGGGCACCATGGTCATGGGCTTCCTGTGGGCGTGGATGCTCGAGAAGCCCGTCAAGGGCGAGGGCCTGTTCCGCTCGGTGTACCTGTTCCCGATGGCGGTCTCGTTCGTCGCCTCCGGCGTGGTGTGGCGCTGGCTGCTCAACTCCAACCAGGGCGAGCAGGCCTCGGGCCTGAACCGGCTGTTCCAGATCGTCGGCCTGGACTTCCTGCAGAACAACTGGTGGAACAACGTCACGTTCGGCATCGTCGCCATCGCGATCCCCGCGATCTGGCAGCTGTCGGGCTACGTGATGGCGCTGTTCCTCGCCGGGTTCCGCGGTATCCCCGACGAGCTGCGCGAGGCCGCCCGCGTCGACGGCGCGAGCGAGTGGAAGCTGTACCGGCACGTGCTGTTCCCGCAGCTCTCGCCGGTCGCGCTGTCCGCGCTCATCATCATCGGCCACATGTCGCTCAAGGCGTTCGACCTCATCATGTCGATCTCCAAGCCGGCCAACTACCAGACCAAGGTGCCCGCCGTGGACATGTTCGTGTTCAAGTCGAGCTTCGACTACGCGAACGCCGCCGCCGTCGGCTCGATCCTGCTGATCATCGTCGCGCTCGTCATCGTGCCGTACCTGATCCGCACGAACCGTGAGGAGAAGCGATGACCGCCGCCACCGACCAGCTCGCGGCCCCGCGCACCACGGCGCCGCCGCCCGCGCGGCGCACGCGCCCCGGGCGCTACACCCTGGCGCGCACGCTGCGCTACGCCGCGCTGATCTTCTTCCTCGTCGTCGTGCTCATCCCGGTCTACGTGCTGCTCGTGACGAGCTTCAAGGGCACCGGCGACGCCGACCCGAGCCGCGCCTGGGCGCTGCCGCAGCTGTGGACCCTGGACAACTGGGCCACCGCGTGGACCGCCCTCTCCCCCTCGATCGCGCGCACGGTCGCCGTGGTCGTGCCGAGCGCTGTCATCGCGGCGTTCCTCGGGTCCCTGAACGGCTTCGTGCTGGCGCGGTGGAGCTTCCGCGGCGCCGACATCGTGTTCACGGTGATCCTGTTCGGCATGTTCATCCCGTACCAGGCGGTGATGATCCCGCTGAACCAGCTCGTGCTGGACCTCGGCATCCCGACCGGCGTGCCCACGCTGATCCTGCTGCACGTGGTCTACGGCATCCCGATCACGACCCTGATCTTCCGCAACTACTACGCCACGGTGCCGCACGAGCTCATCGAGGCGGGCCGGGTCGACGGCGCGGGCATGCTGCGCACCTACTGGTCGATCGTCCTGCCGATCTCGGTCCCGAGCTTCGTGGTCGTGCTCATCTGGCAGTTCACCTCGGCCTGGAACGACTTCCTGTTCGCGGTGTTCTTCTCCTCGTCCCAGAACGGCCCCGTGACCGTGGCCCTGAACAACCTCGCCAACGGCGCCCTGCTGCAGAACTACGGCGTGTCCATGGCGGGCGCCCTGTTCGCGTCCCTGCCCACGCTGCTGGTGTACATCGTGCTGGGCAAGTACTTCGTGGGCGGCCTCATGTCGGGGTCGGTCAAGGGCTGAGGTCAGCCCTCCCCCAGCGCCCGGGCGAGCCACGCCGTCCGGGCGCTGCGCGCGGCCGCCGAGACGCGCGCGGCGGGCACCGCGACGTCGAAGGCGTGGAACCCGCCGGGCCACACGTGCAGCTCGGCGTCGCCCCCCGCGGCCCAGATCCGGGACGCGTAGCTCACGTCCTCGTCCCGGAACACCTCGGCCGAGCCGACGTCGACGAAGGTGGGCGGCAGGCCCGACAGGTCCTGCGCGACGGCGGGCGAGGCGTACGGGCCGACCGCCTCGTGCGCGCCGCCGCCGAGCAGGGCGGCCCAGCCGAACGCGTTCTGCTCGCGCGTCCACGTCGCGGGCCCGCCCGCGTACTGGTGGCTCGAGACGGTGTCGTTGCGGTGGTCGAGCATGGGGCACGACAGCACCTGCGCGGCGACGGCCGGGCCACCGCGGTCGCGCGCGAGCAGCGTGACCCCGGCCGCCACGCCGCCGCCCGCGCTGATCCCCGCGACCACGACGCGCGCCGGGTCGACACCGAGCTCCGCCGCGTGGTCGACGAGCCAGCACAGGCCGCGGTAGCCGTCCTCGACCGGGACGGGCGCCGGGTGCTCGGGGGCGAGGCGGTAGTCCACCGTCACGACCACCGCACCGAACCGCTCCAGCCACTCCAGGGGCACGTCGAGCTGGGAGAACCGGTCCCCCATCACCATCCCGCCGCCGTGCAGCCACAGGACGGCGGGAGCGAGCACGCCCGGCGCGCGCCCCGCCGGGGTGAGCACGGTGAGCTCGACCGGCTCGCCGTCGGGCGCGACGTCCTGCACGTCGCGCCGGTCGACAGGGCACCGGACGGAGAGGTCGGCGAGGCGGGCGGCCACCGTCTCCGGCGGCGTCGCGGCGACAGCGCGCAGCGCCGCGAGCGTGGCCGCCGTCAGGTCGGTGGGCGGTACCGCCCCGACCACCGGCGCGAGCTCGGGGTCGAACCGGGGGCGGGCCGGGCCCACGGGCGTCATCAGAACGCCGCCTTCCCGGCCACGGGCACCTCGTCCGCGGAGGCCGACTCGCCGGCGAGCAGCGGCTGGAGCGCCGCGATGACCGACCGCGCGCCCTCGGTCGCGCTGAACGCCTCGTGCGCCTCCTTCGTGGTCCACCCCTCGGTCACGTGCACGACGTCGGGGTCGCTCGCCGACCGGCCGACGAGGAAGACGACGCAGTCCGGGTGCGTCATCGCCGGTGCCGCGAGCAGCAGGTCGATCACCGCCCGGGCCTGACCCGGGCGCGTGGTCATGGTGGCGTGGAAGCCGTGTTCGACGTTCATGATTCTCCTCGGTGTCCTGTCGGATACGGCCCTCGGGTCCTGTCGGCCCGGCGCCTCCCGACACCTCCATCACACCGCTGCCGTCGTTCTCGGGACAGACCGATCCTCGCGAAGGCTTGCCTGATCCTCTTCGTGCAGCGTCGATCGTGCACCACCGTGGCACCCTGGGACGGTGCGGAGGAGAGCATGAGCCTGCAGGAGCTGCGCGAGCTCGTCGAGCGGCACGCGCGACCGGACACGGCCGAGACCGTGCTCGAGGACGTGCACGTGTCCGCCGTGCGCCACGCGGAGCCCGACGCCCCGGGCATGTCGGGCGTGGTCTGGGCCCTGATCGCGCAGGGCACCAAGCGTCTGGCCGTCGGCGACCGCGTGCTCGAGTACGGCGCGGGCCAGTACCTCGTGGCCGGCGTCGACCTGCCCGTCACGGGAGAGTTCCTCCGCGTCTCGCCGGACCGGCCCGCGCTCGGTGTCGGGATGGTGCTGCGCCCCGCGCTCATCGCCGAGCTCCTGCTGCAGGCGCCGCCCGGCGCGCTGGCGCCCGCCGGCGCACCGGCCCCCGGCCTCGTGGTGAGCGACGCCCCCGACGAGCTGGTCGACGCCGCCGTGCGCCTCGTGCGCCTGCTCGACCGCCCCCGGGACGCCCCCGTGCTGGCGCCGCTGCTGCGGCGCGAGATCCTCTGGCACCTGATCACGGGCGAGCAGGGCGCCACGGTGCGCCAGCTCGGGCTGGTCGACAGCGGCCTCGCGCACGTGGCGCGCGCCGTCGGCTGGATCAGGGAGCACTACGCCGAGCCGTTCCGTGTGCAGGACGTCGCGGCCCTGACCGGTATGAGCGTGTCGGCGTTCCACCGCAGCTTCCAGGCCGTGACCGCGATGAGCCCGATCCAGTTCCAGAAGCGCATCCGGCTGCAGCAGGCGCGGCTGCTGCTCGTCGCGCGGCCGAAGGACGTCACGGGCGTCGGGCAGCGCGTGGGGTACGAGAGCCCGTCGCAGTTCAGCCGCGAGTACCGGCGGCAGTTCGGGCTGCCGCCCAGCCAGGACGCCGTGCGGCTGCGCGCCGCCGCCCGAGGCTGAGCCTCAGACCTGCCCGGCCGGCGGGTCCGTCGCCTGCAGCGCCCGGATCAGCGACTGCGCGTCGTACGGCCCGGTGTGCCTGCGGCCGTTGACGAAGAACGTCGGCACGGCGGTCACGTCCATGGCCTCGGCGTCGAGCACCTCGTCGCGCACGCGGGCGGCCACCTCGGGCGAGACGAGGTCGCGCTCGAACCGGTCGACGTCGAGGCCCAGCTCGCCGGCGCGCCGCACGATGTCGGACGGGAGCTGGTGCTCCAGGTCGATCAGCAGGCTGCGCTCCATCTCGAAGAACTTCCCCTGCAGGGCTGCCGCCTCCGCTGCCTCGGCCGCGGCCACCGCGTTGGGGTGGTACCGGTCCAGCGGCGCGTGCCGCCACACGTAGCGCAGGCGGTCGCCGAGCGCGCGCACCCAGGTGGCGATGGACGGCCGGTGCTGTCCTGGCCGGTGGGTCTCGGGGTCGGGCGACCGCTCGATCGTGGTGAGGGTGGACATCTTGTCTCCTGTCGCCGCTCGTGGCCACGGTAGTGCGCGCTCGGCGCGGCGGCGGCCGACTTCACCCGCACTACGCTGGCGCTCATGGTGGCGGAGGACGAGCCCGGGCGCGAGGGAGACCTGGGCGCCGTCGGCATCGACGAGGACATGCGGCTGGTGTACCGGTACGTGCTGGCGCAGGGCACGGTGCGGGTCGCGGACGTGGAGCGCGACGTCCCGCTGACGGGGACCGACCCGGACGGCATGCTGGCGCGGCTGCGCGCCGCGGGGCTGATCAACCGGACGGCGGGCACGGCGGGCGAGTACACGGCGGTCGACCCGCGGGTCGCGCTGCGCGCGCTGACCGACCGGACGGCGGCGCGGCTGGACCGGGTGCGGGCGACCATCCCCGACCTCGCGGAGCTGTTCGAGCAGACGGCGGACGGCGGCGGCGCCGCGGGCCGCGTGCACGTGCTCGACGACCCGGCGCTGATCGGCGCCTGGTACACGCGCATGGAGCACGAGGTCAGGGGCGAGTTCATGGCGTTCGACCGGCCGCCGTACGTGCTGGCGGACGACAACCCTGTCGAGCCGCTGGTGCTGCAGCGCGGGGTGACGTGGCGCGCGGTGTACGCCGCGGAGGTGCTGGACCGGCCGGGCGCGTGGGCGGAGGTGCGGCACGCCGCCGCGATGGGCGAGCAGGCCAGGGTGGCACCGTCGCTGCCCGCGAAGCTCGCGATCGCCGACCGCCGCACCGCCCTGGTCAGCGCGGACCTCGACCCGCGGCGGCCGACGTCTGTGGTGGTCGAGGGCGGGCCGCTGGTGGACCTGCTGTGCGAGGCGTTCGAGGCGGTGTGGGCGCGGTCGGTCGAGCTGCCGGCCGCCGACGACCTGGCGGACGCGTCCGCGCCGGAGCAGGGCCCGAGCGTGGCGGACCGTGCGCTGCTGGCGCTGCTGGGCTCGGGGGCGAAGGACGAGGCGATCGCGCGCGAGCTGGGCCTGTCGGAGCGGACGCTGCGCCGGCGGACGACGGACCTGCTGCGTCGGCTCGGCGCCGCGAACCGGTTCCAGGCGGGGATGCAGGCGGTGCGGCGGGGCTGGCTCTGAGCCGCTCGTCGGCGGCCGGGTGAAAGATGCCCTCGCACGTGTCGTGCGTGTAAAACTTCGCGGGCCGTTACCGGCCATTGGCCGCATCCGGCCATCCTGACCATTGCCTGGACGCGCGGGCGGCGGCTAGACAGCCCTCATGCACTCTCAGAGATCCGGCCGCAGCCGGGGTCTGCTCGCCACGAGCGCCCTCGCCTCGGCCTCCCTCGTCCTGTCCTCCGGGGCCGCGTTCGCCGCCCCGGACAGCCCGCCGGGCGACCCCGTCCGCGTCATCGTCGAGCTCGACACCCCCACGGCCGCCGACGTCGTCGGCCAGGAGGAGCTCGCCGCCGCCCGGTCCACCGGCTCCGTCTCGGCGAGCGCGCGCAGCGCGTTCGCGGCCGACTACCGCGCTGCCGTCGAGGAGGTCACCGGCGCGCAGGAGACCGTCACGGCCCGCATCGAGCGCGAGGGCGTCGAGCTGGAGGACGCCGAGGCGGTCACCGGCCTCCTGTCCGCCGTCGTGGCTACCGTCGACCCGGCCGACCTCGACGAGCTGCGCTCCGCCCCCGGCGTCGCCCGGGTGACGGAGGCGGCCGCCGTGCGGATCCTCGGCGGCGAGGCGAACATCCCCGCCACGCGGGCCCCGCAGGTGTGGAAGCGCACCGACGCGGACGGCACCGCCGTCCGGGGCACGGGCCGCACCGTCGCGATCATCGACACCGGCATCGACTACACGCTCGCCGACCTGGGCGGCGGGTTCGGGCCGGGCCACCGCGTCGTCGACGGCTACGACTTCGCCAACGACGACGCCGACCCCATGGACGACCACATGCACGGCACGCACGTGGCGGGCATCGTGGGTGCGGGCGGCGCGAACCTCACCGGCATGGCGCCTGACGTGACGTTCACCGCCTGGAAGGCGCTCGACGCCCGCGGCACCGGCACCACGGACGACCTGCTCCTCGCGCTCGAGGCGGCCACCGACCCGCTGGGCGACCACCCCGCCGACGTGGTCAACATGAGCCTCGGCACCCCCGGCGACGGCACCGACCCGCTGGGCCGTGCGTCGACCGAGGCGGTGCGCCAGGGCGTCGTCGTCGTGGCCGCGGCAGGCAACTCCGGCCCGTACGGTCAGAGCATCGGCTCGCCCGCCGCCGCCGAGGGCGTCCTCGCCGTCGGCGCGCAGGTCACCGGCGTGGCCGACCCGACGCTGACGCTGCTCGGCACGGGACCGGGCGGCAAGGAGCCGGGCAAGGGACCGGGCAAGGGACCCGGCAAGGGCAAGGGACCGGGCAAGCAGGAGCGCCCGCTCGACGTGACGCGCTTCCCGATGTCGGCGAACCCGCCGGCCAAGGGCCTCACGGCCCGTCTGGTCGACGTCGGCGACGGGCTCGAGGAGGAGGACTACGAGCAGGCCGGCGACGTGCGCGGCGCGATCGTGGTCATGCAGAGCCTGACCGTCGGTTCCCTGGGCGAGGTCGAGGGCCTGCACCTGCAGCAGGCGCTGCTCGCCGAGGAGCACGGGGCCGTCGGCGCGCTGCTGTACACGGTGAGCCCGACCGACCCCGCGGGCGACGGCGACGTCGGCCCCCAGGGCGCGGCGAGCGTGCTGTCCGGCGGCGGGTTCGACCTGCGCCGCGAGCGCCTGGTCATGATGAACATCGACTCGTCCCTCTACCAGACGTTCAAGGACGAGGTCCTCGCGGGCACCGCCCGCGCCACCATCGGCGCGGTGGACCAGACCGACCGGGTCGCGAGCTTCAGCTCCCGCGGGCCGAGCGACGCCATGACGCTCAAGCCGGAGATCGTGGCGCCGGGCTTCGAGATCATGTCCGACATCCCGGCCGAGCTCGGCGTGGAGGGCGACCGGTACCGGCTGTCCGGCACGTCGATGGCCGCCCCGCACGTCGCGGGCGCGGCTGCCCTGCTCGCGCAGGCCCGCCCCGAGCTGTCGGGCGAGCAGCTGCGGGCGACCCTCGTGGGCAGCGCGCAGCCGCTGGACTCGGCCGACGCCGACGCCTCCCCGTCCGCCCAGGGCGCGGGCAGGCTCGACGTCGCGGCCGCCGTCGACCAGCGGGTCACCGCCTCCCCGGACGCCCTGTCGCTCGGCCTGGCCGACATGGGTGGCGACGCCGCCCGCACCGGCACGGTCGTGCTGCGCAACGCCGGGACGAAGGCGGTGACCGTGCGGCTGGCCGCCGAGCCGTCGGCGGACAGCACGGGGGCGGCGCGTCTGTCGGCGAAGACCGTGCAGATCCGGGCCGGCCGGAGCGCGTCGGTGGACCTGACGGTCACGCCGGAGGCGGGTGTGGTGGACGCCGAGACCTCGGGTGTCGTGGTCGGCACGGTCTCCGACGGCAGCACCGTGCGGGTCCCGTACGCGAGCTACGTCCGGCCGCTGCAGGTCCAGGCGTCACCGACGCTGGCGACGGGCAGCACCGAGGTGTTCGTCCGTGCCCCGATGGCGCCAGAGGCGCCGCCGACCGTGCGGGCGACGGCGCCGTCCGGCGAGCAGTACACGGCCGCGCTGACCGCCGTCGCGGGCAACCCTGGCTGGTTCCGCGGCACGGTGCCGCTGGACGAGCCCGGTTCCTACGGGCTCGACGCGCGCGCCACGATCACGGGGCGCACCGTGACCGGGGCCGGCGGCGTGCAGTCCGAGGGCGCCGACCAGGCGGGCGGCTGGGCGCAGGTCGGCCTGTCCGGCACGGCCCGCGAGCTGGCCGTCTCCCCCACCGCGCCGGGCACCGGCCTGGCCATGACCAGCAGCGGCGTGCACCCGTTCGTCACGACCGACCAGGGCGCGACGTGGGAGCGCGTGCGGAGCATGCCCGTCGCGGACGGGTGGGGCATCCCGGTGGCCGACACCGCGACGCCCGGCGGGTTCTACGTCGCGCTGAACGGCGCGGTGGGTCAGGTCGTCCTCGACCCGTCCTACGCGGGCCGCATCGTGCACACGGCGGACGCCGGCCGCACGTGGACCGTGCTGCCGTTCCCCGACGTCGCGATCGACGAGCTCGTCGCCCAGGGCGACGCGCTGGCCGCCGTCACGAGCGACGGTCTCTACCTCAGCCGGGACGCCGGGCAGCGCTGGCGGCGCGTCGCTCCCGCCTGGACGGGCTCCGTCAACGGCGCCGCCTTCGCGGGCGACGACCTGCTCGTCGCCACCTTCGACGGCATCTACCGCGTCGCCGACGTGCTGTCCGGCGGCAGCGAGGTCACCCGGACCTACGCGACCACCGACTACACCGACCGCCCGCAGGGCGTGGTGGCCGACGGCGCCGCCGCGGCCGTGGTGCTCGGCGACGGCGTGGCCATGACCTCGCGCGACTCCGGTGCCACCTGGACCACCGGTGCCGACACCGGCCAGTCCTACGTCTCGGTCACCACGCTGACGGACGGCACCGTCTACGCCATGGGCCTGACGACGTACAGCACGAGCCCCGACCTCGGCGCCACCTGGGAGACCCACCCGCTGCCCGTCTTCGGGCCGCTGGCCACCGACGTCGACCACTGGCCCGGCACGCCCGCCGACCACGTCGTCGTCGCGATGGAGGGCGCCGGGTACTACGCGACGCAGGACGGCGAGACCTGGACCAAGACCGGGGTCTCCGGCACGGACGTCACCGGTGTGCACGCGGGCGTCGACGCCGAGGGCGAGCCGGTGCTGCGCGCCGTCGACTACGAGGGGCTGCACCAGCGGCCGCTCGCGGACCTCGACGAGAGCTCGCAGGACTGGGGCTCGATCGGCCACGAGGGCGTCATCGGCCGTCAGGTCACCGCGGTGACGCAGTCGCCGCTGGGCGACCACGACGTCTGGGCCGTCGGCTCCACCGCCAACGGTCTCAGCCGCATCCTCACCACGGGCGCCGGCGGCACGGACGCCGACCTCGAGCAGGTCGGCCCCTACAGCAGCTTCACGCCGACGACCGTCGCCGTCTCCCCGCACGACGAGGACACCGTGCTCGTGGGTTACCGGACGCCCTACGAGGCGGGCATCCTCGTCTCGACCGACCGGTTCGAGACGTGGACGACGTACAACCTCCGGGCGGTCGTCGAGCAGATCCTGCCCGACCCGGTCGACCCGCGCAGGCTGTGGCTCGCCACGTCCACGGGGCTCTACCGCGCCGACGACCTCGGCGCGAAGCGCACCCGTCTGACCGAGGACGCGGCACGGTCGCTCTGGGTCGACCCGGCCGACCCGCGCCACGTGGTCGTCGGCGAGCAGCCCGGCATCCGGGTCAGCCGCGACGGCGGCACGACCTTCGCCACCGCCGAGGTGCCCAACACCTCGGCCGCGGTCACCGAGTTCGCGTCCGTCGAGGTGCCGGACGGCCCCGCAGCCGGCCGTGACCTCCTGGTCGCGGGCGCCGCCCGGTGGCGACCGTACGGCCTGGCGGCCAACGGCGCGGGCGTGCTCGTCTCGGCCGACGGGGGCGCCACGTGGTCGGCGGCCTCGAAGGGGCTGACGGCGATGTCCGTGCGCTCGCTCGCGGTCAGCCCGGACGGCGCCTGGGTCTACGCGGGCACCGACGAGGGCGGCGTGCACCGCACCGCGGTGCGCGACCTCGTGCCGGCCGACGCGCAGCCCGGCGCGACGACCACCACGATCACGGCCCCGGCCTCGGTCCACCTGCTGGAGCCGTTCCGGGTCAGGGTCGCGGTCGCGGCGAAGGGCTCGTCGACCGACCCGTCCGGCAAGGTCACGGTCACCGTGGCCCGCGACGGCGAGCGCCACCCCTACGAGCGCACCGTGAAGCTCCGCAAGGGCACCGCGGAGGTCCTGGTCCCGCCGCTGCTCGTGGCGGGCGACTACACGATCACCGCGCGGTACGCGGGCTCGGACGACCACGGCGCATCCGAGGCGACGTCGGCCCTGGAGGTGCGGCGCCGCTGACCTCCTGACGGGCGCGACGGCCGCCGTCGACCCGGGGCTCACCGCCCGGGCCGACGGCGGCCGTCGTGCGTCGCCGGGCGCTGCCCTCGTCTTTCAACCCGACGTTTCTCGGCTCTGGAGGCTGTCAAAGCCGAGAAACGTCGGGGTGAAAGACAGCGACGCGGTAGGACGGCGACGGCGGCGCCCGTCAGGCCTCGGCCGGGGTGGGGCGGGGCGCCGCGTCGGCTGCCGCGCGCGCCTCCAGGAGGTCGGCCAGGCCGCGCAGGTGGCCGGCGACCTCCTCGCCCAGGGGTGTCAGCGCGTACTCGACGCGCGGCGGGATCGTCGTGACGACGTCGCGCGTGACCATCCCGTCGCGCTCGAGGGCCTGGAGCGTCTGGGACAGCATCTTCTCGCTGACCCCCTCGACCTTGCGGCGCAGGGCGTTGAACCGGTACCGCCCGTCGACCAGCGCGAGCAGCGCGAGCGAGGCCCACTTCGACGTGACGACCTCGAACGCGGCGCGCGAGGTGCAGTCGCGCGCGAAGACGTCGACGACCAGCTCCTGGGCGGGGCCGTCCGTGCGCGCGTCGTGGTCCGTCGCGTCGTGGTCCATGCGGACAAGACTACGTCGCGGCCACCGCATGTGGTGTACTTTCGAATCGTTAGTGCTTCCCACACGCAACCGGAGAATCCATGACCACCTACGCCGTCACCGGCGCCACCGGCCACCTCGGGCGGCTCGCCGTCGCCGAGCTGCTCGAGCGGGGCGTCGCGCCCGCGGACGTCGTCGCGATCGCCCGGACGCCTGCCCGCGCCACCGACCTCGCCGAGCGCGGCGTACAGGTGCGCGAGGGCGACTACGACCGCCCCGAGACCCTCCCCGGTGCGCTGGCCGGCGTCCAGCGCCTGCTGCTCGTCTCGGGCAGCGAGCCGGGCAACCGTGTCGCCCAGCACACCGCGGTGATCGAGGCCGCCCGTGCCGCGGGCGTCGAGCGCATCGCCTACACCAGCATCCTCAACGCCGACGCCACGTCCAACCCGCTGGCCGGCGAGCACCAGGGCACCGAGAAGGTCCTGCGGGAGTCGGGCGTGCCCCTCTCGCTGCTGCGCAACGGCTGGTACACCGAGAACTACACCGACCGCCTGGACGAGTACCTGCGGCGCGGCGAGATCGTCGGCGCCGCAGCAGAGGGCCGCATCTCCGCGGCGCCACGCGCCGACTACGCCGCGGCCGCGGTCACGGCGCTCCAGGGGGACGACGGCGACCTCGTCGTCCACGAGCTCGGCGGCGAGTCCTTCACGCTCGGCGAGCTGGCCGCGACCGTCACCGCCGTCACGGGCACCACCGTGGGGTACCGCGACCTCACGGTCGAGGACCTGGCCACCGAGCTCCGCCAGGCCGGGCTCGACGAGGGCACGGCGGCCTTCGTCGCCGCGCTCGACGGGTCGATCGCGGCCGGCGACCTCGTGGCCCCCGGCGACGACCTGGCCCGCCTCCTGGGCCGCGCACCGACGCCGCTCGCCGACGTCGTGCGCACCGCCGCCCGAGGCTGAGCCGGGTCCGGTCCACACCGACTGGACACGCCGTGCGTGAATGGACCCATGCGAGGAGCAATCATTCACGGAGCCGGTGACGTCCGGTTCGAGGAGCGGCCCGACCCCCGGGTGGTCGAGCCCACCGACGCCGTGGTCCGGACCGTCGCCACCTGCGTGTGCGGTTCGGACCTCTGGCGGTACCGCGGGGTCAGCGCCGTCAGGCGGCCGACGCCGATCGGGCACGAGTACGTCGGCGTCGTCGAGCAGGTCGGGGACGCGGTGCGCACGGTGACGCCCGGCGACTTCGTCGTCGGCGGGTTCCTGCACAGCGACAACACGTGCGCGGTGTGCCGCACGGGCATGCAGGCCAACTGCCTGCACGGCGGCGGGTACGACGGGTGCCAGGCGGAGAGGATCCGCGTGCCGAACGCGGACGGCACGCTGGTCGCCACGCCCGGCGAGCCCGACGCCGACCTGATCCCGAGCCTGCTCACCCTCTCGGACGTGCTGTGCACCGGCTGGCACGCCGCGGTGAGCGCGCAGGTCGGGCCGGGGTCGAGCGTCGTCGTCGTGGGCGACGGCGCCGTCGGGCTGAGCGGCGTGCTCGCCGCCGCCCGGCTCGGCGCCGGCACGATCGTCGCGATGAGCCGGCACGCCGACCGCCAGGAGGTGGCGCGGCAGTTCGGGGCGACCCACGTCGTCGCGGAACGCGGCGAGGAGGGCAGGGCGCAGGTGCTCGAGCTCACCGACGGCATCGGCGCCGACGCGGTGCTGGAGTGCGTCGGCACCGGTGAGGCCCGCGCGCAGTCGGTCGAGCTGGCCCGGCCGGGCGGCACGATCGGCGTCGTCGGCGTGCCGCACGGCGACCTGCCCGTCGACGCGCTGTTCTGGGGCAACAAGGGGCTGCGCGGCGGCGTCGCCCCCGTGCGTGCCTACCTGCCGCAGCTGCTCGACCTGGTGTGGCGCCGCGAGATCGACCCGGGCAAGGTCTTCGACCTGACCCTTCCCCTTGCCGAGGTCGCGGACGCCTACCGCGCCATGGACGAGCGGCGTGCCATCAAGGTGCTGCTGCAGGCCTGACGGCGGCACGCCACCCGAGCAGCACGTCCAGCACGACGAAGCCGGCGAGCGTCCAGCCGACCAGCGGCAGCCACCAGCCGACCACGACGGCGCCCGCGAGCACCGCGGCGACGCCCCACCACGGCGCGCCGCGCAGCACGCCGCGCTCCGGCGGCGTCCCACCCACCAGGCCACGTGCCCGGGTGGGACGCCGCGCCCACCACATGAGGTAGCCGAGCACCACCAGCGCCGCGACGGCGCTGCCGAGCGCGAAGAGCGCGATCTGGTGCGGCAGCCCGAACAGCGACCCCATGTGGGCGTCGATGCCCCACCGGGCGAGCTTCGCCGCGAGCGGGAACTCCGAGAAGTCGACCCGGTGCACCGCGCGCAGCGTCGCGGGGTCGACGGCGACGGCGTCGACCTCGGTCGGGTGGCTGCGCTGGATCTCCTGCACCACCCACGCCTCGTCCGGGCCCGACGGCGGCGTGATCTCCACCAGGTCGGTGTTCACGTTGACGGTCCGGGCGGTGGCCAGGACGGCGTCGACGAGGTCGGGGTCGAAGGTCGCAGGGCCGGACGTCGCCGCGGCACCGCCGCCCTCGTGGTGCGCGTGGTCCCCGGGGGGCGCCGCAGCGGCTCCGGCGCCGGGCAGGCTCCGGTCGACGGCGGGCGTGCCCCAGCCGACCGCGCCCCGCAGGGCGTCGACGTTGCCGCCCGCGTGCTGCGACCAGGTGATGCCGGTCGCGGAGAGGAACAGTGCGCCGAGCAGCACCCAGAACCCGGCCGAGGTGTGCCACCCGAAGAGCCTGCGGTACCCACGCCGGCCGCGCGCGGGGCGCAGGAGGTCCCTGGGCGCGCGCGACCGCCGCACCCGCTGCACCCACAGCCCGAGCCCTGCGAGCGCGACGACGCCGAGCCACGACGCGGCCAGCTCGCTGTACAGCCGTCCGGGCTCGCCGAGGTGGAGGTTCCGGTGGAGGTGGTCGAGCCACGCGCGCAGCGGCAGGGCGCCGCTCGTGCCGTACACGGTGAGGTCGCCGCGGACCTCGCCCGTCCCGGGGTCGACGAACACCGCGCGCGACTCGCTCTCGCCCAGGCGGTCCGGGGAGTACGGCTGGGCGAACATGACCCGGGTCGTCGTCCCGGGCGCGGGCGCGGGGCGGACGGCGGACGGAACCGCGTCCGGGTCCCCGACGTGCGCGACGGCGATCCGCGTCTGCTCGGCGAGGCTCAGCCGGTCGGCCGTGACAGGCGCCGTCAGCTCGTGCCGGTGGACGACCTGCTCGATCGCCGGGGTCAGGGCGTACAGCGCGCCGCTCACGGCGGCGACGAGGATGAAGGGGCCGACCAGGAGGCCGGCGTAGAAGTGCAGCCGCAGCAGCAGGGCGCCGAACCAGCCGGGGCGGCGGTGCCGCCGAGCGGTCGGGGGCGCGGGAGCGGGGGTCGTCGGGGTCGTGCTCGTGGGCGTGCTCGTGGTCATGGCTCTCACCTTCGGGTCCTGAGGGCGGCACGGGCCGTCCGGGGCGCACGCGCGTGCGGGCACGCCGGGACCGGCCGGTGCTCGAGGGGGTTTCTGCTCAGTACGCGAGGGCGGGCGGCGGCCCGCGACGCCGGGACGGCGACACCTCGGGTCGGGCCGGGACGGTCCCGGTGGACCAGTCGGGAACGACCGGGCGCTCGGGGGCGACCGGCACCGCGACCGGTGTCGGCAGGCCGGGCCGGAGCCAGGCCGCGGCTCGGCCCGCGAGCGCGCGCAGCCGGGTGACGAGGCGCTCGCCGCCGTACAGGGCCGCGACCGTCGCGGTCGCGGCCCCGCCGTGCCAGAGCCACATGGTCGGGTCGGCGACGAGCAGGTCCGGCAGCGTGCCGGTGCCGCGGGGCGGGAGGGTGGAGCCGTGTCCGCCGTGTCCGTGCCCCGCCGTCGCGGCGCCGGACGGCGCGCCCACGACGAACAGGGTGTGGAACAGCAGCTGGCTCGCGCCGACCGAGAGCACGGTCCGCCACAGCGCGAGGCGGCGGCCCGCGAGCGCGGTGCTCAGGGCGACCGCGAGCGCCCACGGCACGAGCACACCGAGCGCTCCGGGGACGGCCCCGCCCGCGGCGACGTGCGAGAGCAGGGCCGCGCCGGTGGCGAGGGTGGCCACGACGGGTCCGCGCGCGTCGCGCGGGCGGCGTGGCGGGGTCATGCGGCCCATTGTGGGGGACGTCACGGGTCCGTGCCCAGGGGTGTGCCCGGGGTGAGACGACGGGCCCGGCCCGTTCGCCGATGGGCGAGGATGGGCGCATGGACGCAACATCCGACGCACCCCGGGCCTACGTGGTGATGGGCGTGGCGGGGTCGGGCAAGACGACCGTCGCCGCGCTGCTGGCGGGCCGGCTGGGGGCGTCGTTCGCCGAGGGCGACGACTTCCACTCCCCCGAGAACGTGGCGGCGATGGCGGCCGGCCGCCCACTGCAGGACGCCGACCGGTGGCCGTGGCTGCGCAGCATCCGGGACTGGCTGGCGGGAGAGCTGGCCGCAGGGCGCAGCGCCGTCGTGCCGTGCAGCGCGCTGCGCCGCGGCTACCGCGAGCTGCTCGCGGAAGCGGGCCCGGCGGGCGCGGTGCGGTTCGTGCACCTGACGGGTTCGACCGAGCTGCTGCGCGCCCGCATCCAGGGCCGGGCGGGGCACTTCATGAAGCCGGAGATGCTGGACAGCCAGCTCGCGACGCTGGAACCGCTGGCCGCGGACGAGCCGGGCTTCGCCGTCGACGTGGCTCCGGGCGCGGACCAGGTGGTCGACGAGATCCTGGGCCGGGTCGCCGTCTGACGGTCGGGGTTCGACGATCAGGCCGCCGGCGGCTCCGGGACGTCCTCGCCGGTCGCCGCGAGGTCCTCGAGGAAGCGCGCGACGACCTCCCGCTCCTGCGGCGTGAGCCGGGCGACGGCGTCGAACCGGCGGGCGTGGCTGCGGCCCACGGTCTCG
Organism: Promicromonospora sp.; assembly: GCA_036010205.1. Classification (GTDB taxonomy): domain Bacteria; phylum Actinomycetota; class Actinomycetes; order Actinomycetales; family Cellulomonadaceae; genus Promicromonospora. The sequence continues at coordinate 8,401 of DATGOB010000152.1, read as the reverse complement.
CGCGCCACGCGGCGTGTCTCGTCGCTCACCTCGATGGCGAGGCTGCGCCGGTCGGACGGGTGCGGGAACCGCCGCACGTGGCCGCCCGCGACGAGCCGGTCGAGGAGCTTGGTGGTGGAGGCGGTGGTGATACCGAGGTGGGCCGCGATGGCGCCCGGCGTGGCCACGCGGCCCTGGTTGCGCTGCGCGATGACGAAGCGCACGGCCTTCATGTCGGTCTCGCCGAGGTTCATGTACCGGCGCGACGCCTCGCTCGCGCGGCGCTCGGCCTCGCGCCAGCGGCGCAGTCCCTCGAGCACGCGGACCACCTGGTCGACGTCGTCGTCCGCCAGGCCGGCGCGACGGACCAGCTCCTGCTGCGGGTCCATGACGCGGGGATCCATGATGGAGGGCTCGGCGACGGAGGGCTCAGCGACGGACGGCTCGGCGAGCCCGGGTGCTGGATCCACGGAGGGATCGTAGCCTGTCGAGGGTTCCTTCATGTGCTTGAATATAGCCTGTCTAACTAGCCTGGCTAGCGATCCGCGCCGGGCGCCCCGTATCACCGGAAGGAGAGCTGCGGATGCGGCTCTGGTCTCTCGACCCCGCCCTGCTGGACCGACAGGGACTCACCGCCTGCTGGCGCGAGGCGCTCCTCGCCCAGGCCGTGCTCCTCGGCCGCACCAAGGGCTACACCGCCCACCCGCAGCTCGTCCGGTTCCGGGAGCACCCCGAGCCCGTCGTCGCCGTGGCCGCGTACCTGCACACCGTCCGTGCGACGGCGGAGCACCAGGGCTACCGCTTCGACGCGACGCGGATCGTGCGCCCCCTCGACGAGCACCTGCGTGCCACCGCGCGCATCCCCGTCACCGCGGGACAGCTCGAGCACGAGTGGCAGCACCTGCTGCGCAAGCTCGCCGTCCGCTCCCCCGAGCGCCACGCGCAGCTCGTCGCGGCCGGCACAGGCCCCGTGCCGCACCCGCTGTTCGTCGTCGTGCCCGGCGAGGTCGCCGCCTGGGAGCGTGCCGCATGAGCGCCGCCACCCGCGTGCCGCGCTGGCTGCGCGTCACCCTGCCGGCCGTGCTCATCCTCGTGTGGCTCGGGGCCGCCGCGATCGGCGGGCCGTACTTCGGCCGCGTCGACGAGGTCTCCTCCAACGACCGCACCGCCTACCTGCCGTCCACGGCCGAGGCCACGGCCGTGCAGGACCGGCTCGCCGACTTCACCGACGGCGACGCCATCCCGGCCGTCGTCGTGTTCACCGGCGACGGCGAGCTGTCCCCCGACGACCTCACCGCGCTCGGGGACGCGCTGGCCGCCGCCGCCGACCTCGACGTCGTCGAGGGCGAGACGTCGCCGCCCATCCCCTCGGAGGACGGCCAGGCCGCCCAGGCCTTCGTGCCCGTCTCGTCGGCGGCCGACCTCGGCGACGCCACCGCCGAGCTGCGCGAGACCCTGCGCGCCGAGCTGCCCGACGGCGTCGACGTCTACCTCACGGGACCGGCGGGATTCTCGAGCGACCTCGTGTCCGCGTTCGCCGGCATCGACGGGCTGCTGCTCGGCGTCGCGCTCGCCGCGGTGCTGGTCATCCTGATCATCGTGTACCGGTCCCTGCTGCTGCCGCTGGCGGTGCTCGCGACGAGCCTCTTCGCGCTCTGCGTCGCGCTGCTCACGGTGTGGCACCTGGCCAAGGCCGACGTGCTGCTGCTCAGCGGGCAGACGCAGGGCATCCTGTTCATCCTCGTCATCGGCGCCGCCACGGACTACGCGCTGCTGTACGTCGCGCGGTTCCGCGAGGAGCTGCTGTCCGTGCCCGACCGGTGGACCGCGACCTGGCGCGCGCTGCGCGGCTCCGTCGAGCCGATCCTCGCCTCGGGCGGCACCGTCATCGCGGGCCTGCTGTGCCTCCTGCTCAGCGAGCTGCGCTCCAACAGCACGCTCGGCCCGGTCGCCGCGATCGGCATCGCGTTCGCCATGCTCTCCGCGCTGACGCTGCTGCCCGCCGTGCTGCTCGCGCTCGGCCGCGCCGCGTTCTGGCCGCGCCGCCCCCGGTACGACCCCGAGCACGACGGCACCGCCGAGCGCGAGACCGGCCTGTGGGGCCGCGTCGCCGGCCTGGTGCGCGCCCGTCCCCGCGTCGTGTGGATCACGACGGCGGCCGTGCTCGCCCTCGGCGCCGTCGGTGTCACGCAGCTGCAGGCCTCCGGCGTGCCGCAGTCGGAGCTCGTGCTCGGCAGCTCCGAGGCGCGCACCGGCCAGGAACGGCTCGCCGAGCACTTCCCGGCCGGCTCGGGCAGCCCCGTGTACGTCGTCGCGCCCGAGGGCGACCTCCAGGCCGCCGCCGACGTGCTCCTGGACGCCGACGGCATCGAACAGGTCGCGGTCACCGCCGATACCGAGAGCGGCACCGCGCCCGTGACGGCCGACGGCGTCCAGCCCCTCGGCCCGCCCGGCACCCCTGCCCCCGAGCCCGTGGTCGCCGACGGCGACGTGCTGCTGCAGGGCACCCTCGGCGACGCCGCGGACTCGCTCGCCGCGGAGGACACGGTCAGCGGCCTGCGCGCCGCCTACGCCGACGCCGTGCCCGGCGCGCTCGTCGGCGGCGAGTCCGCGACCGACCTCGACACCAACGAGGCCTCGATCCGGGACCGCACGCTCATCGTGCCGATCGTGCTCGCCGTCATCCTCGTGATCCTCATGCTGCTGCTGCGTGCCGTGCTCGCGCCCGTGCTGCTCATCCTCACCACGGTGCTGTCCTTCGGTACCGCGATGGGCGTCGCTGCGCTGGTGTTCGACGACGTGCTCGGCTTCCCCGGCGCCGACCCGGCCGTACCGCTGTTCGGGTTCGTCTTCCTCGTGGCGCTCGGCATCGACTACAACATCTTCCTCATGACCCGCGTGCGGGAGGAGTCGATCGCGCACGGCACCCGCGAGGGCGTGCTGCGCGGCCTGCGCGTGACCGGAGGGATCATCACCTCCGCCGGGCTGGTGCTCGCGGCGACGTTCACGGCGCTCGCCGTGATCCCCGTGCTGTTCCTCGCGCAGCTCGCCTTCATCGTCGCGTTCGGCGTGCTCCTCGACACGTTCGCGGTGCGGTCGCTCCTGGTCCCGGCCCTGTCCTACGACGTGGGCCGCGCGATCTGGTGGCCGTCGCGCCTCGCCCGCGGGCAGCGGTGACCCCGGCCCGGGCGGCGGTCAGCCGCCGCCCGGGCCGAACCGCTCCGTGCGCACGCGCGCCGGGTCGTGCCCCTGCGCGACGAGCATGCGCGAGACCGCCTCGACAAACCCCGTCGGGCCGCAGACGTACACGCGCGGCGCGAGCTCGGGCGGCCAGCCCCACGCGGCGAGCTCCGAGTCGGTCAGCCGGCGGGGGCCGCGCAGCGCGGTGAGCGACACGGCACGCGTGAAGATCGTCCGCGCCTCGAACCCGTCACCGCGCGCGACGAGCGCGGCGAGCTCGTCCGGGTAGAGCTGGTCCTCGGCGGTGCGCACGGAGCAGATCAGCCGGAACGGCGTGCGGTCGCCGGCGTCGCGCCGGGCGCGCGCCATCGCCATGAGCGGCACCAGGCCCGAGCCGCCGGCCAGCAGCAGCACGGGCGCCCCGGCGTCGCGGGCCGGGTCCCACACGAACCAGCCGCCGACCGGCCCCCTGACCTCGACGGCGGAGCCCGCCGGGAAGTCGTCGACGAGGTACGGGGACACCTCGCCGTCGGCGACGCGCTGGACGGTCACCTCGATGCGGCTCGAGCCGTCGGGCGGGCTCGCCAGGGAGTAGGACCGCTCGGCGGTGTACCCGTCGGCGGCGGTGAGCCGCAGGTCGACGTGCTGCCCGGCCTGGTGCCCCGGCCAGCCGGGCACGTCGAGCACGAGGGTCGCTGCCGACGCGCTCTCGGGACGCCGGTCCACGAGGGTCGCGAGCTGCCAGCCGGAGCGGACGGCGTACCGGCCGCCGAGACGCGCCTGCTCAGTCACCCTGGTACCGCTGCTCGCGCCACGGGTCGCCCAGGTCGTGGTACCCCAGGCGCTCCCAGAAGCCGGGCCTGTCGGTCGGCACGAGCGTCAGCGAGCGCACCCACTTGGCCGACTTCCAGAAGTACAGGTGCGGCACCAGCAGCCGGGCGGGGCCGCCGTGCTCCGGGTGCAGGGGCCTGCCGTCGAAGGTGTGCGCGACCCAGGCCTTGCCGCCGAGCAGGTCGGCCACCGGCAGGTTGGTGGTGTACCCGCCGTAGGAGCCGACCACGACGAAGTCGGCGGTCGACTCGACGTCGGCGAGCAGCACGTCGAGCGAGACGCCCTTCCACCGGGTGCCGAACTTCGACCAGCGGGTGACGCAGTGGATGTCGACGGTCGGCGTCTCCTGCGGCAGCGCCATGAGGTCCGCCCAGGTCCACGTCGTCGACGCGCCCGCCTCGGTCGTGACGGTCAGGCTCCAGGTCGCCTCGCTCACGTTCGGCGTCGGGCCGGCGGACAGGACGGGGAACCCCTCCTCGACGTACTGCCCGGGCGGGAGGGCCACGCCTTCCGGGCGGGGCCTGCCGTGGAAGCCCGGTGTCAGCGCGGGCGGCACGTCGCTCATGTGCCCACCGTAGCCTCCGCGGCGCCGCGGCCCTGTGACCACTGCCACGTCACATCGTGCCCCGCCGTCCGGTCGAAGGTGTGAGACCAGAGGGAGGAAGCGATGGAGAAGATCCTGATCGTCGGAGGCGGCTACGCCGGCTTCTACACCGCGTGGGGCCTGGAGAAGCGGCTCCGCCGGGGCGAGGCCGAGGTCACCCTCGTGGACCCGCACGGCTACATGACGTACCAGCCGTTCCTGCCGGAGGTCACGGCGGGCTCGATCGAGGCGCGGCACGTCATGGTGTCGCTGCGCCGTCACCTGCACCGCACGACGCTGCTCGCGGGCCAGACCACCGCGATCGACCACGCGCACCGCACCGCGACGGTGCGCACCAACGACGGCGCCCTGCGGGAGCTGCGCTACGACACGATCGTCGTCACGGCCGGTGCGGTGACCCGCACGTTCCCCGTCCCCGGCATCGAGCAGGAGGCGATCGGGCTCAAGCACGTCGAGGAGGCCGTCGCGATCCGCGACCAGCTCCTCACGGCCTTCGACCGCGCGGCCCTGCTGCCACCCGGCCCGCAGCGGCGCCGTCTGCTCACCGTGACCGTCGTGGGCGGCGGGTTCACCGGCGTCGAGGTGTTCGGCGAGCTGCTGTCCCTGGCCACGAGCCTGCTGCGGCGCTACCCCGAGCTCGGCCCCGAGGACCTGTCGTTCCACCTGGTCGACGCCAACGACCGCATCCTGCCCGAGGTCACCGACGAGCCCGGCCGCTGGGTGGTGCGCCACCTGGAGCGTCGTGGCGGCAGGGTCCACCTCGGTGCCCAGGTCGTCTCGGCGGCGGGCGGCGAGGTCCTGCTCTCGACCGGTGAGTCGTGGGGCAACGGCCTGCTGATCTGGGCGGCGGGCAACGGCAGCAACCCCGTCGTCGCGCGGAACACGGACCTGCCGGTCGACGAGCGCGGCCTGGTCCGCGTCCGCGCCGACCTGCGGGTCGGCAGCGACGGCGCCCCGGTGCCGGGTGCCTGGGCCGCGGGCGACAACGCGGCGGTGCCCGACCTCGCCTCCCCCGTGCCCGGCGCGCGCACCGTGCCGAACGCGCAGCACGCCGTCCGGCAGGGCAGGCTCCTGGCGAAGAACCTCGTCGCGGACCTGCGCGGCCGGCGCGTGCGCCCCTACGTGCACCACAGCCTCGGCACGGTCGCGACCCTCGGCATCGGGCGGGGCATCTTCCAGTACCGCCGCCTCGTGATCACCGGGTTCCTCGCGTGGCTGATGCACCGCGGGTACCACGTGCTCGCCGTGCCCACCTGGGAGCGCAAGGTGCGGGTGCTGCTGGTGTGGGCGTCGGCGGCGCTGTTCGGCCGCGACATCGTGCCGCTCTCGACCGTGCAGCGGCCCCGCGCCGCGTTCCTCGCGGGCGGTGACCCCTTCGCCGACGTCGGCGGACCAGCCCGGGGCGTGCACGATGCGGCGTGACGTCCGGGCCGGCCTGACCGCCCTGGCCGCCCGGCGGGTACACCTGCGCTGGTCGAACCTGTTCGGCGTCGCCGCGTTCGCGTGCCTCCTCGTGCTCGGGGTCACGGGCGCGCTGCTCGCCGTCTGGTACACGCCGTCGAACGACCTGGTCACCTACGACGGCCCGTACGGGCCGCTGCGCGGCGCCACCGTGACCGAGGCGTTCGCGTCCACGATGCTCATCTCGTTCGAGGTGACCGGCGGGCTGCTGCTGCGCCAGACCCACCACTGGGCCGCGCTCGTCATGCCCGCCGCGATGGTGGTGCAGCTCCTGGTCACGTTCTTCACGGGCGCCTTCCGGGCGCCGCGCCGCGCGGCCTGGGTCCTGCTCGTCGCGGCGTTCCTGCTGGTGCTGCTCGCGGGCTGGAGCGGGTACGCCCTGCCCGACGACATGCTCTCCGGCACCGGCCTGCGCATCGTCGAGGGGGTCGTGCTCGGCATCCCTGTGGTCGGTACCTGGCTCGCCGGTCTGCTGTTCGGCGGCCCGTTCCCCGGGCGGATCATCGAGAACCTCTACCCGGTGCACGTCGTCGTCGCGCCCGCCCTGCTCCTGGTGGTGCTCGCGCTGCGCGCGGCGCTCGCCGTCCGGCACGGGCAGCCGCGGCACCCGCCGACGCTGCGGCCCGGCCTCGGCCTGCGCCTGTGGCCCGACGCCGCCCTCCGCGCCGCCGGGATGACCGGCCTGACGACGGCGGTGCTCCTGCTGCTCGGCGCGACGTCGACGATCAGCCCCGTCTGGTCCTACGGACCGGCGTCCGGCGGCGAGGTCGGCGCGGGCAGCCAGCCCGACTGGTACACGGGGTTCCTCGACGGCGCGCTGCGCCTCGTGCCCGCCGGCTGGGAGACCGTGTGGGGCGGGTACACCATCACCTTCGCGGTGCTCGCGCCGCTCGCCGTGGTCGGCGGGTACTTCCTGCTGCTGGTGGTCTACCCCTACCTCGAGGCGTGGGTCGAGCAGGACCGCGCGGTGCACGACCAGCTCGACCGCCCCCGCAACGTCCCGACCCGCACCGGCGTCGGCGTCGCGGGGATGCTCTTCTACGGGATCCTCTGGGGTGCCGCGAGCGCCGACCTCGTGGCGACCGCGTTCTCGGTGAGCTTCGAGTCCGTCATCACGACGCTGCAGGTGGCACTCGTCGTCGGACCGCCGCTGGCGTTCGAGGTGACGCGCCGGGTGAGCCTCGGGCTGCAGCGCAAGGACCGCGAGCTGCTGGCGCACGGGCACGAGACGGGCCGGGTCGTCCGGATGCCCGACGGCGGCTACGTCGAGGTGCACCGGCCGCTCACGGCCGCGGAGCGGGAGCGGCTGGGGGTGGTGCGGGCCGGCACGGTCGGTGGGGGCACGGTCGGTGGGGGCACGGTCGGTGAGGGCGCGGTCGGTGGCGGCGCGCGACGTCCGCGCGGCGGTCGACGCGGTCGAACGCTGCGCAACGCGCTCGCGCGGGTGTTCGAGGACGGACACGTGGTGCCCGCACCGTCCCCTGCCCGGACGGGTGCGCTCGAGCGGGCCCGTCGGGAGCCCGGCCTCGAGCGAGGCGGGGTGAGGTCGGGCCGGACCGCGCACCGGACCTGATCGCCTTCCGACCCGACGTTGCGAGGCCCCGGGTGCCCCCTGTCGAGGCGCGGGGAGCGACGGTCCGTCGCGCAGATGGGCTCCGCGCAGACCTTGTCTCTCGTACGCGACACGCCCGCCAGAAGGCGCCCAGCGGCAGAGGCCGCGGCGAACGCCGGCATACCGCGAGCGCGGTGCTCAACGTAGACCCTGTCTTCGCTACGTGACACGCCCGCCAGAAGCTGCCCCGCGGCACAGGCCGCTGCGAACGGCGGCATGCCGCGGGCGCGATACTCCGCGTGGGCGTTGTCTACCTTGCGCGACAGATCGCCGAGAGGCGGCCTCGGAGTGGCAGGGCGCGTGGCAGGGCGCAGCGCTGCATCACGTCGGTCGCACGGGGAGAATGGAGGGCGGGTTGTGCCGGACGTGGTTCGGCGGTCGTCGGAGAGGAGCCAGGATGGGGTTCGACGGCGGGATCGGTGACGACGTCAGCGACAGGTGCGGCGGCCGCGTCGGTGGCTCGGCAGGAGCCTCGTGAGCGCGGCGGACCGGCGGTTCCCGCGTTCGGTGTTCGGCGTCGGCGCCGAGCCGGACGCACGGTTCACGCTCGCGAACGAGCGGACCTTCCTCGCCTGGATCCGCACGGCCCTCGCGCTGGTCGCGGGCGGCGTCGCGCTGGAGACGCTGGGGCTGGACCTGCAGCCCGGGCTGCGGCTCGCCGCCGCGCTGGTGCTGATCGTCGCGGGGATCGTCGTGCCGCTCATCGCCTGGTCCGGCTGGATGCGCGTCGAGCG
>DATGOB010000151.1:0-2669 GCA_036010205.1 Promicromonospora sp. | reverse complement strand
CCGACGACGGCGACCGCCGACATCCCGGAGAACAGCACGACGAGGCCGCTCTGCCCGCCGGCACGGGTGCGGTCGATGACGCGACCGGCGAGCAGCGACGCGGCGATGCCCATGACCTGCAGCAGCCCCTGGTGAGCACCGGCGGCGGCAGGTGTGAATCCTGCCTCGGCCTCCACCGAGGGCCACCACGTGACCACCGCGTAGAAGAAGGTGGACTGCAGGCCCATGTAGCACGCGACCTGCCAGCCGAGCGCGCTGCGCCAGGGTGAGCGGTGACTACCTCGCCGGGTGACTACCTCGGCGGGGGGTGTCGCGGGGCGGGCGGTCCGCCATCGCCAGGTCATGACCGCGAGGGCGACGAGCGTGAGGCCCGCCCACACGCCGAACGCGACGCGCCACCCCTGCGGCTGCGTCCCGGCCAGCGGCACGGCGACGACGGCTGCCACCGCCGCGAACGCGGACTGGGTCGCCGAGTACGCCCCGGTCACCTGGCCGACGCGGTGCGGGAAGTCGCGCTTGACCAGGGCGGGCAGCGCGACGTTGAGGGTCGCGACGCCCGCACCGACCAGCACGGTGCCGACCCACAGGGCCCCCGGCCACGGGAGCGACCGGCCGACGATGCCCGCGGCCAGCGCCGTCAGCGCGAGCACGCTCGTGGCCTCGACGCCCCAGCGGGTCAGCAGCCGCGGCGCGACGAGGGCGAACACGCCGAAGCACAGCAGCGGCAGCGACACCAGGAGCGAGACCTGGGTCGCGGTGAGGGCGAGGTCGGCGGCGACGTCGTCGGCCACGGGGCCCACGACGGTGACGGGGGCGCGCAGGTTGGCGGCGATCAGGAGGACGCCGACGAGCGCGAGCGCGCCCGGCACGGCGGCGCGTGGGCGGCTCAGAGCAACCCCTCCTCGCGCAGCACGTCCTGGGCGACGGCGAACGCGTGGTTGGCGCTCGGCACCGAGCAGTAGATCGCGGTCTGGAGCAGGACCTCGCGCAGCTCGTCGACGGTCAGCCCGTTGCGCAGCGCGGCGCGCACGTGCATGGCGAGCTCGCCCCAGTGGCCGCCCGCGACGAGCGCGGTGAGCGTGATCATCGACCGCGCGCGCCGGTCGAGTCCCGGCCGGGTCCAGATCTCGCCCCAGGCGTACCGGGTGATGAGGTCCTGGAAGTCGGCGGTGAACGCGGTGGTGCGGTCGGCGGCGCGGTCGACGTGCGCGTCGCCGAGCACCTCGCGCCGCACGCGCATCCCGTCCTCGGCACGGGTCGCGTCGTCGGGTGCGGTCATCGGGTCGCCTCCGTCGTCGTGGTGGTCACGAGGTCGCGCAGCAGCGCGGCCACGGTGTCGGGCGCCTCGGCGGGCGCCTGGTGCGCGACGCCGTCGAGCACCTCCGCGCGGGCCGCCCCGAGACCGCGCGCGATCTCGGCGAGGGCAGCGGGCGGCGCGGGCTGGTCGTGCTCGCCCGCGACGGTCAGGACGGGGACCGCCGACGGCGCGAGCCGGGCCCGGGCGTCCCAGCGGGCCAGGGCGCGGCACACGGCGCCGTAGCCGAACCGGTCGGCGGTCTGCAGGGCGCCGAGCAGGCGCAGCACGGTCTCGGGCCGACGCTCGACGAACCCCGGCCCGAACCAGCGCCGCGCGGAGCCCTCGACCTGCGTGGGCGTGCCTGCGGTCTCGACGAGCCGGGCGCGCTCGAGCCAGGGCTCCGGCTCGCCGAACCGGGCGGACGTGCAGATCAGCGCCGCGCCGCGCAGGCGACCGGGCTGATCGAGCAGCAGGTCCAGGCCGACGGCGCCGCCGGCCGACACCCCCGCGTACCAGAACGGCGCGCCGAGGTCGCCGCGCTCGGCCTGCGCCCGCTCGACGACGTCGAGCACGCCGCGCGCGAGGTCGCCGACGGTGAGCCCGTCGAGGTCGCCGGGGTGCGGCGCGGGCGCCGTGCCGTGCCCGGGCAGGTCCCAGCCGACGACGTCGACGCCGGGCAGCAGCGGCACGACGTCCTGCCACAGGGCGGTGACGCTCGTGCCGAGCGACGGGCCGAGCACGACCAGCGGCCGGGCGGCGTCGGTGAGCGCGAACGGGACGACGCCGAGCGCCGGTGCGGCGGTCATGCGTCGCCGTCCTGCGCCCTGGTGCCGCTCGGCGCGCCGGTGTCCGCCCCGTCGAGCCCCGTCGCCCGCAGCACCCGGTCCACGACGGCGGGCGCGGCGCCGACGCCGTCCGCGTCGGGCAGCGCCGTGTGCAGGTTCGCGGCCACGGCGTCGGTGTCGACCTCGAGGCCCTCGAGGAGCTCCGCGCCGAGCCGAGCCGCCACCACGGCGTGCCGCGCCAGCTCCCGCAGCGCGCTCCACTCGGCGTGCCACGCGCCGTCGGGCCGCTCGTCGACGGCGTGCCCCGCCGCCGACCCGACCGTCGCCGCGAGGTGCGGCGCGGCGATCGCGGTGCGCCGCAGCAGCACCGACAGCACGGGGTTGCGCTTGTGCGGCATGGCCGACGAGGCGCCCCGTCCGGGCGCGGCCGGTTCCCGCAGCTCGCCGACGCCGGGGCGGGTGCCCTGCAGCACGTCCGCCGCGACGTGCCCCAGCGCCGCGCACGCCTCGGCGAACGCCGCGGACGCGCGCGTCACCGGGGTGCGGACGGTGTGCCACGGGCCGGGCGGCACGGGCAGGCCGAGCGC
>DATGOB010000150.1:0-8846 GCA_036010205.1 Promicromonospora sp. | reverse complement strand
GCGGGCCTCGACGACGGCGTCCGTCAGGTGGTCGCTCATGCGCACTCCAGCCCGTCCTCGAGCGCGGCCAGGTTGGCGCGCATCACCGACACGTAGTCCTCGCCGGACGCCGCGGCGCCCTCCGACAGCCCCTCGAGCGGGTCGAGCACGGCGGTGCGGACGCCGAGGTCGTCCGCGAGCGTCTCGGTCACGCGTGGGCTGACCAGCGTCTCGGAGAACAGGGTCGTGACGCCGTTCGCCTCGACGACGTCGCGGATCTCGCGCAGGCGGGCCGGTGACGGCTCGGCCTCGGGGTCGAGCGACGAGATGCCGACCTGCTCGAGCGCGTACCGGTCGGCGAGGTAGCCGAACGCCGTGTGGCTCGTCACGAGGGTCGCGCCCTGGCAGGCGGCGAGCCCGTCGGCCATCTCCTGGTCCAGGTCGTCGAGCTGCTCGCCGAGCTGGAGCGCGCCGGCCGCGTACTCGTCGGCGTGCTCGGGGTCGGCCTCGGCCAGCGCGTCGGCCACGGCCTGCCCGACGGCGGCGAGCCTGCTCGGGTCGAGCCAGAAGTGCGGGTCGGTGGCCTCGTCGTGCTCGACCAGCTCGGCGACGTCGGCGGCGTCGACCACGTGCTCAGGGGCGCGGGCCTCGACGCCCTCGTCGACGGCGGTCTGGAAGCCGGAGAGGTACACCACGACGTCCGCCGTGCCGATCTCGCGGACCTGCGCCGGGGACAGCTCCAGGTCGTGCGGCTCGGCCGCGGGCGGGGTGAGGTTGTCGACCGTGACGAGGTCACCGCCGACCTGCTGCGCGACGTACTGCAGGGGGTAGAACGACGCGAGGACGGTCACGCCGTCCTGCCCGCCGCCTCCGCCGCCGGAGCCGCCCGGCTCCTGCGCCGCGCAGCCCGCGAGGGTCGCTGCGCCCGCGAGAGCGAGTCCGGTGAGGGTGGCGCCGGCGGCGCGGGGCGAAGTCATGAGAACGATTCTCACGCGCGGTGAGAACCGTTGTCAAAGAGCGGTCGCCGAGAGGTCCGTCACGCGAGCGTCTGTGCGTGAGTATTCGTCAGGGTCCGGACCGGGCCTGACGGTAGGCTGGGCGATCATCGTCAGCCCCTGTTCCCTGGAGAGACCCCCGTGTCCGACAAGTCAGTGCGCTCTGCGCAGACCGCCAAGCTCGACGCCGTCGTCTCGCTCGCGAAGCGACGAGGTTTCGTCTTCCCGTCGGGTGAGATCTACGGCGGAACGCGTTCTGCGTGGGACTACGGCCCGCTCGGCGTGGAGCTCAAGGAGAACATCAAGCGCCAGTGGTGGCGTGCGATGGTCACGAGCCGCGACGACATCGTGGGCCTCGACTCGTCCGTGATCCTGCCGCGCCAGGTGTGGGTCGCCTCGGGTCACGTCGGCGTGTTCACCGACCCGCTCACCGAGTGCCTCTCGTGCCACAAGCGGTTCCGCGAGGATCAGATGATCGAGGAGTTCGAGGAGAAGAAGGGCCGCGCACCCGAGGGCGGCCTCGCCGAGATCGTCTGCGCCAACTGCGGCACGCGGGGCCAGTGGACCGAGCCGCGCGACTTCAACATGATGCTGAAGACGTACCTCGGCCCGGTCGAGGACGAGTCCGGCCTGCACTACCTGCGCCCCGAGACGGCGCAGGGCATCTTCGTGAACTTCGCCAACGTCGCGGCGGCGGGCCGCAAGAAGCCGCCGTTCGGCATCGGCCAGATCGGCAAGTCGTTCCGCAACGAGATCACGCCGGGCAACTTCATCTTCCGCACCCGTGAGTTCGAGCAGATGGAGATGGAGTTCTTCGTCAAGCCGGGCGAGGACGAGGAGTGGCACCAGTACTGGATCGACCAGCGCACCGCCTGGTACACCGACCTGGGCATCTCGGCCGACAACCTGCGCCACTACGAGCACCCGAAGGAGAAGCTGTCGCACTACTCGACCCGCACCGTCGACATCGAGTACCGCTTCGGCTTCCAGGGCAGCGAGTGGGGCGAGCTCGAGGGCATCGCCAACCGCACGGACTTCGACCTCAAGACCCACTCGGAGAGCTCCGGCAAGGACCTGTCGTACCGCGACCCGGTGACGAACGAGAAGTACTTCCCGTACGTCATCGAGCCGGCGGCGGGCCTGACGCGCTCCCTCATGGCCTTCCTCGTCGAGGCGTACAGCGAGGACGAGGCGCCCAACACCAAGGGCGGCGTGGACAAGCGCACGGTGCTGCGCCTCGACCCGCGCCTGGCCCCGGTGAAGGCCGCGGTGCTCCCGCTGTCCAAGACGGCGGAGCTGCTCCCGGCGTCCGAGTCGCTGGCCGCCGAGCTGCGCAAGCACTGGAACGTCGACTACGACGTCACCCAGGCGATCGGCAAGCGCTACCGCCGCCAGGACGAGATCGGCACGCCGTTCTGCATCACGGTGGACTTCGAGACGCTCGAGGACCAGGCCGTGACGATCCGGCACCGCGACACCATGCAGCAGGAGCGCGTCTCGCTCGACAAGGTGGTCGGCTACCTCGCCGGGCACCTCGTCGGCGCCTGACCGACCCGCGTCACCCGCCGCGCGCGTCCCGCCGCTGCTCGCGCAGCAGCCGCAGGACGCGCGCGGTGTACGGGTCGCTCGTCTCGATCTCGGGCAGCGGCTGCACCCGTAGCGGTGCGCTCTTCCCCGCGACCACGACGGAGCGCCCTGCCTCCTCGCGCGGCGCGAACCGCACGAGGAAGTTCTTGAGCCAGTACTCCATGAAGAACCGCCCGTCCTGCCCGAGCCCGACGAGGCGCGCGACGCCCTCCTCCGACCGCACCCCACCCAGCGGGAACGAGCGCCCGAGCGGCGTCACCTCTGCCGCACCGGTCCGCAGGAGCTCCACGAGCCAGGCGACGGCGTCGGGCCCGTCCGGCAGCGCGAGCTCCAGCGGGTCGGGCAGCGCGATCGGAGCCCCGAGCAGCGCGGCCGCTGCGAGCCCCTCGAACCGGTAGCCGAGGCCGTCGAGACCCTCCATCATCGACACCGTCATGCTCAGGTCGTCGGCCGCCGACGTGTCCCCGGCCCGCGCCGCCAGATCCCGCAGCAGGTCGTCGTCGAGCTGCTCCAGCTCGACGCGCAGCTGTTTGCCCGCCGCGGCCAGCACCCGCGACAGCATCGCCCACGACGGCGACCGCGCCCCGGTCTCGATCGCCGCGACCGTCGCCCGCGCGACCCCCGCCCTCGCGGCCAGCGCCTCCTGCGTCAGCCCGGCCGCGTACCGCGCCCGCTTCACCAACCCGCCGACATCGACCGTCGCCCCGCTCACCTCGGTCGCACCCGCCGTCCCTGTCATCCCGCCCCCGTCCCCGTCCCCGCGCCCGCGCTGTCCGCGCCGCCGTGCCCACGCCGTCGCGTCTCGGCGGCTGCGTCATCCATGGTCCCGGATCGACCCTCTTCGCGCCGGACGTGGACCTCGCCCTGTGGACAACCCCGCCGTACTCCGCAACGGCTCGGAGCTCGACCCGACCGAGACACCCGTATCGGTCACTCACGACATCCGGGACACGCACCGAGGGCGACCTCGTCCCGGGCCGGATGCGGTCAGTAGACGTTGTCGACGGTGCGCAACGGACCCGGGAGGAAGTCGCTCCCCGACGCCCGGCCTGCGCCACCCGACCGGACGACCCCGCTAGCCCCGGCACCCGTCCTACATGCCCCTGTCACAGCCAGTAGCTGGTGTCGACGCCGAGCAACAGGCCCGGGAGGACGTCGCGCCCGGACGACCTCGACGCGGACAACGTGAGGTTTGCCACGCACCGCGGACCGTTCCGGGGACCCCCGGCGCTGTGAAATGCTTAGGCAATGCTTACCTCACCCGCGGCGGTGGCCCCGGTGCGCTCCGAGGGCGCGCAGGCCGTGGCGCACCGCGCCCGGCGGCGCGCGCTCGCGACGCTCGTCGCCCTCGCCGCGCTGGTGCTGGTGGTGCTCGCCAGCCTCGCGCTCGGGGTCCGCGACATCGCGCCCGTCGAGGTCTGGCGGGCGCTGACAGCCCCGGTCGACGGGCTCATGGACCACGACGTCGTGCTCGACCAGCGCCTGCCGCGCACCGTCGTCGGGCTGGTGGCGGGGGTCGCGCTCGGGTGCGCAGGCACCGTGATCCAGGGCGTCACGCGCAACCCCATCGCCGACCCCGGCCTGCTGGGCCTCAACTCGGGCGCATCGCTCGCGGTCGTCTGCGCGGTGTGGCTGTTCGGCATCACGTCGCCGATCGGCTACGTCTGGTTCGCGTTCCTCGGTGCCGCCGCCGCCGCGGCGATCGTCTTCTCGGTCGGGCGCGGGCAGCCGGTGCGGCTCGCCCTGGTCGGCGCCGCCGTCACGGCGCTCATCACACCACTGATCACCCTCGTGCTGCTGCGCGACCAGCAGGCGTTCAACCTGTACCGCTTCTGGTCGGTCGGCTCGCTCACCGGCCGCGGCCTGGACACGGTCGCGTGGTTGTGGCCGTTCGCCGTCGTCGGCTTGGTGCTCGCCGCCGTGCTCGCGCACCGGCTCAACATGCTCGCCCTCGGGGACGACGTCGCGACCGCGCTGGGCCAGCGCGTCGGCACCACGCGCGCCCTCGCGTCGGTCGCCATCGTGCTGCTCGCGGGCACCGCGACCTCGCTGGCCGGACCGGTCGCACTGGTCGGGCTCGTCGTCCCGCACGCGGCACGCCGCCTCGTCGGCACCGACTACCGCTGGATCATGGGCATCGGCGCGCTGCTCGGCCCGGTCATGCTCCTGACGGCCGACGTGCTCGGCCGCCTCGTCCTGCCGCGCTCCGAGCTCGAGGCCGGCGTGGTCGCCGCGCTGCTCGGAGCGCCCGTGCTCGTCGCCGTCGCACGCAGCCGCACCGTGGCGGGTGCCTGATGGCGCTGCTCACCACGGTCGCCGACCTGCGCGCCGCGCGCCGCCGTCGGCGGGCCCTCGTCGTGGCGGGCATGCTGCTCGTCGTGCTCGCCGCGGGCACCGGAGCGCTCCTCGTGGGCGCGGCGGGGCTCACACCCGGTCAGGCGGTCGCCGGCGTCGTCGGCCTGGGCGAACCGGGCGACGTGTTCGTCGTCCAGCGGCTGCGTCTGCCGCGGATCGAGGCAGCCGTCGTGGTCGGGGCCGCGTTCGGCCTCGCAGGCGCCCTCTTCCAGTCGACGCTGCGCAACCCGCTCGCCTCCCCCGACATCCTCGGCATCTCGACGGGCGCGAGCCTCGGCGCCGTGACCGGCATGCTCCTGCTCGGCCTGAGCGGTGTCGCGCTGTCGGCCACGGCGTTCACCGGCGCGGGCGTCGTCGCGGTCGCGATCTGGCTGCTCGCCTGGCGCAAGGGCCTGCACTCCATCCGGTTCGTGCTGGTCGGCGTCGGGCTCGCGTACCTGTGCTCGTCCCTCATCGCGTGGTCCATGGCGCGCTCGCAGGAGCACGAGGCGGCCGCCGTGCTGACCTGGACGGTCGGCTCGGTCTCCGACATCAGGGGTGAGCAGCTCACGCTCGTCGCGGCAGGCACGCTCGTGCTCTGCGTCGCCGTCGCCGCCCTGGCCCGGACGCAGGGCCCGCTGTCCCTGGGCGACGACAACGCCCGCGCGCTCGGCGTGCACGTCGACGCCGCCCGCGTGGGCACGCTGCTGCTCGCCGTCGCGCTCGTCGCGCTCGCCACGAGCGCGTCGGGGCCGGTCGCGTTCGTCGCCCTCGTCGCACCCGCCATCGCCCGGCGCCTGGTGAACGACGGCGGCGCCGCGCTCACGGCGTCGGCCGTCACGGGCGCGGCGCTCACCCTGCTCGCCGACGTCGTCGGGCAGCACGGCCTGCTCGGCGTCCCCGCCCCCGTCGGCGTCGTCACGGGGCTCGTGGGCGCCCCCTACCTGCTGTGGCTGCTCGCCACGACCGAGAAGAGGAGCCGATGACCACCCTGCGCGCCGAGAGCGTCAGCCTGGGCTACGACGGCCTTCGCGTCATCGAGGGCCTCGACCTGACGCTGCCCGACGGCAAGATCACCGCCGTCGTCGGCCCGAACGCCTGCGGCAAGTCGACGCTGCTGCGCGGCATGGCCCGCCTGCACCCGCTCGACGGCGGCCGTGTCACGCTCGACGGCGCCGACATCGGCTCGATGTCCCGCAAGGAGCTCGCGCGCCGGGTCGGCATGCTGCCGCAGTCCTCGGTCGCGCCCGACGGCGTCCGCGTCGCCGAGCTCGTCGCGCGCGGCCGCTACCCGCACCAGGGCTGGTTCGGCCGCCACTCCTCCGACGACGACGCCGTGGTCGCCACCGCGCTGGAGTCGACGGGCGTCGCGGAGATCGCCGACCGGCCGGTCGCCGAGCTGTCGGGCGGCCAGCGGCAGCGTGTCTGGATCGCGATGGTGCTGGCGCAGCAGACCGACATCGTGCTGCTCGACGAGCCCACGACGTTCCTCGACGTGCGCCACCAGCTCGACCTCCTCGACCTGCTCACCGAGCTGAACCGTGAGCGCGGCACGACGGTCGCGATGGTGCTGCACGAGCTCAACCTCGCCGCGCGGTACGCCGACCACCTGGTCGTCATGGCGGGCGGGCGGATCGTCGCGGAGGGCGCGCCGGGTGACGTGCTCACCCGGCAGGTGGTCGACGAGGCGTTCGGCCTGCGCGCCCAGGTGGTGCCCGACCCCGTCGCGGGCTCGCCCCTCGTGGTCCCCGTCGGCCGCTTCCACGCGGGCGCCTGAGGCGACTTCACCCGCGTGGCCTTCCTCACGCGAGTCCCGGCGAATTTCGCAACATCGCCGTGACCAAATATGGTTAGGCTCGCCTCACCTCGACCGGCACCGGCCGGTCGTTCGACCGACACCGGGAGTCACCGTGCGCCTTCGCCGTTCCCTCGCAGCGGCCGCCGGCCTTGCCGCAGCGTCCGCCCTCGCCCTGTCCGGCTGCGGCACCGAGTCGCCCGCCGGCGACGACGCGACGCCGTCGTCGTCCGCTGCCTCGGGCGCGACCGACGAGTTCCCCCTGACGATCAAGCACGCGCTCGGCGAGACCGTCATCGACGAGGCGCCCGAGCGCGTCGCCACCTGGGGCTGGGGCTCGACCGAGGCCGCGATCGCCGCGGGCGTGTTCCCCGTCGCCGTGGCCGAGCAGACGTGGACCGTCGGCGAGGGCAACCTGCTGCCGTGGGTCGAGGAGGCCTACGACGAGGCGGGCGTCGAGCACCCCACCGTGCTCACCGACGCCGAGTCCGGCGCCACGGTGCCCTACGAGGAGTTCGCCGCCGCCGAGCCCGACGTCATCATCGCCACCTACTCCGGCATCACGCAGGAGCAGTACGACCTGCTCAGCGAGATCGCGCCGACGGTCGCCTACCCCGAGACGCCGTGGCAGACGCCGTGGGACGAGATCATCACCGCGACCGACGCCGCCCTGGGTCGCAGCGCCGCGGGCGAGGCCAAGGTCGCCGAGATCAACGACTACCTCGCCGAGCAGGCCGAGGCGCACCCGGAGTTCGCGGGCCGGACCGTCGCCGCGATCGTCGACTCCCCCGCCGAGGGCCTCATCTACGTGTACCGCGCCGGCGACCCGCGCGCCGGGTTCCTCGAGGGCCTCGGCTTCGAGACCGCACCGGCCGTCGAGGAGCTCGCCCCGGACGACGACGAGTTCTTCTACACGCTGTCCTACGAGGAGCTCGACAAGCTCGAGTCCGACGTGATCGTGGCCTACACCTACACCGAGGAGGAGGCGGAGGCCCTGCCGACCAAGAAGGAGCTGCAGGCCCTGCCCGCCGTCGCCGACGGCAAGGTGGCCCAGCAGGTCGGCACCGTCGCGGTCTCGGCGGTCTCGCCGCCCACGGCGCTCTCGGTCGAGTACCCCGAGGGCATGCCGAAGCTGATCGACGCGCTCGCGGCGGTCCTCGCCGAGTGACGCACGCACCGAGGCGGGGCCGGGCGCGTCCCGGCCCCGCCTCGGTGCGTCACCGCGCCGGCTGCTCCGGCTTGTCGAGCGCCCCGCCGTACCGGCGGTCGCGCCGGGCGTACTCCTCGACGGCCTGCCACAGGTGCCGCCGGTCGACGTCGGGCCACGGCTCGTCGAGGAACACCATCTCGGCGTAGGCCGCCTGCCACAGCATGAAGTTCGACGTGCGCTGCTCGCCCGAGGACCGCAGGAACAGGTCCACGTCAGGCACGTCCGGCAGGTACAGGTACTTCTGCACGGTCTTCTCGGTGATCCGCCGCGGGTCCAGCCGCCCCGCCGCGACGTCGCGCCCCATGGCCGCCGCGGCGTCCGCGAGCTCGGCCCTGCTGCCGTAGTTCACGCACATCGTGAGCGTGCAGCGGTCGTTGTGCCTGGTGCGCTCCTCGGCCTCCAGCAGCACGTCGATCACCGACTTCCACAGCCGCGGACGCCGCCCTGCCCAGCGGATGCGCACGCCCCAGGACGCCATGACGTCGCACTGCCTGCGCATCACGTCCTGCGTGAACCCCATGAGGAAGCGCACCTCCTCGGGCGACCGCTTCCAGTTCTCCGTGCTGAAGGCGTAGGCGGAGACGTACTCGACGCCCACCTCGACGGCACCCGCCACGACGTCGAGCAGCGAGTTCTCCCCCGCCTTGTGCCCCTCGATCCGAGGCAGGCCACGGGCGTTGGCCCACCGGCCGTTGCCGTCCATGACGACGGCCACGTGCCGCGGCAGGAACTCGCGGGGGATCCGCGGGGCGCGCTCGCCGGACGGGTGCGGGAACGGGGCCACCAGCTCCCGTGCGGCGCCCCCTGCCGTGCCGCGCGCCATCAGCGTTCCACCATCTTCAACGATCGCAACGTTCTCTCCAGGTAGTACTGGCCGTAGGCGGCGACGATGCCGCTCGCCTCCTTGCGGTGCCGCGCGTCGGACGCGTCGGCGGTCGCCCAGTCG
>DATGOB010000149.1:0-10057 GCA_036010205.1 Promicromonospora sp. | reverse complement strand
GGGCACACGGAGCTCACCCACGAGGAGCACCGGCACATCTTCGAGGCCATCGTCAGCGGCGACACCGAGGCCTCGGCGGACCTGATGCGCGCGCACATCTCCCGGAGCTGGGCCCGGCGCCGCCCGCAGGGGTGATGTCATTCGTATGATAAGTTATCACCACTGCTGGTGGTGGTGACGGCGCGGCGACGTGCCCGGGAACCGGCAGCCCACCAAGCGTGCGGAACAGCGGGTTCAACGAGGGAGTTGTCGTCCATGAAGATCACGGGGTACCGGAGCCTGTCCACCGTGCACCGGTGGGGTCGCCCGGTCGGCGACGTCAACGGCGTCGTGCGCGACGGCGTCACGGACGTGCCCGTCGTCCTGCTGGAGACCGACGGCGGCCTCACGGGCGTGGGCCTCGGCGCGCACGACGCGATCGACCGCGTCTTCCCCGCGCTGGACGGCGAGGACCCCCGCGCGGTCTCCGCGCTGTACGACCGCATGCTGTCCTGGGTCTTCAAGGCCGGGCACACCGGGTCGACGTTCGCGACGATCGGCGCGCTCGACATGGCGCTGTGGGACCTCAAGGCCAAGATGGCCGGCGAGCCCCTATGGCGCCTGCTCGGTGCGCGGGACCGGTTCGTGCCCGGGTACGCGTCGGGCCTGGAGTACGGCCTGGACGACGACGAGCTCGTCGCGCTGTACGACCGGTTCGCCGACCGGGGTTTCACCGGCGCCAAGGTCAAGGGTGGCCTCGACCTGCGGCGCGACGTCGCCCGGCTGCGCGCCGTCCGCGAGGTGATGAGCCGCCACAGCGACGAGCCCGCCCTGATGTACGACGTCAACGAGAGCTGGGGGCGGCACCAGGCGCGCCGGATGCTCGCGCGGATCGAGTCCGAGGTCGAGCTCACCTGGATCGAGGAGCCCGTGCGCCGCTGGGACGTCGAGGGCTACCTGACGATCGCCCGGTCGACGACCACGGCGGTCGCCACGGGCGAGAACCTCACGGGCCTGGAGCAGTTCCGGCCGCTGGTCGAGGCCGGCGCGGTCGACGTCGTGCAGACGGGGAGCGTCTGGGGGCCGACCCACTTCCTGCGGGTCGCGGCCCTCGCGCACGCGCACGACCTGCCCGTCAGCCCCGTCGCGTACAACACCAACCCGCTCGCGCACGCCGCGGCGGCGGTGCCGAACCACCTCGTGAGCGAGGTGCAGGACCTGTCCTTCCCGGTCGGCCTGAGCGTCGACCAGACCTTCGAGGACGGCGGCATCGTGCTGGGCGACGCCCCCGGGCTCGGCATCGTCGTGGACGAGGCGGAGATCGCCGCGGGCACGGAGTCCGGGGCGTGGGGCGTGCCAGCGGGCCCGCACGTGCGGCCCCGCGACGCCGGGCTGCGCCTGGCGGTGCGCCGGGAGCAGCAGACCCCGCGCGCCGCGGCCGGCGTCGGCTGACACCCCCCGCGACCACGTGAAGGGGGCACCGGACATCGCGTCCGGTGCCCCCTTCGTCGTGGGTGGTGCGGCGGGCGGCTCAGCGGGCGAGCCAGCCCCCGTCCACGGCGAGCACGTGGCCGTGCACGTAGTCGGCGGCGCGCGAGGCCAGGAAGACGACGGCGCCGCCGACGTCCTCGGGGCTGCCCCACCGGCCGGCGGGGATCCGGTCGCCGATCTGCCGCGAGCGCACCGGGTCGGCCAGCAGCGCGGTGTTCATGTCGGTGTCCATGTACCCGGGCGCGACCGCGTTGACGTTCACGCCGCGTGCCGCCCACTCGTTGCACAGCGCCTTGGTCAGCTGGGCCACTGCGCCCTTGCTCGCGGCGTAGGCGGGCACCGTGAGCCCGCCCTGGAAGCTGAGCAGCGAGGCGAGGTTGACGATCTTGCCGTCGCCCCGGTCGAGCATGGGGCGGCCGAACGCCTGGCAGAGCTGGAGCACCGCGCGGAGGTTGACCTGCAGCACGGCGTCCCAGTCCTCGAGCGGGAACTCGGCGGCCGGGTGGCGCACCTGGGTCCCGGCGTTGTTCACGAGCACGTCGACGCGGTGCTCGGCGAGCACCTGCGCGGCGGCGGCGTCGACCGAGCCGGGGTCGGCGAGGTCCACCGGCACCCCGTGCGCGGCCCGGCCGTGCCGGTCCGCGACGGCGGCGAGCTCGTCGGACACCCCGCCGCGAGAGAGCACGACGACGTCGGCGCCCGCCTCGATCAGGGAGCTGCTGATGCCGAGGCCCAGCCCGCGGGTGCCACCGGTGACGACGGCCGTGCGGCCGGTCAGGTCGAAGGCGTTCATGCGTCGGCGTCCTCGTCGTGCGAGGCGACGAGCACCTTGAGGTGGTCGGCGGCCCCGGCGGCGGCGAACGCCTGCGAGGTGTCCTCCAGCCGGAAGGCCCGCGTGGGCAGCCGGTCCAGGCCGAGGCTGCCGTCGGCGACCAGCTCGATGGCGCGCCGCACGTCGTCCGTCGTGTAGACGCGGACCCCGCGCACCACGAGCTCCTTGAAGCTGACCTCGCGCAGGTCGACGGGGCCGGGCTCCTTGTGCACCGCGACGACCATGACGGTGCCGCCGACGCGGGCCGCGGCCGTGAGGTCGGGCAGGACGGCGGGGTGGCCTGCGGCGTCGAACACGACGTCGGCGCCGTCGCCGTCGGTGAGCCCGAGGACCGTGCCGGTCAGCGTGCCGTCGGCGGGCACGACGGTGAGGCCGAGCCGCTCGGCCAGGTCACGCCGGACGGGCGAGGGCTCGCTGATCACCACGTGCGCGGCACCCGCGTGGCGGGCGACCAGGGCGGTCAGGATGCCGATGGGTCCCGCGCCCGCGACGGCGACGGTGTCACCTTCCCGCAGGCCGGACATGGCCACGGCGTGCACCGCGACGGCGAGGGGCTCGACGAGGGTCGCCAGGCGCAGGTCGACGCCGTCGGGCACCCCGTGCAGCACCTCCGCGGGCAGCGCCACGTATCGTGCGAGGCTGCCCGGCCGGTCGATGCCGTAGAGGCCGAGCTCGCGGCACACGTGCGTGTCGCCGCGGCGGCACGCGCCGCACCGGCCGCACGAGATCAGCGGCTCCACGACCACGGCGCTCCCGGCCCGGGGGCCGGTCGGCGCCTCCTGGACGACGCGCCCGGAGATCTCGTGCCCGAGCACCTGTCCGTGGCGGGCGCGCGGGTGCTTGCCGTGCAGGATGGACAGGTCGGTGCCGCAGATGCCGGTGTAGGCGACCTCCACCAGGGCCCAGCCTTCCGGGGGCCGCGGCACGTCGAGGTCGTGCAGCTCGATGGTGTCGGTGGCGGTCCAGACGGCGGCGGGCATCGTCGTGCTCATCGGGCACCTCCGGTGACCTGCTGGTGCTCCGCCGTCCGCCCGGTGCCCAGCGCCTCGGGGTTCACGACGTCGCGGGGTGCGCGGCCGGCCAGCACCTCGACGACGTTCTCGATGGTGCGGCGCTTGAGCTCACCGTAGGACTCCTCGGTGTACCAGGCCAGGTGCGGCGTGAGCACGACGTTGTCGAACGTGGTCAGGGGGTGGTCGACGGGCAGCGGCTCGTCCTCGTGGGTGTCGATCCCCGCGCCGCCGAGCCGCCCCTCGCGGAGGGCGTCGACGAGAGCGGGCACGTCGACGACGCCGCCGCGCGCGGTGTTGACGACGATCGTCGTGCTCCGCAGGAGCGCGATCTGCTCGCGCCCGACCAGGCCGCGGGTCTCGTCGGTGAGCGGGACGTGCAGGGAGACGACGTCGGCCCGCGCGCACAGGTCCTCGAGCGTGACGGCGGGCACGCCGTGGTACGTGCTGCCGGGTGCGGCGAGGGTGTCGTGCCCGATGACCTCGTACCCGAGGCCCGCCGCCTTGCGCGCGGTGGCGACGCCGATCCGGCCGAGGCCGACGACCCCGAAGGTGCGTCCGCGGGTCTGGAAGAGAGGCCGGACGGCGGGCAGGTCGACCCGGCCCTCGCGCAGGCCGCGGTCGGTGCGCGGGATGCCGCGCGCGACGGCGAGCGTGAGGCCGATCGCGTGGTCGGACACGGCCTCGGTGCCGTAGTCGGGGACGTTGCAGACGGCGATGCCGCGCGCGGTCGCCGCGTCGACGTCGACCGAGTCCACGCCGACGCCGTAGCGCCCGATGGCGCGGAGCCGGGGGAGGGCGTCCATCGTCTCCCCGTCGATCCGGGCGTACTGGACGAGGATCCCGTCCGCGTCCCGGCACGCGTCGACGAGCTCGGCGCGCGTGCGGCTCTGGTGGATCCTCAGGTCGACGCCGTGCTCCTGGGCGACCGCCTCCTCCTCGAGGAACGCGTCGTGGTCGCACTCGGTCACCGCGATGGTGGGTGGCATGCGTGGGCTCTCCTTCGTCGGAATGCCGGCCCGGGCGGGCTCCCGAGCCACACGTAGTATATGTGATGACCAATGACACTTGGCATACATGTGATATCTGGTAGAGTCCGGTGCGAGGCGAGGGGGTCTCAGGCCTCCGCACGACGCACAGTTGCTGATGAGATGGGAACAACGATGTCCTTGCGCACTCGTCTGTCCGGCCGCCCGCGGTCCGGCATGCTGACCCTTGCGGCGGTGGTCGTCGCGCCCGCGCTGGTCCTCACCGCCTGCGGTGGTGGCACCTCCGGGGCCGGTGCGGACTCGCCGTACGGCTTCGAGACGGTCGAGCAGGAGGAAGGCAGTCCCCTCACCGTGTGGGTGGACGCCTCCCGCCAGCCGGCCGTCGACGCCTTCACCGAGGCGCACCCCGACATCCCCGTCACGGTGGAGACCTACGACGGCGGCGCCAACGGGTCGGGCACGTTCCAGACCAAGATCACGGCCTTCGACCAGGCCGGCTCCGGCTGGCCCGACGTCGTCTTCTCCACGCAGAACAACGACGCCGCGTGGGCCGCAGTGGGGCAGACGCCGTTCGCGGCCCCGCTCGACCAGGGCTACTTCGACCAGGAGTTCCTGGACGGCTTCACGCCCGGCGCGCTCGACCCCACCACCGTCGACGGCACGGTGTACGGCCTGCGCAACGACCTCGCGTCGGTGGTGACGTGGTACGACCAGAGCCTGTTCGACGAGTTCGGCTACGACGTGCCCACCACGTGGGAGGAGTACGAGGAGCTCGGTGAGCGCGTGGCCGAGGAGCACCCCGGCTACATCGTCGGCTCCGTCGGCGACGCGTGGACCCCGGAGGTCTACTTCTGGGGGGCCAGGGCGCCGATGAACACGGTGACCGGCACGGACGGCTTCAGCGCCGACCTCACCGACCCGGCGGCCGTGCGCATGGCCGAGATCCTCGACACCCTCATCGACTCCGGCTCGGTCGTCCAGGACAGCGTGTTCGACGCCGAGTTCGTGCAGAAGTACACCGGCAAGGTCCTCATGCTCCCCGGACCGGTGTGGTTCAGCGGCGCCCTCTTCCAGAACGCCGACTCGCTCGACGCCCCCGAGGGCACGATCGCCGCGGGCCTGCCGCTCGCCTGGGAGGGTGAGGAGGCCGTCACCGGGAACGTCGGCGGCGGCACCTGGTTCATCTCGCGGCACTCCGCCAACCTCGAGGCGGCCAGGACGTTCCTGGAGTTCGTGACGAGCTCCGAGGAGTACCAGGTCGACCTCGCCCCCGGCCTGCCCGCCTACCAGGCGGCCGGCGAGAAGTGGCTCGAGAACCAGGCCGCCTCCGGGTACTTCGCGGGCGACTTCGCCGCCGACGTCGCCACGGCGTCCGCCCAGGTCTGGGACGGCTGGGGCTACCCGCGGTTCAGCCAGGAGGCCGTGTTCGCCAAGACCGTGACGCCGCAGCTCGCGGCGGGCAAGGACCTCGTGGACCTGCTGCCGGAGTGGCAGACGGCGCTCGAGAACGAGGCCCAGGTGAACGGGTACACGGTCGAGTGATGGCGGCGACGCACTCCACGAGCCTCGCTCGCAGCCGGGCACGGATGTCGTACGTGTTCGTGTCCGGCTACACCGTCCTGCTCCTCCTCTTCGGGCTCGCGCCCACCCTGTTCGCGGCGTACCTGTCCGTGACCGACGAGGGCGCGTTCGTCGGGGCCGACAACTTCCTGCGCGTGGTCCAGGACTTCCGCTTCGGCCCCGCCGTCCTGCACGTCGCGCTGTTCGTGCTGTTCTGGCTGGTCGGGCTGATCTTCTTCGTCGTCGTCCTGGCGCTGCTCGTCCACGGGCTCGCCCGGCGCGGCGTGAGCACCGGCCTGCGGTTCGTCTACTACGTGCCCGGCGCCCTCGCCGGGGCCTCGAGCGTCATGCTCTGGCTCTTCGTGCTCGACCCGACCGTCAGCCCCGTCTCCTGGGTGCTGCACGCGCTGGGCAACCAGACCTTCGTGCAGACCGTCTCGCCGGGCAACCTCCCGGTCGTCTTCGCGATCATCGCCTTCTGGACCGGTGCGGGCGGCTGGATCGTCGTGCTCTACGGCGCGCTCAACAACGTCCCCGGCGAGGTCATGGAGGCCGCGAAGATCGACGGCGCCGGCCGTCTGCGCACCGCGCTCAGCATCCAGCTGCCCATGATGCGCAAGTGGATCGCCTACATGGCCGTCATGTCGCTGGCGGCCGGGACCCAGCTCTTCGTCGAGCCGCGCATCCTGTCGCAGGCCAGCAAGGGCGTCGTCCCCGTGGACTACTCGCTCAACCAGCTCGCCTACCTCTACGCGTTCAAGCAGACCGACCACAACGGGTCCGCCGCCATCGCGATCCTCCTGCTCGTCGTCTCGCTGGGGCTGAGCATGTTCTTCGTCGTCAAGGGAGGCCTCTTTGAGCGCGACTGACGTGCGGCCCGCCACAGCGCCCGCACCCTTCACCCGCACCCGCGCGAAGACCGCCGCCGACCCCGCCGCATGGCTGGGTCGGGCGTTCGTGACGGTCGTGCTGGCCTTCTTCGCCCTGTTCTTCGCCGTGCCCATCCTGTGGCTCCTCAACGCCACGGCGAAGTCGCCGCGCGACCTGCTCACCACGGGCCCGTTCGCGCCGGGGGCCCTCGACGACCTCGCCGCGAACTGGGACGCCCTCGCCTCCTTCCAGGACGGCATCGTGTTCCAGTGGCTGGGCAACGCCGCGCTGTACTCCGGCGGCGCGCTCGTGCTGACGCTGCTCACGAGCATCCCGGCGGGCTACGCCCTCGCCCTCGGCTCGTTCCGGGGCCGCAGGCTGCTGCTGACCGTGACGCTCGTGGTCATGCTCATCCCGAACACGGCCCTCGTGCTGCCGATCTTCCTCGAGCTGTCCGCCCTGCAGCTCGTCGGCACGGCCGCCTCGGTGATCCTGCCGTTCTCCTTCTACCCGTTCGGGGTGTACCTCACGTACATCTACTTCTCGTCGAGCATCCCCGCGGACCTGCTGGCCGCCGCGCGGATCGACGGCTGCGGCGAGCTCGGCGTCTTCACCCGGATCGCGCTCCCCCTGGCCAAGCCCGTCGTTGCGCTCGTCGGCTTCTTCAGCTTCGTGGCCAACTGGAACAACTACTTCCTCCCGTTCCTCGTGGTCCCCGGCCCCAAGGCGCCCATCCAGGTGGGCCTCGCCGAGATGCTGGCGAACGTGCCGCAGTTCAACCCCACGGCCGCGGGCGTGACCACGATCGAGCTGCCCGCGCTGGCGCTCGCGACCCTGCTGTCGGTCGCGCCGGTGCTGCTGATCTTCCTGTTCTCGCAACGGTTCCTGGTGGCGGGCATGACCGCCGGCGGGACGAAGGAGTGATGTCGGAGATGCCCGAGCGACCCGTCGAGCGACACGGACTGGTGGTCGACCTCGTCCCGGAGAGGCGTGAGGAGTACCTGCGCCTGCACTCCGCCGTCTGGCCGCAGGTGGAGGCGACCCTGACGGCGTGCAACGTGCACAACTACAGCATCTTCGTGCTGGAGAACACGCTGTTCGCCTACTACGAGTACACCGGCGACGACCACGAGGCCGACATGGCCCGGATCGCCGAGGACCCGGTGACCCGGGAGTGGTGGACGTACACCGACCCGTGCCAGACCCCGTTCGGCACCGAGGCGGCGCCCGGCGACCGGTGGCGCGACATGCGAGAGGTGTGGCACCTGGCATGACCTCTGCCACGACACGCGATCTCGTCGACGCGCACCTCCACCTCTGGGAGCTCGCGCGCCACCCGCAGCCGTGGATCGACCCCGCCACGATGGGCGAGATCGCCCGCGACTTCACCGTGGCCGACGCCGCGGCGGAGCTCGGGAGCCACGGGATCGCCGCGGGCGTCGTCGTGCAGGCCGACAACTCGCTGTCCGAGACCGAGGACCTGCTCGCCGGTGCGGCGGACGGCGGCGTGGTCGCCGCCGTCGTCGGCTGGGTCGACCTCACGGGGGACGTCCCGGCGCAGGTCGCGCACCTGCGCGGCCTGCCGGGCGGCGACGCCCTCGTCGGCGTGCGGCACCTGGCCCACCTGGAGCCCGACCCGGCGTGGCTGCTGCGCCCCGACGTCGTCGCGGGCCTGCGCGCGGTCGCCCGGGCGGGGCTGCGGCTCGAGCTCGTCGTCCGCGCGCACCAGCTCCCCGTCGTCACGGAGCTGGTCGACGCGCTGCCCGACGGCACGTTCGTGCTCGACCACCTCGGCAAGCCTCCCCTCCTGGCCGGTGGCGCCGAGCTCGAACGGTGGCGCACCGACCTCGCCCGTCTCGCGGAACGGGGCAGCGTCGTCGCCAAGGTCTCCGGGCTCGTGCTCGAGGCCGACCACGAGCAGTGGACCGCGGAGTCGCTGCGGCCGGCGGTGGACCACGCCCTGGAGACGTTCGGGCCCGACCGGCTGATGTTCGGCTCCGACTGGCCGCTGGTCCGCCTCACCCGCGGATACACCGCGTGGCGGGAGGCCTACGGCCGGCTCACCGACGCACTCTCCCCCTCCGAGCAGGAAGCGATCGACCATGGCACCGCACGACGTACCTACCTCGCCGACCGCCGTGCCTGAGCCCGGCCGCCGAGCGCTCGGTGACACCGGCCTGCAGGTGACCGAGCTCGGGTTCGGCGCGGCGAGCATCGGCAACCTGTTCCGGGTCACGACCGACGAGGAGGCGCACGGCGCCGTGGAGCGCGCCTGGGAGAGGGGCATCCGGTACTTCGACGTCGCGCCGCACTACGGCCTCGGCCTGGCGGAGCGTCGCCTCGGAGCGGCGCTGCGCGGGCACGACCGCGACGAGTACGTGCTGTCCACCAAGGTCGGTCGCCTGCTCGAACCCCACCCGCACCCCACCGAGCTGGACGACGACGGGTTCGTCGTGCCCGGCGACCTGCACCGCGTCTGGGACTTCGGCGCGGACGGCGTCCGGCGCTCGATCGACGAGTCGCTCGACCGCCTGGGCGTCGACCGGATCGACGTCGCCTACGCCCACGACCCCGACCAGTGCGGCCCCGAGGCGGCCCGGTCCGGCCTGGCGGCCCTGCGCGCGCTGCGCGACGAGGGGGTGGTGCGCGCGATCGGCGTCGGCACGAACAGCACAGAGCAGCTTGCCGAGCTGCTCGGGGAGGGGCTCGTCGACGTCGTCATGCTCGCCGGCCGGTACACGCTGCTGGAGCAGGGTGCGCTCGACACCGTCCTCGAGCCGGCGCGGCAGGCGGGCGCCTCGGTGGTCGCCGTCGGCGTCTTCTACTCGGGTCTCCTGTTCCGTAGGGAGCGCGTGCCCGGAGCGGGGTACGAGTACAGCGACGGGCCCGAGGAGCTCGTCGCGCGCGCCGAGCGGATCGAGGCGGTCTGCGCCGGGCACGGTGTCTCGCTCGCCGCGGCCGCGCTCGCCTTCCCCTTGCTGCACCCGGCCGTCGCCAACGTCACGCTCGGCATGCGCACGGCCGAGCAGGTCGACGTCGACGTCGACCTGGCGGCCACAAAGATCCCGGCCGCGCTCTGGACGGACCTGGCGGACCAGGCCCTCATCGACCCCCGAGCCCTGCCGAGGTAGTCACCTGGCGAGGTAGTCATCCAGCGCGTGCCGGGTGACTACCTCGCCCTGTGGCTAGGCGGATTCAATCGGTGGTTGCAACACCGGTTGTGTCGGCTGAGAGTAGCTTGCTCATTGCTTCGTAGGGTGTGTGCCAGTCCAGGACCTTGCGGGGTCGTCCGTTCATCACCAGGGCGACGTCTGCGAGGTCCTGGG
>DATGOB010000148.1:0-5394 GCA_036010205.1 Promicromonospora sp. | reverse complement strand
CTGTGCCGTTGCGGCGGACATTACCGCAGGCCACCCGGTCTGCGGCAGGGAGTTCCGCACGATTCACCCGGGAGTCACCCGGCGCCTGTCCGGGGTACGGCTCAGCGCAGGTGCCAGACGTCGCCCGCCGTCACGGCGCGCTCGCGCCCCGACTCCTCGCGGACGACCAGCGCGCCGGAGGCGTCGAGCCCCACGGCCTCGCCCTCGAGCACACCGGCGTCGCCCGCGAGCTCCGCGCGCACACGCCCGCCCAGCGTCGCCGACACCGCCGCGTACTCGTCGCGCAGGCCGGCCCGCCCGACGTCGCCGCCCGCCTGCTCCCAGCGGCGCACGACGGCGTGCACCTCACCGAGCAACCGCACGAGCACGTCGGTGCGGTCAGGACGGGGGTGGCCCGCGAGCGCGAGCGACGTCGCGGTGGGGACGGGCAGCTCGGCGGCCGACTGCGACACGTTGAGGCCGATGCCGAGCACCACGGCGGCGGGCCCGCCGTCGGGCTCTCCCGGCACGACCTCGGCGAGGACGCCCGCGACCTTGCGGTACCGGCCCAGCCCGGCGACGGCGTCGTCGGCGGGCAGGAGCACGTCGTTGGGCCACTTCACGACGGCGCCGACGCCGCCGTCCGAGACGGCGCGCACCACCGCGAGGCCCGCGAGCAGCGGGAGCCAGCCCAGCGCACCGGCCGGGACGTCCGGCCGCAGCACCACGGACACGGTCAGCCCGGCGCGCGCGGGCGTCTCCCACGTGCGGCCGGCGCGGCCGCGTCCAGCGGTCTGGTGCTCCGCCACGAGGGCCGACGGCGCGGGCCACGCGGCCGGGTCGTCGCGGACGGCGGCGACGAGCTCCGTGTTGGTGGAGGGCGAGGTCTCGACCACCTCGACCCGGCCGTACCCGGGGACGCTGAGACGATCGAGGGACAGTGAGGGGTGCACAGCCCCATCCTGGCCCCTGCATCACGACGCCGCCCTTGGAGGATCCCCACAACCCGGCGGTCCGACCCGCTGGACACTCACGCATCGAGCGGGAGGCATCCGACAACTAGGCTCGGGGTGTGAACGACGCCACCACGACCCTCACCGGCACGCGCGCGAAGCTCGACGACCTCGACGCCCGCCGGGCCGCCGCCGTCGACGTCCCCGAGGAGACGGCCCGCGAGAAGCAGCACAAGCGCGGCAAGAAGACCGCCCGTGAGCGCATCGAGGCGCTCCTTGACGAAGGCTCGTTCACCGAGCTCGACGCCCTCGCCAAGCACCGCAGCCGCAACTTCGGGCTCGACAGGAAGCGGATCGCGGGCGACGGCGTCGTCACCGGGTACGGCACGATCGACGGCCGCCAGGTCTGCGTCTACTCGCAGGACTTCACGGTGTTCGGGGGCAGCCTCGGCGAGGTGCACGGCCAGAAGATCACCAAGGTGCAGGACCTCGCGCTGCGCACGGGCGTGCCGCTGATCGGCATCAGCGACGGCGGCGGCGCGCGCATCCAGGAGGGTGTCGCGGCCCTGACGCAGTTCGCGGAGATGTTCCGGCGCAACGTGGCGGCGTCGGGCGTGATCCCGCAGATCTCGCTCATCCTCGGCCCGAGCGCCGGCGGCGCGGTCTACTCCCCCGCCCTGACCGACTTCATCGTCATGGCCGACCAGACGTCCAACATGTTCATCACGGGCCCGGACGTGATCCGGACCGTCACGGGCGAGGACGTCGACTTCGAGACGCTGGGCGGCGCGCGCACGCACAACACGCGCTCCGGCGTCGCGCACTACATGGGCAGCGACGAGGACGACGCGCTCGACTACGTGCGCCACCTCGTGAGCTACCTGCCGCAGAACAACCTGTCGGACGCCCCTGCCTACCCGCCGGAGGGCGACACCGTGCTCGAGGTGACGCCGGAGGACGAGGCGCTCGACGAGCTGATCCCCGACAGCGACAACCAGCCCTACGACATGCGCGAGGCGGTCGAGGCGGTGCTGGACCCGGAGTCGTTCCTCGAGGTGCAGCCGATGTTCGCCACGAACGTGCTCACCGGGTTCGGGCACGTCGAGGGCCAGTCGGTCGGCATCATCGCCAACCAGCCGCAGTCCATGGCGGGCACGCTCGACATCGACGCGGCCGAGAAGGCCGCGCGGTTCGTGCGCACGTGCGACGCGTTCAACATCCCCGTGCTGACGTTCGTGGACGTGCCGGGGTTCCTGCCCGGCGTCGGGCAGGAGCACCAGGGCATCATCCGCCGTGGCGCGAAGCTCATCTACGCCTACGCCGAGGCGACCGTGCCGCTGGTCACGATCATCACGCGCAAGGCGTACGGCGGCGCGTACATCGTCATGGGCTCCAAGCAGCTCGGCGCCGACGTCAACCTGGCCTGGCCCACCGCGCAGATCGCCGTCATGGGCGCGAGCGGCGCCGTGAACATCCTGCAGCGCGGCGCCCTGAAGACCGTCGCGGAGGCGGGCGGCGACGTCGAGGCGGAGCGGGCGCGGCTGACCGCCGAGTACGAGGACGCCATCGTCAACCCGTGGGACGCCGCCGAGCGCGGGTACGTCGACGCGGTGATCCGGCCGTCCGAGACCCGCGTACAGGTCGTGCGCGCCCTGCGCGCGCTGCGCACCAAGCGATCTACGCTTCCTCCGAAGAAGCACGGCAACATCCCGCTCTGACCGGCGGGAGGACCGGAGGACGAACCAGATGAGCCACGAGGACGCCACCCACGGCCCCGCGCCGATGGGCCGCGTCGACGCGGAGCCCATGCACCGCGCGGTCGACGCGCTGGCGGCTGCCCTGCACGAGTACGTCGGCACCGCCGTGGGCGTCCGCGCCGAGTTCGGCGCCGCCGAGGCGGACGAGGACCCGCGAGTCCTGGCCCTGGAGTCGCGGGTGGGGCACCTCAACGCCGCGCTGTTCGACGTGCTGCACGGCGCCCTCGGCATGCACCCCGACCTCACGTCGTCGGTGTGGGAGCCCGAGGACGGCGCGGAGCCGGACGCCGTCGACGAGCCCACGCCCGAGGACACCGAGGCGTTCTACCTGGGGTTCGTCGTCTCGGCCCGGGAGGGCGGCGACGCGTCCCTCGACGGCGTGATCGACCTGCTCGACGCGGCCGGGGAGTCCGTGGCCACGGCGCTCACCGACGGCGGCTACGACATCGCCGAGTGGGCGGCCTCGCGCGGCGAGGCGCCCGGTTTCGGTTTCTACGAGGAGGACGACGAATGAACCCGCAGGTACGCGTGGTCCGGGGCCGCCCGGACGACGTCGAGGTCGCCGCCCTGGTCGCGGGCCTTGCCGCCGTCGCGGCGGCGGGTCCGGAGCCCGAGGACGCCGCGCCGCTCGACGAGTGGACCAACCGGGCCCGCTCGCTGCGCGGGAACTCCCCCGCGACGGCGAAGAGCTTCGGCGGGCGCGCGGGACGGCACAACGCCGACGCGTGGCGCTGGAGCCTGCGTTCCTGACCGCATGTTCGGGGGCCTGCCCGCGGGCGCGGTCGTAGGCTCCCCTCCATGACCTCCCCCACACGGACCCCGACGCCGATCGACGCCGTCGCGGACGACTACGTCACCCGGATCGCCGCGCTCGACCCCCTGGCGGCGACCGACATGGGCCTGCCCGGGCACGACCACGAGCTGACCGACTTCTCCCCTGCCGGCCATGACGCGCGGGCCCGGGCCGGGCGCGACGTGCTGGCGGCGCTGGACGGGCTGGAACCCGTCGACGACGTCGACCGGGTCACGCTGTCCGCGATGCGCGAGCGCGTCGGCCTGGAGCTCGAGCTGCACGAGGCCGGCGAGGGCCTGCGGGAGCTGAACAACATCGACTCGCCGGTGCAGCACCTGCGCGACGTCTTCGACATCATGCCCACCGGATCGGTCGAGGCGTGGGAGAACGTCGCGAGCCGCCTCAACGGTCTTCCGGGCGCGGTCGACGGGTACATCGAGTCGCTGACCGCCGCCGCCGCCCGGGGCGACGTCGCCGCCGTCCGCCAGGTGCACGAGGCCATCGGCCAGGCCCGTGAGCTGGCCGGCGACAGCTCGTTCTTCGCGTCGTTCGTGAGCGGCCCGCAGGTCGACGCGGTGCTGGACGAGTCGGCGTCGTGCAGCCTGGTGCGCAAGGAGCTCGAGCACGGGGCGACGGCGGCCCGCGCGGCCTACGGGAAGCTCGCGGAGTTCCTGGAGCGCGACCTGGCACCGCAGGCGCCGGAGGCGGACGCCGTCGGCCGCGACCGCTACGCCCTGTGGTCGCGGTACTTCCTGGGCGCGACGGTGGACCTCGACGAGACCTACCGGTGGGGCCTGGAGGAGCTCGACCGGATCGTCGCAGAGCAGGAGCAGGTCGCCGCCCAGATCGCGGGGCCGGGCGCCACGGTCGAGGATGCTGTCGCCGCGCTCGACGCCGACCCCGCACGCCGACTCGAGGGCACCGCCGCCCTCAAGGCCTGGATGCAGGAGACGTCCGACGCCGCTGTCGCCGCCCTGAACGGCACGCACTTCGACATCCCCGAGCCCGTGCTGGACCTGGAGTGCATGATCGCCCCGACGCAGTCGGGCGGGATCTACTACACGGCCCCGAGCGACGACTGGTCCCGCCCCGGCCGCATGTGGTGGGCCGTGCCGGAGGGCGTCACGGAGTTCAACACGTGGCGCGAGAAGACGACCGTGTTCCACGAGGGCGTGCCGGGCCACCACCTGCAGTGCGGCCAGGCCGTGTTCGCCCGGGACACCCTGAACAGCTGGCGCCGCCTGGCCTGCTGGGTCTCCGGCCACGGTGAGGGCTGGGCCCTGTACGCCGAGCGACTCATGGCCGACCTCGGCCACCTGGACGACCCGGGCGACCGGCTCGGCATGCTCGACGCCCAGCGGCTGCGCGCCGCCCGCGTGGTCTTCGACATCGGCGTGCACCTCGGCCTGCCCGCCCCCGAGCGGTGGGGCGGCGGCACCTGGACCGCCGAGAAGGGGTGGCCGTTCCTGCTGGCCAACGTGAACATGGCCGAGGAGTTCGTCCGGTTCGAGTTCAACCGGTACCTCGGCTGGCCGGGGCAGGCGCCGTCGTACAAGGTGGGCCAGCGCCTCTGGGAGCAGACGCGGGACGCCGCCCGGTCCGTCGCGACGGCGCGCGGCGAGGACTTCGACATCAAGGCGTTCCACGCCAGGGCGCTGAACCTGGGCTCGGTGGGCCTCGACACCCTCCGCGAGGCGCTGTCCTGACGCTGGTCGCCGCTCACCGAGCGATCCTCGAGAACGACCTGCGGCACACTTCTGGCCGCGAAAGCGTCCCGCAGGTCGTTCTCGAAGGGGACCACCGTGGTGGTCCGCGGGGTCGAGAGATTTCCACAGGGAGCCGGGGCGGGGGGATGTGCACAGGGCCGGGTCTCGGGTCTGGTGGGGCTGTCCGGCGTCGGGTCTGATCGGTG
>DATGOB010000147.1:0-7428 GCA_036010205.1 Promicromonospora sp. | reverse complement strand
GCAGCAACCCGGAGGGCAGCGGGGGAGAAGAAACCGCCGCGAAATAAGCGGAGCGCCAGCGGAGCGCGTGGCGGTTTGTTCGGCGGAGCTGGCCCGCGGAGCGGGCTTGTGCGGACGGCCTGGCCGGCGATGATGGAGCGGTCAGGAACGACCCCGGCCCCGCGGAGCGGGAGCCAACGTCCGGCGCCGGAGGCGCTCGTTGTGTCGTCGCGCAGCGACGACCGTCTGGCATGCGAAAGGGCCACCGCCCTCACGTAGTCGAGAGGTCGGTGGCCCTTCGGGCGGGTGCGCGGCTAGAAGCCGTCGGCGACCAGGGCGGCGGCGCGGACCCAGGCGTCGCGGGTGCGCGGCTGCAACCCTTCCCAGCGCAGGTGCCCCTCGACCATGCCAGCGTCGAACGGGATGGTGGCGACGCCTCGGACGAGGCCGGCGAACTGGTCGGCGATGGCGCGCACGTCGTCGGCGGACTTGTGCGCGTCGGCGTTGGTCACGATGACCACCGCGTTGCTCACGAGCGCGGCGCCGTGCTCGTCACGGTGTCGCAGCTCGTTGAGCATGACGCGGCCGGTCTCGGCCCACTCGCGGCGGGCCAGTGTGGGCACGACGAGAGACGTGGAGAGGTCGATCATCCGCTGCCACACGCTCGCGCTCTCGTCGTTGCCGGAGTCGAACACCTGCAACCGGTAGAAGCGCGTGAGCACTTGCACCACGGCGTCGAGCTCGTCGGCGGTGAACGGGGCGCCCAGCTTGTCCGGCTTGGACCGCAGGACGTCGAAGCGATCTTCCGGCTGGTGGTGCAGGTAGCCGGCGAGGTCAGCGTGGCTGGCGCTGGCCTGCATGAGCGTGTCGATCTGCGGTAGCAGGTCGAGCACGGTGGCGTCATGCGGCCCTTGCTCGGTGCGCCAGCCGACCGTCCCGCGGGTGGGGTTGTTGTCGATCAGGGCGACCCCGCCCGCGCCGTAGCGGGCGTAGACGGCCGACAGCATGATGGCCGTCGGCGACTTGCCGGCGGAGCCCTTGCCGTTGGCGACGGCGACGCGGCGCACGCCGGGCCAGTGCTGAGACACGGTGCGCACCGCGCGCCGCAGGCTCAGCTCGCCCTCGGTCGGGGCCAGACGCAGACCGAGCTTGTTCGCGGCGCCTCGCCAGCCGGTCTGAGCGGGACGACGCTCGATCGAGCGGCTTGGTGTGAGGAACGAACGCTCGAATGGGTCGCGCGGGGCGGCGGCTACGGCGTCGGCCGGTTGGCCGGCAGGAACCTCCTGCTCGGGCCTCGGCCGCCAGCCGGGGTTGTGCGCCGGGTCGGTGGGCGCCGCGGCGTGCACCGGCGCGGCGGCCACCGTCGGCGTCGCCGGGGCGGGGACGGGGACGGGCGGCGACACCAGTTCGGCGCGGACCTGGCCGTCGGCGGCAGTCGTGACGTGCAGGTACGTCTTGCCGACGACTTCGGGGTCGTCCAGCTCGGCGAGGGCTTCGCTGAGCCCCGCCTCGACGGTGAGCGACGTGAGCGCCTGCATGACGTGCTGGCGCGTGACGTCGAGGTTGCCGGTGCCGTCGACGTGCACCGTGCGGCCGTTGGGAGCCGTGACCACGGCGGTGCCGTCGCGGCGCAGCTCCCCGAGGATGCGTGGGAGGTCGGAGGCAATGAGGCTCATTGCCCGACCTCCCGGTCGTACCGCTCGGCGACGTCAGCGGGGATCGGGCCGCGGTTGGGGACGCTGAGCCCGACGCTCGCGGCCCACTCGCGGATGGCCCGGTTGCGCTCGGCCTGCTTACGGCTCGGCCGAGTGCGGCCGGACGACGCGGGCCGTGAGGGGCGGCGGCCGGCGCGCATGTACGGATCAAGCAGCTCGGCGAGCCGGGCGCGGTTGGCGCTCGACAGGTCGACCTCCACGGTGCGGCCGTTGTGGCTGATGGTGACGGTCTCGACGTCCTCTAGGGAGCCGTCGAGGTCGTCACGCAAGATCACTTCACGCGCCATGTGCGCTTCCCCTCCTCGGTAGCGAACGCCTTGACGATCGCGTACTCCAACAGCGTTCGCTGCTTGGTGTTGGAGTCGCGGGCGGTCTGCGCGAGCAGGTTGTAAACCGGCTCGGAGATTCGCAGACCGAGCTGCTTGGTAGGACCGCCGCTCTGCATGAGTTGCAGGGCCTCGGCGAGCGGCAGGTCGTCAGGCAGTGAGTCGCTGGTGCTGGACTTCGCGCGGCGGGGAGCACTCGCGCGCGGTGCGGGTGCCTCCGCCGCAGGTGCGGGCGTGGGCGTGCGTCGCGCCGGGGGGTCGTCACGACGACCCGGTGCGAGGTCGGCCGGGTCCAGGTCTGCGTCGGCGGGCGGCCGCGGCCGGCTGCGGGGGGTAGGCCGGTCGGTGCTCATCGGGTCTCCTTCGTCGGGTAGCGGTCGATGATCGAGGCGGCGGCCTCTGCGTAGAGGCCGGCGACCAGCGCGCCGGCCGGCTCGTAGCGGCCGTAGTAGTCCCCAGCGGAACGGGCTTCCTTGACGATCTGCCGGTGCGGGATGAACGGGGTCACCAGGTGCTCCGCGTAGTGCTCGCGGAGCACGTCGACAGCACGGCGTGCGTCGCGGGTGATGATCGTGTCCGGGAAGTCCCCAACCACGATGCCGCGTAGCTTCACGAGACCGTCCTCGGGGAGCCCGCGGTTGATGCTCGCGCGGCGGAAGCGCGCGAGCGTGGTGATCGCCCCGTCGACGCCGTCGAGACCGTCCTCGTCGGCCTTGCAGGCGATCACGAGGTCGGTCGCGGCGGTCAGGGCGTTGAGCGTGAGCGGTCCGCCCTGACGGTTGGGGCAGTCGATCACCACGACGTCGGCCTCGACGTCGGTGAGGGCGATCCGCAGCCGCGTCTCGGCGTGGTCGGCGCTCTCCTTCTCGCGGAGGCTGACCTGCCGCGATGAAGGGATGAAGCGCAGGCGCCGCTCCCACGGCGTCTGCACCGCCAAGTCGTTGGCCCAGCCGGTCGGCTCTTCGTCGGCGAGGATCGCGCCGACGTCGAGGCCGGGACCGGACGGCTGGACGCCAAGCCACTTGGTGGCCGCGCCGCGCGGATCGAGGTCGATCAGAAGGGTGTGCAGGCCGGCGCGAGCAGCCTCGGTCGCGAGCGACACGGCTGTCGTCGTCTTGGTCGTGCCACCGGTCTCGCTGTACACAGCTAGAACCTGAGTCATAGCAAAATGGTAGCAACTTGGGAGCAGTTTGGGAGCGCGCGGCGCGGTGTCATCCGGCCGCTTGCGGGCCGGGCGCGGGCGGGCGGCTGAGGTCGACGCCGCGGTCGGCGAAGAAGGCGACAGGCGCGACCTCCAGGCCGTCGAGCCAGACCTCTAGGTGCAGGTGGTAGCCGAAGCTGTTGCCGTTGTTCCCGACGCGGCCGATGACGTCACCAGCGGCCACCTGGTCGCCGCGGTCGACCAGTACGCCGTCGGGAAACATGTGCACGTAGAGGGTTTCGACGGTCTGGCCGGTGGCGGCGTCGGTGCCGTGGCCGATCTGAATGTTGCACTGCGAGCGGCCGCGCCAGGGCAGGCAGGAGACGTGCGTGACCACGCCGTCAGCGGCGGCGAGGATCGGGCTGTCGGCTGGGGCGGCGAGGTCGTCGCCCATGTGTGAGTAGCCGGTGCGGACTTCGCCGAACCGGGAGGTCAGCCTCGTCATGCCGGGAGCTGGGTGGGTCCAGCCCTCGGCACTCACGACCAGGCCGTCGAGGTCCGGGTCGCAGCGCTCGGGCCAAAGGTCGCCGACGTCGAGGTCGAGACCGGGGTCGTCGTCGCGCGGCACCGGCGGCCCCTGCACGTAGGGCTCGCCGGGGCGGTCGAGGTCGGCGCCGATGGTGGCAGCGATGTCTCGTGCGCGCTGCTCGTGCTTGGCGTAGTAGGTCGGATAGGCGGATCGCTGCACGGCGTCCGCTGCCTGCCAGTAGGGCATGTCGACCCAGCCGGCCACGCGACGCAGGGCGTCGTAGAACATGCGGGCGGCGTGCGCGGGGTCCATGACCTGCTCGGGGGTGCCCCAGCCCTGCGAGGGGCGCTGCTGGAGCCAGCCGAGCGAGTCGCGGTCGCCGTAGTCGAGATTGCGCATCTGCGACTCTTGGAGGCCCGCCATGAAGATGATGAGGACGGCTTGGCCGGGCATGTTCATGTCGGTGGCGACGTCGTTGGCGATCCGGGCGATCTGCTCCTGCTCGTCGGTGAGTTCGCCGCCCCCGGTCTGCGGCATGGTGCCGGAGCAGGTGTCGGCACCGCCCGAGCCGGCCCAATGGAAGCCGCTCGGCGCGCCACCGCCGAGCAGTCCGATGAGGATCACACCTGCGAAGACGAGGACGGCGACAACGGCGCCGACCTTGACCATCGCGCCGGTGCCGGCCGCGCGGGCGGCGGCGCCGGCTAGAGCGAGGCCGGCGCCGGAACCCTGCTGCTGCTCACTCATGGGTGGCCTGCTCGAACCAGCTCACCAGCCAGGCGTCAGCCGACGTCGGACGCTCTAGCGTCACGACGTAGGGCAGGACGGTGGCCTGCGGGCTGCCGCCGGGCTCGGTCGTGGTGGTGGACACGACGAGCTGGACGGTCGCGCGGAGGTCAGTGTCCACCGGTGCGCCAGCCTCGGCGTCGCCGGGCTGGGCGCTGTCGAGCGCGAGCACGGCGCCGGTCGTCTCGTAATGGTTGGCCGTGCGGTCCTCGGTGCTGAGCCACTGCGCGAGCTGTTCGGTCACGAGCGGGCGGACGGCCTCGATACGGTCTGCCGGCTCGTGCTGCTCGGGGTCGTAGTTGAACCAGGCGCCGGCCCACTCGGCGGCGACGTCGACAGGTGACGCCTCCGCCGCGGACGCCGAGCTCGGCGCGGTCGACGGCGAGGTCGTCGTCGCCGTGGCGGTGGTCGGCGCCTGGTCGGCGCCGCTCGGCTCCGTCGGCGGCGCCGACAGTGTGGCGGTGGCCTCGACGGTGGCAGGGGCGCCGTCGCCGGGCTCGCCGCCGTCGGCGCCGCGGAGCCATGTGACGAGCATGCCGATGGCGACGATGAGAGCGATGAGACCGAGCAGGACGGCGCGGCCGCGGCTTGTGTCGCGGTCGTCGCCGTCTCGGGCGCGAGCTTCGATCCACGACCGGCGGGCCACGGCGTCCTGCTTGCGGTACTCGCGGCGCGCCTGGCGGCGGGCGGCGCGCCGCGCGCCGCGGCGCATGCCGTCGCCTGCCTGCTCGACGTCCTCGGGGTAGTCGTACCGAGGGTCGAGCAAGTCGCGCCACCGGTCCGGCTGGCTCATCGGCCCTCCCGTCGCCGCCGCGGCGGCTCAACCTGACGAGGCTTTGGCTGCTGGGCAGGCCGCGCCTGTCGTGGCGGCATGACGGCCGGAGGGTTGGGCCGGATCACCTGCGCGGCGGGCGCCGGCCCTTGGCCGTGAGCCCGAGCGGGGCGTGGCACCGGGGGCCTCACGGCTCGCGCGGGCCGTGGCTGCGCGGGCCGCACCGTGATCGCCTGCTGGCGCTCTGCCGCCGGGCGGGAGACGCGCCCCGGCGCGGGTGGGTTCTCGCGGAGCCTGGCCGTTCCGACGCTGCGCCGTCCCGGTGCACGGGGTGTCGTCGTCGGACGGGCCGCGCGACGTCCGCCACGGGAGGGCGCCGGGCGGGCGCTCGACGTGCCGGCACCGCCACCAGGGCGATCGTTCCCGGCCGG
Source organism: Promicromonospora sp. (assembly GCA_036010205.1). Classification (GTDB taxonomy): domain Bacteria; phylum Actinomycetota; class Actinomycetes; order Actinomycetales; family Cellulomonadaceae; genus Promicromonospora. The sequence goes on along the minus strand of DATGOB010000147.1, from coordinate 1,749 downwards.
CCGGCCGGCGGGTGCGGTCGCACCCGTGGAGCTGCCTGCGCCTGTACGGCTGGCGTTGCCGGGGTCTCTGGGCAAGCGACGGCCGTACTCCTTGAAGCGCAGGCCGCGGGCGCGGCCGACGGCGCGCCCGCCCGCTTCACGGACTGCATCAGCGATGCCTCGCGCACCCCCCGCTGCCCCGCCGGCTGCACCGCCCGCGCGAGCAGAGCTGGCGCCGCGAGCGGAGCCGGTTGCGGCGCCAGCGCGAGCGAGGCCCCGAGCGCCGCCTGCGAGGCGGCCGAGGCCGCGGGAGACGCCGCGCAGCACGAGAGCACCCATGAGGGCGCTCATGCCGCCACCGGGCGTGAGCGCGCCCATGATGGTGCCGACCGTACGGCGCATCGAGAACGCTGCGACAGCGATCGCGATAGCGAGGAACGCGGCGACGCCCCAGCCGTACTCGCCCGCGAGGCTGAACGCGGCGCCGACCAGCACGAGGGTGGCGCTGAGCACGAGTGCTCCGATGATCGACTGGAGCATGAAGCCGATGACGACTTCCAGCCACTTGTTCGCCCACTGCCGGGGCCGTCCGGGGATGGCCCAGAGTTGGGTGAACACCACGCCGGTGAACAGCGCCAGCAGCGCGGCTATGAAGGCCATTTGCGCTGCGGCGCTCACGACGACGACGAGCAGCGCGAACATCGCGGCGACGAGCAGCGTGAACAGCACCATTGCCAGCCGCTCGGGCGAGTTCTTGCCGGCGATCCAGCGGTAGCGATCGCCGTCGGAGTCGTACTCGCCTGGGTGGCCCTCGGCGCGCTCCTGAATCCAGTCGGAGCGTGCGTCAGCGTTGACGCCCAGCTCGAGGATGCCGGGGCCGTATGCCTCGCATGCGTCGCGGGAGCCGAAGTTGGTGTAGCACCAGGGCGTCGCCACGTAGGAGCGCCAGATGGCGTCGCCCGACGTGCGGAGCATGTTCTCCTGCGCCGAGTCTCCGAAGGTCGCTGCGGGACCGGGGAACGGGGTCTCGGTCGTGGTGACGCTCGTTGACGCCGCCGTGAGGACGGCGGTGGTGCCGGCGTTGCGAATGTCGGTGAGCGTCTGGACCCACAACTGCGGTGAGACCGCGAACGAAATCGCGAGGATGCCGGCGACGCCGACCCACAGGAGCTGCCCGAGGCTGCCGCCCTGGGTGTTGCGCCCCATGACATAGGCGGTGAGTCCGCCGATGGCTAGGGCGCTCGGCAGCAGCCAGGGCAGAAGGGCCGAGGCGGTGGCGCCAAGGTTGCCGGTGATGGCGTTGGCGAGGCCGGTCAGCGATGTGCTGTCGAACATCGTCCACAGCAGCACGATCGCGCCGCGAATGATGGCGGCGGCGACGAGCATCAGGCCGGAAGCGATGTTGTTGACGGCGATGTGAAACCAGTCGGTGCCGCTGTTGAGCCGGTTGGTGTCGAAGGTGTAGGCGCCGAGCGGGTACCGCTCGTAGAGGGTGGGCGCGTGGCCGCCGCGCAGGTTCGGGCCGACGAGCAGATCGCCGAAGCCGGTGGGCGGCGGGCCGTCGTCGGCGTAGGCGGGCGCAGGGCTGAAGAAGCCGAGCAGCGCGAGGAAGCCGAGGAACATGAGTACGCCGACGATCGGGCGCCGTCGGACGGCTCGACCGAGGCGTGTGAGCGCTCGGGCGAGGGTGCGCAGGGGCGCCAGGGCGGCTGACACGTAGGTGTCAACGGCTGGTGCTGTGCTCATGCCGTTGCCTCCAAGCAGTAGAAC
>DATGOB010000146.1:0-64404 GCA_036010205.1 Promicromonospora sp. | reverse complement strand
ACAGCAGGCCGGCACCGCAACGGCGCCGACCTGCTGGAACATCTGGAGCCGCCTGTCGGGTTCGAACCGACGACCTTCCGCTTACAAGGCGGGAGCTCTACCAGCTGAGCTAAGGCGGCAAGCGGGGAACAGCCTAACCGGTCGTGCCCCCGCGCGGCGCAGGAAATGAGCAGGGCCCCGGGCGAACCGCCCGGGGCCCTGCTCATCCGGCGGTCACTCGGACGGCTCGGTGGACGGCTCGTCCGAGGAGTCGCCCGACGCGGGCGCCTCGCCCGTGATGGCCTCGGTCAGCGCACCGACCGTCTGCCAGCCCGCGAACCGCTCGCCGTCGATCAGCACGGTCGGCGTGCCCAGGCCCCCGGTCTCGGGGTTCTGGACGGCGGGGTCGTCGCCCGCAACCTTGGTCGCCGCCCCGACCCACTCCTCGTACGTGTCCATCGCGTCGCCCGAGGCGATACCGGCGGCGACGTCGGCAGGCACGCCGGCGCCCTCCGCGACCTGGCCGAGCTGCTCGTCCGACAGGCCCGGGCCGCCTTCCTCCGGCTGGCTCTCGAACAGCGCCTCGTGGAACGCGTTGAACTGCTCGGGGGCCTGGTCCGCGACCCACGCGGCAGCGGCGGCCGCACGCGTCGAGTACTCGGTGCCCTGCGACTGGCGGTCCAGGATCGAGATCGGGTGCACCACCAGCGTGACGTCACCGGCCTCGCGCATCTCGGTGATGCTCGCGCCGTTCAGCGCCTCGAACTGGCCGCAGACGGGGCACATGTAGTCGACGTACACGTCGAGCACCGGGGCGCCCTCGTTCTCGGTGCCCGCCGTCCCCTCCGCGCCGACGGGGATGCCCGTCTGCTCGACGACGCCCGCGGGGATGTTGTCCACCTTCTCCATGGGCGTCTTCTGCCCCTCGGCGACGATCAGCCAGATCGTGATGCCGAGGCCGATGACGGCGAGCGCGAGCAGGCTGAGCACGATCAGGCGGCTCCGCTTCTCCCGGGCCTGCTGCTTCTTCTGGAGGGCGAGGGCCTCGGCACGTGCCGCGTCGCGGCGCTGCGCCTTGGTCATGTTCGTCGACATCGGGGTCCTTCGAGGATGCGGGCCAATGGGGGCGAGGCGCGACGACGCGCCGAGACAAGACTACTAGCGCTCGCTGGGAGATCCCTGGGCGTTTCGTTACGATTGCGCGCCGGTCGGCACCGGCTACCAGGCCACGTCGGGCCGGGCGCCCAGCGGCCACCACCGGACCACCACCTCGCCATCGAGCAGCGGCACCGCAGCTGCCACCGCGAGCGCCAGCAGCACCAGCGCGATCACGAACCGAGCCCGTCGGGAGCCGGCGAGCCGCGGCAGCAGCGTCGCGGCACCGACCCGGGTGCCGTACGACGCAGGCCCCCACCAGGCGACGACGACGGTGACCAGCATGGCCACGGCGAGCACGAGGCTGTCGACGATCGGCCGGTTGACGCCGCCGACGGACCGCGCCTCGATCGTGGGCACGGGCGCGATGATCCAGTTGCCCGGCCCGAAGACGGCGAGCCCGAGCAGCACGACGATGACCCCCGCGCACACGGCGACGGCCGCGGCGGGCAGCACGCCGAACACGGCCCGCACGAGGTACCAGGGCGACAGGAGGGTCGTGACCGCCGTGTCGGAGGGGCGCGGCCCTCGCCGGGCGCGGCGGGCGCGCACCTCCTCGACCACGATGCCCGCGAGGCGCAGTCCGGCGAGCAGGGCGACGAGCACGGCGACGGCGACGCCCGGCATGGTGGCGGCGAGCGTGACGAGGCCCAGCCCGGCCAGCGCGACGACGCCGCGGAACCCGGGCACGCGGGCCGGGCTGACGGGCGGGGCGACGGCCTGCGGCGCGATGGTCGGTGGGGCGGACGGCGCCACGGGGCTCGGCGCGCCGACGGCCCGCCCGGTCACCGAGCGGCCGCGCACGGGGGCTGCGGCCAGGTCGCTCACGCCGCCCTCGGCGCCCCGGCGGCGCGCCGCGGCCCCGGCTGCGACCCCGACGCCCGTCCCGCCCGCCGCGGCGGACACGGGCGCGCGGCCTGCGGGCGCGCCGTCGGGCAGCACGCGTGTCGAGCCGGCGTCGGCGGCCGTCGACGACGCGCCGAGCACGACGGTGCTCTCGCCGTCGTCGCCCTGGGCGGCGGCGAGGAAGGCGACCGACTCGGCCCTGAGCGCGCGCGCCACCTCGTCGGGTCCCCAGCGCTCGGCGGGCACGGCCCGCAGCGCGGAGCCGAGGGCGCGCTCGGCGCGCGGCGGGAGCCCGTCGAGGTCGGCCTCGCCGCGGCGGGAGCGGCGCAGCACGAGCTCGGTGGGCCGCACGCCGAAGGGCGCGCGTCCGGTGCCTGCGAACGCGAGCACGGCGGCCCAGGACCACCAGTCGGTGTCGGGGCCGGGCTCGGCGCCGTCGAGCAGCTCGGGCGCGAGGTAGCCGGGCGTGCCCATGACGAAGCCGGTGCGCGTGGCGCGCGGGTCGTTCGGTCCCTGCGCGAGCCCGAAGTCGATGAGCACGGGCCCGGTGCGCGCGATGAGCACGTTGGACGGCGTGAGGTCCCGGTGCACGACGCCGGTCCCGTGCACCGCCTCGAGCGCGTCGGCGAGCTGGTCGGCGAGCTCGAAGAGGTCGCGGGGGTCGAGCGGTCCGCGCTCGTCGATCTCCTCCTCGAGCGTCGGGCCCTCGACGAGCTCGGTGACGATGAAGGCGTCGGGGCCCTCGAGCTCGGCGTCGAGCACGCGGGCGACGGCGGGGTGGCGCAGGCCCTGCAGCGCGGCGGCCTCGCGGCGCAGCCGCTCCCGGGCCGACGGGTCGTCGAGGTGGCGGTGCAGCACCTTGAGCGCGACGGCGTTGCCGCCGCCGTCCACCGCCCGGTAGACGGCGCCCATGGCACCCGACCCGATCTCGCGCACGACCGTGTACCCGCCGAGCTGCGAGCCGGCCGCGGGCCACCCGCCGTGCGGGACGACCGAGGTGTCCACCTCCTCCATGGGGCACACGGTATCGGCCGCCCACCCCGGGTGCTCGCCACCACGCCCGGCACGTCCGACCCGCTGACCAGCGCCGGAGGAGTCCCGGGACGCGAGTGAAACAGATCTCGTTACCCTGACCAGGTACAAGACCTCGGTAGTCTTGACGCTGGACAGCGTGACTCTTCTACCTCCAAGGAGCAGTACATTGCCGGGTAAAGACGGGTACGATCTGGTCGTCGTCGCGAACCGGCTTCCGGTCGACTTCTCGGTCGGCCCCGACGGCGAGCTGACCTGGCAGAGGTCCCCCGGCGGTCTGGTCACCGCCCTGGAACCCGTGATGCAGGACGCCGACGGCGCCTGGGTCGGCTGGTCCGGTGCCCCCGACCTCGCGCACGAGCCGTTCACGGCCGACGGGATGCTGCTGGTCCCCGTGACCCTGAGCGCCACAGAGATCAAGCGCTACTACGAGGGCTTCTCGAACGACACCCTCTGGCCGCTCTACCACGACGTCATCGCGCCGCCCGCCTACCACCGCCAGTGGTGGGACGCGTACCGCCGGGTCAATCAGCGCTTCGCCGACGCCGCCGCCGAGCAGGCGGCGGAGGGCGGCGTCGTGTGGGTGCACGACTACCAGCTCCAGCTCGTCCCGCGCATGCTGCGCGACCTGCGCCCCGACCTGCGCATCGGGTTCTTCGACCACATCCCGTTCCCGCCGGTCGAGCTGTTCGCGCAGCTCCCCTGGCGGCGGCAGATCATCGACGGCCTGCTGGGCGCCGACCTGGTCGGCTTCCAGCGCAACGGCGACGCCGCGAACTTCGTGCGCTCGGCCCGGCGCCTGACCGGCTACACGACGCGCGGCCCCGTCATCACCATCCCCGACGCCGACGGGCGGCCGGGGCGGCACGTGCGGGCGTCGTCGTTCCCCATCTCGATCGACTCGCGCCGGTTCGACTCCCTGGCACGCACGCCCGAGGTCCAGGCCCGCGCCAAGGAGATCCGCGCCGACCTCGGCGACCCCGACGTGCTCATGCTCGGCGTCGACCGGCTCGACTACACCAAGGGAATCCGGCACCGCATCAAGGCCTACGGCGAGCTGCTCGAGGACGGGCGGCTCGACGTCGAGCACCACACGCTCGTGCAGGTGGCGAGCCCGAGCCGCGAGAACGTGGGCGCCTACCAGGAGCTGCGCGAGCACGTGGAGGTGCTGGTCGGGCGCATCAACGGCGAGTACGGCGAGCTCGGCCACTCCGCCATCCACTACCTGCACCACTCCTACCCGCCCGAGGAGATGGCCGCCCTCTACCTCGCGGCCGACGTGCTGCTGGTGACCTCCCTGCGCGATGGCATGAACCTCGTGGCCAAGGAGTACATCGCCGCCCGTTCCGACGACCGCGGCACGCTCGTGCTCAGCGAGTTCACCGGCGCCGCCGACGAGCTCTCCCCCGGGCCGCTGCTCGTCAACCCGCACGACATCGACGGCATGAAGGACATCATCGTCGCAGCGGCCACCATGGACCCCAAGGAGCAGCGCCGCCGCATGCGCCGCCTGCGCCGCAAGGTCCTCGCCGACGACGTCGCCAAGTGGTCGGAGTCGTTCCTCGGCGTGCTCACCGCCGTGCCGCCCCGGCCGCAGGTCGCCGACCCGCGGGCTGCCGAGCCGCGGCACCACAGCCTGCACGACGCGCTGGCGGCGTTCACCGCCGTCCCCGAGGCGGCAGGGCGCCAGGGCCGGCTCGCCCGGCGGAACGGCACGAGCACCCGGCGCCGCAAGCCGACCACCGGCTGGCTCGTCGCGTGCGACTTCGACGGCACGCTCGCCCCGCTCGTGGACGACCCCAAGGCGTCGACCATGACGACGGCGGCCCGCGCCGCGATCGAGCAGGTGCACGAGCTGGCGCAGGAGGGGCCCGTGCGGCTCGCGTTCGTGTCCGGCCGGGACCTGTCCGACCTGGCCGAGCGCGCCGACGCGCCCGAGGGCACCTTCCTGGTCGGCAGCCACGGCGCCGAGGCCGGGCGGGCCACCAGCTCGGGGGTCGAGCAGGTGCCGTTCGAGCTGAGCACCACGCAGTCCGGCCAGCTCGACGCCCTCGTCGCGGGGTTCGAGTCCGCCGTCTCCGGCCGCGAGGGGGCATGGGTGCAGGTCAAGCCGGCTGCCGCCGTCGTCCACACGCGTCTGGCGAGCGTGGACGACGCCGCGGCGATCACCGTGGCCGCCGACGAGGTGGCCGCCAACCTCGGCCTGCCGGCCATGCACGGCAAGGACGTCGTCGAGGTGTCCGTCGTGAGCACGAGCAAGGGCGAGTCGCTGCGCCGCCTGCGCGGCACCGTCGCGGCAGAGCTCGGCGTCGAGAAGGTGCGCGTGCTGTACGCGGGCGACGACACCACCGACGAGAGCGCCTTCGGCTCGCTCGAGCAGGGCGACCTGTCGATCAAGGTCGGCACGGGCGACACCCTGGCGTCGCACCGCGTGCACGACCCGGACGCGCTGGCCGGCGTGCTCGTCGACCTCGCACGGACGCTGCGGGGCGAGGACCCGCAGTGAGCCGCTGAGCGCGGCCTGACCCCGTCGTGACCTGGCCGATACCGGGATCTTGACGATGCGGGGTACGATCGCGCTGCAACAGTGTCACCGCCGACACGTCAGTGGAAGCAACGACACCCGACCACAACGGATCGTCCGGCACGTACCTGCCGGTGGAGGGATGTTTTCTCATGGCTACGGTCACCTTTGACCACGCGACGCGCGTCTACCCGGGCACGGAGCGCCCGGCCGTCGACCAGCTGAACCTGGAGATCGAGGACGGCGAGTTCCTCGTCCTCGTCGGCCCGTCCGGCTGCGGCAAGTCCACGTCCCTGCGCATGCTCGCGGGTCTCGAGGACGTCAACGGCGGGCACATCTTCATCGGTGACCGTGACGTCACCGACGTGCAGCCCAAGGACCGCGACATCGCGATGGTCTTCCAGAACTACGCGCTGTACCCGCACATGTCGGTGGCGGACAACATGGGCTTCGCCCTGAAGATCGCCGGCACGCCGAAGGCGGAGATCCGCCAGCGTGTCGAGGAGGCCGCGAAGATCCTCGACCTCACCGAGTACCTCGACCGCAAGCCGAAGGCCCTCTCGGGTGGTCAGCGTCAGCGTGTCGCCATGGGCCGCGCCATCGTGCGTCAGCCGCAGGTGTTCCTCATGGACGAGCCGCTGTCGAACCTCGACGCCAAGCTCCGCGTCCAGACCCGCACGCAGATCGCCTCGCTCCAGCGCCGCCTGGGCGTCACCACGGTCTACGTGACCCACGACCAGACCGAGGCCCTCACGATGGGTGACCGCATCGCGGTCCTCAACGGCGGCATCCTCCAGCAGGTCGGCACCCCGCGCGAGATGTACGACCGCCCGGCCAACGTGTTCGTCGCCGGCTTCATCGGCTCCCCCGCCATGAACATCGGCACGTTCGACGTCAAGGACGGCGACGTGAAGGTCGGCTCGGCGAGCATCCCGCTCGAGCGCTCGATCGCCTCGGCCATCCCGGACTCCGACAACGGCAAGGTGACCCTCGGCTTCCGCCCCGAGGCGCTGGACGTGGTCTCGACCGGCACCCCGGGCTCGTTCGACGTCGAGGTCAACCTCGTCGAGGAGCTCGGCTCGGACGCCTTCGTCTACGGCTCGCTCAAGGGCGACGCCGCCGACGTCGACCTGTCCGCCGGTGACACCAACCAGGTGATCGTCCGCATCGACCCGCGCACCGTGCCGGACAAGGGCGACGTCATCTCGGTCACCATCCAGCAGGGCCACTCGCACGTCTTCTCCGCGACGTCGGGCGAGCGCCTCGGCTGATACCCCTCACCCCTCGCCGAGGTAGTCGTGTGGCGAGGTAGTCACGCAGCGAAGTAGTACTACTTCGCCAGGTGACTACCTCGCCACACGACTACCTCGGCGAAGTCCGTCAGCGAGAATGGTGCCCATGGCCCAGCAGAACCTTCAGATCACCGCGGCCGCACCCGACCCGACACTGCTGGACCTCCCGTGGGACGTGCCGCTGGTCGACTGGCCCGAGGAGGTCCTCGCGGCCCTGCCCCAGGGCATCTCGCGGCACGTGGTCCGCTTCGTCAACCACGGCGGCCGCGTCATCGCGATCAAGGAGATCGGCGAGACCGTCGCCTACCGCGAGTACGAGCTGCTGCGACAGCTCCACCGCATCGAGGTGCCGTCCGTCGTGCCCGTCGGCGTCATCACCGGCCGCAGGGCGCCCGACGGCGAGCGCCTCGAGGCCGTGCTCGTCACCGAGCACCTGTCGTTCTCGCTGCCCTACCGCGCCCTGTTCAGCCAGGACCTGCGCCCCGACACCGCCACGCGCCTCATCGACGCCCTCGCGGTGCTCCTGGTGCGCCTGCACCTGGTCGGCTTCTACTGGGGCGACGTGTCGCTCTCCAACACCCTCTTCCGGCGCGACGCCGAGACGTTCGCCGCCTACCTCGTCGACGCCGAGACCGGCGACATGCACCGCCGCCTCACCGACGGCCAGCGCAACTACGACGTCGACCTGGCGCGCACCAACATCATCGGCGAGCTCATGGACCTGTCGGCGGGCGAGCTGCTCGACGAGGACGTCGACGAGGTCGCCATCGGCGACGCCCTCGTGGAGCGCTACAACGAGCTCTGGGACGCCCTGACGGGGTCGGAGGCGTTCGACGTGGACGAGCGCTGGCGCGTGGCCGCCCGGATCGAGCGGCTCAACGACCTGGGCTTCGACGTCGACGAGCTGGAGATCACCACCGACATCGACGGCACCACGGTGCGCATCCAGCCCAAGGTGGTCGACGCCGGGCACCACTCGCGTCGTCTGCTGCGGCTGACGGGCCTCGACGTCCAGGAGAACCAGGCCCGCCGCCTGCTCAACGACCTCGACAGCTACCGCGCGGCGACCGACCGGCAGAACGACTCGGAGCAGATCGTCGCGCACGCGTGGGTGCGCCAGGTGTTCCGCCCGACGATCGACGCCGTGCCGCGTGAGCTGCGCCGCAAGCTCGAGCCCGCGCAGCTGTTCCACGAGATCCTCGACCACCGCTGGTTCATCTCGCAGCAGGCGCAGCGGGACATCCCGCTGCCCGAGGCGGCGCGGTCGTACGTCGAGAACGTGCTGCGGCACCGCCCGGACGAGGACGCGGTGCTCGGCCTCCCGCCGGGCGAGGCCGAGCTGGAGCCGAGCCCGGACAGCTAGGCCCGGGCCTGCCCCGCGGCCGCGGAGCGCTGCTTCGCCACCTCGTACAGCGTGATCCCGGCCGCGACAGCGGCATTGAGCGACTCGGTGGTGTCCGCGATCGGGATGGACACGACGGCGTCGCACGCCTCGCGCACCAGCCGAGACAGGCCCTTGCCCTCCGAGCCGACGACGAGCACGAGCGGGTCGGTCGCGTACGCGAGGTCACCGACCGGCATGTCGCCGCCCGCGTCGAGGCCGACGACGAAGCAGCCCGCCTTCTTCAGCGCCGCGAGCTCGCGCGCCAGGTTGGTCGTGCGCGCGACGGGCACGCGGGCCGCTGCCCCAGCGGACACCTTCCAGGCCGACGCCGTCACCCCGGCGGAGCGCCGCTCGGGCACGAGCACGCCGTGCGCGCCGAACGCGCCGCCCGAGCGCAGCACGGCGCCGAGGTTGCGCGGGTCGGTCACGTTGTCGAGCGCCACGACCAGCGGCGGCTCCCCGGCCTCGGCGGCGGCGTCGAGCAGGTCGTCGGCGTCACGGTAGTCGTACGGCGGCACCTTCATGGCGACGCCCTGGTGCACGGCGCCGTCGGTGATCCTGTCCAGGTCGAGGCGCGACGCCTCGTACATCGGCAGGCTGCGCGCGTGGGCGATCTCGAGGATCTCCTGCGTACGGTCGTCGGCGTCGATCCGCGACGCGAGGTACAGGCCCTCGGCCGGCATCTCGGCGCGCAGCGCCTCGAGCACGGAGTTGCGCCCGGCGACGACCTCGGCGGCCCCTGCCCCCTTGCGCCCTGCGCCCCGCCCGCCGGGTGCACCCGGACGGCGCTGGGCCGCGGCGGCGCGCCGCTCGGCCGCGAGCTTGCGCTGGTGGGCCGGGTGGTAGGTGCGGTCCTCCGCCTTGGGCGTCGGGCCCTTGCCCTGCAGCGCCTTGCGCTTGTGCCCGCCGGTGCCGACCTGGGCACCCTTCTTGGAGCCGGCCTTGCGCACCGCACCGGGGCGCTTGGAGTTGCCTGCCATCGTGTATCTCTCTCAGCCGGTGGTTCGGATCAGGACAGCGCCCAGCGGGCGCCGTCGGCGGAGTCCTGGACCTCGATGCCGGCCGCCGCCAGGCGGTCGCGGATCGCGTCGGAGGTGGCCCAGTCCTTCGCGGCGCGCGCCTGCGCGCGGGCGGCGAGCTCGGCCGTGACGAGGGCGTCGAGGGCGGTCGCGTACCGGTCGTCCGACGACGTCGACCACTGCGGGTCGGCGGGGTCGAGGCCCAGCACGTCGAGCATCGCGCGCAGCGCCACGAGCTCGCTCCGGACCGCCGCCTCGTCGCCCGCGGCGAGGGCCGAGTTGCCGGCCCGGAGGTGCTCGTGCACGACGGCGAGCGCCTGGGGCACGTTGAGGTCGTCGTCCATCGCGTCCGCGAACGCCTGCGGCACGTCGGCCTTGGCGACCTCGTCCGCCGGCACGTCGCCCACCCGCTCGGACGCCCGCGTGACGAACCCGGACAGCCGCTCCCACGTGGTACGGGCCTCGTCCAGGGTGTCGGGCGCCCACTCGAGCATCGAGCGGTACTGCACGGACGCGAGGGCGTAGCGCACGACGGGCGCGGGCGCCTGCTTGAGCAGCTCCTCGACCAGCAGCCCGTTGCCGAGCGACTTCGACATCTTCACCCCGGACTGCGTGACCCACGCGACGTGCATCCAGCGCTGGGCGAACCCGTAGCCCGCGGCCCGCGACTGCGCCTGCTCGTTCTCGTGGTGCGGGAACCGCAGGTCGAGCCCGCCGCCGTGGATGTCGAACGACTCGCCGAGGTACCTGTGCGACATCGCGGAGCACTCGAGGTGCCACCCGGGCCGGCCACGGCCGTACGGGGTGTCCCAGGACGCCGTCTCCGGCTCACCCGGCTTGGGGGCCTTCCACAGCGCGAAGTCGTGCGGGTTCTTCTTGTCGGACGCGGCGCCCGCGGCGTCGGCGCCCTCCTCGGGGCTGAGGTCCTCGACCCGCTGCCGCGTGAGCTCGCCGTAGGCGGGCCAGGAGTGCACGTCGAACCAGACGTTGCCGTCGCTCGTGGTGTACGCGTGGCCCTTCTCGACGAGGCGCTCCATGAGCGCCACCATCTCGGGCACGCTGCCCGTGGCGCGCGGCTCGTACGTGGGCGGCAGGACGCCGAGGGCGTCGTACGCGTCGGTGAACACGCGCTCGTAGAGGGCGGCGTGCGCCCACCACTCCCGGCCGGCGGCCGCCGACTTGGCCAGCACCTTGTCGTCGATGTCGGTGACGTTGCGGATCAGGGTGACCCGCAGCCCCTTGCGCGTGAGCCAGCGCCGCAGCACGTCGAAGGCGACGGCCGGGCGCAGGTGGCCGACATGGGGTGGTGCCTGCACGGTGGCGCCACACAGGTAGATGCCGACCTCGCCCGGGGTGAGGGGGGTGAAGTCGCGCACCTCGCGCGTGGCGGTGTCGTACAGGCGGAGAGTCACCCGTCAAGGGTACCGGCGCCGCGCCACCTCTTACCTGCTGTGCAGGGGGTCGTGCGTCACCCGAAGTTCCTGCCCTCGCCCCGGTACGTCGGCACGGTCCCGACGACCTCGGCGCCGCGCACGAGGTGCACCTCGTCGAACCGCTCCATCATCTCCCCCGCCTTCGCGTGGCGGAGCCAGACGCGGTCGCCGGTGCGCAGCCGCCCGCCGGGACCGGAGCCGCGCGCGGCCCGCAGCGGCGTCTGCACCTCGCCCGCGCCCTCGGTGCCGCTCAGCGTGTACCCGGGCGTGAAGAGGCGCGGCAGCCGCGACGACCCCGGCTGGCCCGAGGCCGCGTAGCCGCCCGAGAACGCCGTCACCCAGCCGGGTGCGGGCTCGCGGACCACGTCGAGGCCGAAGAACGCCGACGGCCGCGCCTCGAAGGACCGGTAGCCGTCGAACAGCCCCGGCGCGAACAGGCCGGAGCCCGCCGTGACCTCGGTGACGCCCGGCGCCGTGCCGCTCACCTCGATCGAGCCCGTCCCGCCCGCGTTGACCAGCTCGACGTCGTGCCCGACGGCGTCCCGCACCGCCGCGACCACGCGCACCCGGCGGGCGTTGACCTCGCGCATCGACAGTCGCTTGACCGCCCGGACGGCGGGGTTGGTGTCCGGCAGGCCCGCGACCTGGGCCTCGTAGAACATCAGGCCGCGCACCGCCAGGCCCTGCGCCGGCGCGAGGCGGGCCAGCGCCGCGACGTCGGCGGGCTCGCGCAGCGGCGAGCGGCGCGTGCCGAGGTGCGCGGTGAGCCGGCCGGCGCCGACGCGGAGCGAGCAGTCGACGTCGAGGCACACCTGCACGGGTGGCGCCCCGTCGCCGACGTCGGCCTCCGCGACGGCGGCCGAGATGCGCGCGAGGTGCGCGGCGTCGTCGGCCATGAGGGTGATCTCGGCGCGGGCGACGGGATCGGCGGCGAGCGCGGCGAGCGCCCCCGCATCGACGGTGGGGTAGCCGACGAGCACGTCCCGCATGCCCTCCCCGACCAGCCACAGCGCCTCGCGCAGCGAGTACGCCATGACCCCGGTGAACCCGTGACCCAGCGCCCGCTGCACGAGCGAGCGCACGCGGACCGACTTCGACGCGACGCGCACTGGCATGCCGTCGGCCCGTTTGAGCAGGTCGAGCGCGTTGGTGTCGAAGACGTCCAGGTCGACGACGGCCAGCGGGGCGGGCAGGCCCGCCGTGGCGGCGGTCAACCGGGTGACGGTTCCAGCGGCAGAACTCATGCCCGAACGCTACTCCCCGCATACCGAGTCGTGACATAGTGCGTCGATGATCTGGACGAACTGGGCGCGCACCGCCAGCGCGCACCCCGTGCGGCAGGTGCGCCCCGCCACGGAGGAGGAGCTGTCCGACGCCGTGCGCCAGGCGGTGCAGGACGGACACACCGTGCGCGCCGTGGGCGCGAGCCACTCGTTCTCCCCCGCGGCCGCCACCGACGGCGTGCAGCTCGACCTGGACCGGCTGACCGCCCTGCATCGCGTGGAGCGCGACCCCGCGACCGGCAACGCCCTGGTCACGGTCGGCGCGGGGATCCGCCTGCACCAGCTCAACCGCCTCCTGGCCGAGCGCGGGCTGGCGATGCAGAACCTCGGCGACATCGACCGGCAGTCGATCGCGGGCGCCGTCTCCACCGGGACGCACGGCACGGGTGCCCGGTTCGGCGGCCTCGCGTCCCGGGTGCGCGCCCTCACCGTCGTCGGGCCCGACGGCGCCGTCACCCGCTGCAGCCCTGCCGAGAACGCCGACCTGTTCGAGGCGGCACGCCTCGGCCTGGGCGCCGTCGGTGTGCTGAGCACCGTCACGATCGAGGCCGTGCCCGCCTTCGACCTGCGCGCCGAGGAGGACGTGCAGCCGATCGACCGCGTGCTCGCCGAGCTCGACGACCTCGTCGGCTCCGCCGACCACTTCGAGTTCTTCTGGTTCCCGACGGCCCGTCGCGTGCAGACGCTCACCAACACCCGCGTCGAGGCACGGCCCGACCACGGCGGCCCCGCCAGGGGCCTGCGCCGCGCGGTCTCGGCGGTCCGCACCTTCGTCGACGAGGAGGTGCTGTCCAACGGCGGGCTCGAGGTCGTCAACCGCGCGGCGACCGCGTTCCCCGCCGTGACGCCGCGCCTGAACGCCTTCGCCTCCGGGGCGCTCCGGCCGCGCACCTACACGGCGCCGTCGTACCAGGTGCTGTGCAACCCGCGCCGCGTCCGGTTCCGGGAGACGGAGTACGCCGTGCCGCGCGAGACCGTCGTCGACGTGCTCCGGGAGATCGACGGCTGGCTGCGTCGCACGCGCGAGAACGTGCCGTTCCCCCTCGAGGTCCGGTTCGCCCCTGCCGAGGACCTCTGGCTGTCGACGGCGCACGGGCGCGAGACCGCGTACGTCGCCGTGCAGCAGTACTGGCGCCTGCCGTACGCCCGGTACTTCGCCGCCGCGGAGGAGATCTTCACGGCCGTGGGCGGTCGCCCGCACTGGGGCAAGATGCACACGCGCGACGCCGCCTACCTGGCCGAGCAGTACCCCCGCTTCGCGGACTTCCAGCGCGTGCGCAAGGAGACCGACCCGGACGGGGTGTTCGCCAACGCGTACACGCGCCGTGTGTTCGGCTGAGCAGGCCGGGCCGGGCGCCCGGACCGGCCGCCGCCCGGCCTAGCCGGCAGGCAGCTCCGGCCGCATCTCGGCGAACACGTCGCGCGCCAGGACGGCGAAGCCGTCGCGGGCGGCGTCGTCGTCCTGGTCGACCATCCAGGCCAGCTCGATGCCGTCGATCCGCAGCGCCGTCATGCGCGCCAGGTCGCCGATGTCGGACGCCCAGGTGACCTGGGCGACGTCGGCCAGCCGCTGCAGGTACTCCCGCGTCATCGCGATGCTCTGCGTGAGGTGCGCCTGGGCGACCTCGCGCAGCACGGGCGTGCGCGCCCCCGAGACGGCGAACTCGAACGTGAGCAGCCGCATCTCCTGGTGCTCCTTGAGCCCGACGAGCAGCGCGTCGACGGTCGCCTCGGCCAGCGCCCTCCGGTCGGGGCCCACCTCCAGGGCCGCGATGACCGGCTCCGACGCGCGCATCGCGATGCTGCGACCCATGGCGCGCAGCATCGCGTCCTTGTCGTCGAAGCAGTAGTGCACGGTGCCGAGCGAGATGCCGGCCTCCTGCGCCACGCGCCGCACGGTCACGGACTCGACGCCCTCGCGCAGCGCGACGCTCAGGCCCGCCTCGACGATCTCGGCCCGGCGCTCGTCGAGGGGCTTGCGCTTGTTCATGCGACGCCCGTCCCTGCGCTCGGCCCTGCGCCGTCGTACGCGACGAGCGCCGTCGCGATCGCGGCGATGCCCTCGCCGCGGCCCGTGAGACCGAGCGCGTCGGTCGTCGTCGCCGTGAGGGAGACGGGGGCGCCGGCGGCGGCGGACAGCGCCGTCTGCGCCTCGTCACGCCGGGTCCCGACCCGTGGATGGTTACCGATCACCTGGACTGCCACGTTACCGATGATGTACCCCGCAGCCCGGACGCGCCTCGCGGCCTCGGCGAGCAGCGTCGTCCCGGAGGCTCCCGCCCACTCCGGACGGCCCGTGCCGAAGTGCGAGCCGAGGTCCCCCAGACCGGCGGCGGAGAACAGCGCGTCGGCGGCCGCGTGCGCGGCGACATCGGCGTCGGAGTGGCCCGCGAGGCCGCGCTCGCCCGGCCAGTGCAGACCGCCGAGCCAGAGCTCGCGGTCGGAACCGTCGGGCGCGAAGGCGTGCACGTCGACCCCGATGCCGGTCCGCGGCAGGGGGACCCCGGGCGTCGGGCTCTGCGGCGTGCTCGACGGGTCGGTCATGCGATGGTCTCCTGCAGCACGAGGGACGCGAGCCACAGGTCGCGTTCGGTGGTGATCTTGAAGGCCGCGGCGTCGCCGGCAACCATGTGGACCGGCTCGCCCAGTGCCTCGACGAGACCCGCGTCGTCCGTCGCCGCCAGGTGCTCGGCGGCGGCCCGCGCGGCGCCCGTGCGGTGCGCGCGCACCAGCAGGTCGCGCGAGAAGCCCTGCGGCGTCTGGACGGCACGCAGCGCGGAACGGTCGGGCGTACCCACGACGAGCTCGGCGTCGCCGTCGGGGCTCACCTGCTTGACCGTGTCGGTCACGGGCAGGCCGGGCACGACGGCGCCGTGCCCCGCGCGCACCGCCGTCACGACCCGCTGGACGAGCCCGGCCGGGACGAGCGGGCGCGCCGCGTCGTGCACGAGCACGACGTCGTCACCGGGCGCGGCGTGCGCAAGACCCGCGGCCACGGAGGCCTGCCGGGTGGGGCCGCCGCTCGTCACCTCGACGGGGACGAGCACGTGCGGGTCGCCTGCCAGCAGGTCCGTCATGACGCCGGCCAGGCCGTGGGGCGCGGTGACGACCAAGGAGTCGACGACGCCCGACGCGGCGAGGCGTCGGGCGGCGTGCAGCACGAGCGGGAAGCCGTCGAGCTCCACGAGCGCCTTGGGCACGTCACGCCCCAGACGGGATCCCGAGCCGGCGGCCGTCAGGATTGCGAGGGTCGTCATCTCGTCGAAGGTCCCCACAGGATCTTGGTTGAGCGAAGGATCCCGTGGGGCGCCTGGTGCTGACGAGGAACGTCAGTCGTGCGGGGGACCCTGTGGGTCGGTCAGGAGGCGAGGACCTCGTCGAGGATCGCCTCGGCCTTCTCCTCCTCGGTGTGCTCCGCCAGCGCGAGCTCCGAGACGAGGATCTGCCGGGCCTTGGCCAGCATCCGCTTCTCGCCGGCCGAGAGGCCGCGGTCCGCGTCGCGGCGGGACAGGTCGCGGACGACCTCCGCCACCTTGATCACGTCGCCGGAGGCGAGCTTCTCGAGGTTCGCCTTGTACCGGCGCGACCAGTTGGTGGGCTCTTCGGTGTACGGCGCACGCAGCACCTCGAAGACGCGGTCGAGACCCTCCTGGCCGACGACGTCGCGCACGCCCACGAGGTCGACGTTCTCCGCCGGGACCTCGATGGTGAGATCGCCCTGGGCGACCTTGAGCTTGAGGTACATCTTCTCTTCGCCGCGAATCTTGCGGGTCTTGATCTCTTCGATCAGCGCCGCGCCGTGGTGCGGGTAGACAACCGTCTCGCCTACTGTGAACGTCATCTGCAGATGTCCCCTTTCCCTGACACCAGGTTACCACGGCGTGATCTGCAGAACTTGCGCCCTTGGGCCCGTGGGGGCATGATTCGCGCCTCTGTTTACGCAGGTCAGCGGGGTAGTCCACAACCTGGGCACACCCCGTGCGAGCCCGTCGGGCGCGGTCGGATCGTTCCGGAGCCGTGACCGTCACCACGCCCTGACCGGGCATTTCACTGCCCACGCGATGCGCGGGCACCCCCGGGAGAGCACTAGGATGTGGCGGGGATCCGACCCCGCGCAGACCGACCAGCACCAGCCGAAGATCAGGGAGTTCATCGTGTCCCGTCGCGCCACCGCCGCCCGAGGCGCCCGCACCATCGCCCTCGCGGCGGTCTCCGCCACGGGGGCCCTCCTCCTGGCGGCCTGCTCGCCCACCACCACGACCCTGAACTACGACCCGTCGGACGGCGTCGGCGTCTCTGTCCTCGGCGAGGACGACACGGACCTGCGCGGCATCAACCTCATGGTCGTGGCCGCGGCGGAGGGCGAGCCGGGCAACGTGCTGGGCGCCCTGGCCAACAAGACGAGCGAGGACGCGTCGTTCACCCTCGAGGCGCCCGGCGCCTCACCCGTGACGCTCGACGTGCCCGCCGGCGGCACCGTCTACCTGGGCACCGAGTCCGGCGAGGCCGTGTCGCTCGACACCGTGAGCGCTGCCCCCGGCGACTTCCTCGACGCGGTGCTCTCCGTCGGCGGAGACAGCGCGGAGTTCCAGCTCCCGGTGCTCGACGGCACGCTGCCGGAGTACGCCGACCAGGTGCCCACGGCCGCCCCCTCGTCGTCCCCCTCCCCCACCAACTGACACGTGGCGAGGTAGTCACGTGGCGAGGTAGTCATCTGGCGAGGTAGTCATGCAGCGAGGTAGTAACCCAGCGCGAACCGGGTGACTACCTCGCCACGTGACTACCTCGCCAAATAATCGGAGGGGTCAGCCGAAGCGGCCCGAGACGTAGTCCTCCGTGGCCTTCTCGGCCGGCGAGGAGAAGATCGTCGCGGTGTCGTTCATCTCGACGAGACGCCCGGGCTTGCCGGTACCCGCGATGTTGAAGAACGCCGTCCGGTCGCTCACACGCGCGGCCTGCTGCATGTTGTGCGTGACGATGACGATCGTGTACTCCTTCTTGAGCTCCTGCACGAGGTCCTCGATCGCCAGGGTGGAGATCGGGTCCAGGGCCGAGCAGGGTTCGTCCATGAGCAGCACCTGCGGCTTGACCGCGATGGCGCGGGCGATGCACAGGCGCTGCTGCTGACCGCCCGAGAGGCCCGAGCCGGGCCGGTCCAGCCGGTCCTTCACCTCGTTCCACAGGTTGGCGCCGCGCAGGGACGACTCGACCAGGTCGTCGGCGTCCGACTTCGAGATGCGGCGGTTGTTCAGCTTCACGCCCGCGAGCACGTTGTCCCGGATGGACATCGTGGGGAACGGGTTGGGGCGCTGGAACACCATGCCGACCGTGCGGCGCACGGCCACGGGGTCGACGTCGTGGCCGTAGAGGTCGACACCCTCGAGCTCCACGGAACCGTCGACCCGGGCGCCCGGGATCACCTCGTGCATGCGGTTGAGGGTGCGCAGGAACGTCGACTTGCCGCAGCCGGACGGGCCGATGAAGGCCGTCACGGAACGCGGGTCGATCGTCATGGTGACGCCCTCGACGGCGAGGAAGTCGCCGTAGTAGATGTTGACGTCCTTGACGTCGATTCGCTGAGCCATCGTTGAGTTCCTTCGGGCTGTGGCTTCGGGTCGGTCGGGTCGGGCCGGTCAGCGCAGCGTGGGCGCGAACCAGCGGTTCACGAGCCGGCCGACGACGTTGAGGAGCATGACGATCGCGATGAGGGTCAGGGCGGCGCCCCACGCGTTCTGCAGGGCGATGTCGGCGACGCAGTCCGCCTGGCCGTCGCGGCACGTGGCGAGGCCCTGGCTGTACTGCCGGTAGATGAACACCGGCAGCGTCATCATGCGGCCGTCGAAGGCGTCGACGTTGATGGAGTCGGTGACACCGACGGCGACGAGGAGCGGCGCCGTCTCGCCGATGACGCGGGCGACGGCCAGCAGCACGCCCGTCGTCAGGCCCGCGACGGACGTGCGGAGCACCACGCGCACGATGGTGAGCCACTTCGGCACACCGAGCGCGTACGAGGCCTCGCGCAGCTCGTTGGGCACGAGCTTGAGCATCTCCTCGCAGGAGCGCACCACGACAGGGATCATGAGCACCGACAGCGCGACCGCGCCCATGAGGCCGAACCGCGCGCCCGGACCGAAGAAGATCGTGAACAGCGAGACGGCGAAGAGGCCCGCGACGATGGACGGGATGCCCGTCATGACGTCGACGAAGAACGTCACGGACCGTGCGAGGGGACCGCGCCCGTACTCGACGAGGTAGATGGCGACGAGCAGGCCGACCGGCACCGAGATGACCGTGGCCCAGCCGGTGATGATCAGCGTGCCCGCGACCGCGTGGTAGATGCCGCCGCTCGGGTCGCCGCCGAAGATGCCGCGCATCGAGTAGGTGAGGAACTCGATGCTGATCCGGCCCGCGCCGTTGAACAGCACGGTCCACAGCAGCGACACCAGGGGCACCATGGCGAGCACGAAGGCTCCCCAGATGAGCACCGTCATGATGCGGTCGGTGCGGCGGCGGCGCGGCTCCGCCGTGGTCAGCAGCGCGCGGGTCCGCTCGGTGGCGTCCGGCGTCGTCGTGTCGGTGCTCATCAGTTGGCTCCCGAGAAGTCCTTGCGGCGGGCCACGACGGCCCGGGCGGCCATGTTGACCGCGAGGGTGATGACGAACAGCGCGAGACCGGTCGCGATGAGCGCGTTGACGGCCAGGCCGCTCGCCTCCGGGAAGTCCAGGGCGATGTACGCCGCGATGGTCTGGTGCTGCGCGGCCTGGAACACCTTGAACGAGTAGAGGAAGCCGGGCGACAGGATCATCAGCACGGCCATGGTCTCGCCGAGCGCGCGGCCGAGGCCGAGCATCGCGGCCGAGATGACGCCGGAGCGGCCGAAGGGCAGCACCGCGGTCCGCACCATCTCCCACCGGGTCGCGCCCAGCGCGAGCGCCGCCTCCTCGTGGAGCCGCGGCGTCTGCAGGAACACCTCGCGCGAGACGGCCGTGATGATCGGCAGGATCATCACGGCCAGCACGACGGCGACGGTCGCGAGCGTCCGCGCGGTCGGCGACGCCTCGCCCGCGAACAGGGGGAACCAGCCGAGGTACTGGTTCAGCCAGGCCCACACGGGGGCGACCGCCGGCGCGAGGACCGCGATGCCCCACAGGCCGTAGACGACCGACGGGATGGCCGCGAGCAGGTCGACGAGGGCGCCGAGCACCTGCGCGAGGCGCCGCGGCGCGTAGTGCGAGATGAACAGTGCGATGCCCATCGCGACGGGCATCGCGAGCAGCAGCGCCAGCACCGCGGCGAGCAGCGTGCCGAAGACGAGCGGTCCGACGTACGCGACGAACGACGTGTCGTCCGGGTAGCGCGGTACGGCGTCGGCCAGCTCCGCCGGGCTCGCGGTGACGGCGGGGAACGCGCGCGCGACGAGGAAGAGCGCGACCGCGGCGAGGGTCGCGAGGATGAGGGCTCCCGCACCGGTGGTGATCCAGCGGAAGGTCCGGCTGAAGCCCCGCTCGGTGTCTCCGGTGGAGCGACGGCGGCGCGGGCGCGTCGGCGCGGGCGCCGGTACGGCAGGTGGGCTGTCCGTGGTGGTCACGAGGTGTCCTCGGCTCGTCGGGTCGGTGTCGTGTGCCTGGCACGGCCGTGCCGGTGACCGGGCTCCGGGGCTCTTCCGCCCCGGGACCCGGCCACCGGCCGGTGGTGCTCGGTCCTGCTCGGGTCGCCGGTCAGCCGGCGGTGATCGCGTCGACCGCGCCGGCGAACTCCTCCGCGAGCGCGGTGGGCAGCGGGGCGGAGCCGGCCGAGTCGGCGGCCGCCGTCTGGCCCTCCTCGCTGAGCACGTAGCCGAGGAAGCCCTTCACGAGCTCGGCCTGCTCGGCGTCCTCGTAGGTGGCGCAGGCCAGGTGGTAGGACACCAGGACGATCGGGTACGTGCCCTCGATGTCACGGGCCAGGTCGTAGGCGAAGACGTGCTCGCTCGTGCCCTCGACCCGCGGCGACCCCTCGATCACCGCGGCGGCGGCCTCGGGGCTGTACTCGACGAACTCCTCGCCGACGCCGACGGCCACCGTGCCGAGGTCCGCGATCTGCGACGCGTCGGCGTAGGTGATGGTGCCCTCGCCGGCCTGCGCGGCGCTGACCACGCCGGAGGTGCCCTGCGCCGACTCCTGGCCGTCGACGGGCCAGATGCCCTCCGGCTCGTAGGTCCACACGTCCGGGACCACCGTGCTCAGGTACTCCTGGAAGTTCTCGGTCGTGCCCGAGTCGTCCGAGCGGTGCACCACCGTGATGTCCGTGGACGGCAGGTCGGCGTCGGGGTTGTCGTCGGCGATCGCCGCGTCGTCCCACGTCGTGATGTCGCCCTTGAAGATCCCCGCGATCGTCTCGGGGGTCATGTTCAGCGAGTCGATGCCCTCGAGGTTGAAGGCGACGGCCACCGGGGAGATGTAGGCGGGGTACTCGATGACGCCGCCCTCACCGCACTGCGCCTCGGCGTCGGCCAGCTCGTCGTCGTCGAGCGCGGCGTCGGAGCCCGCGAACGGGAACGCGCCGGAGATGAAGTTCTCGCGGCCACCGCCCGAGCCGACCGGGTCGTAGTTCACGGTGACGTCGGGGTACTGGCCCTGGAAGCCGGCGCGCCACGCCTCCATCGCGGACTCCTGCGACGAGGCGCCGCCGCCGCTGAGCTCGCCGGACAGGTCTCCTGCGGAGGCGGAGGCGCCGTCGGCCGCGGCGTCCGCACCCGGGTTCTGGCCACAGGCTGCGAGGCTCAGCGCGAGCGCGCCCACCATGACAGCGGAGCCAACGCGGGGGAATCGGCTGATCTTCACGTGTCGTTCCATCCTGTTCACGTCGTACGCGCGCGGCGAGCGCCGCACCGTTCATCCAGGACGCTAGGGAGCGGTGGTGACCTGCTCCCCAGGCGGAGATGAACGGAGGGTGAACACACCGCCGGTCAGGGGGTGATCCCTGCCACCTCCGGGTCGAGGACGGCCCCTGTGCTCACCGTTCCCGGGTCAGGTAGACGGCGTCGGCGGCCTCCGCGATCCACTGCTGCACGTCGGTGGACACCGGAGCGCTGCCGGCCGCGCCGGCCGCGCGCTCCTGTCCCTCGGCGGAGGCCACGTACCGCACGAACTCCTTGACGAACCGGCCCTCGGCGCGGTCGTCGTACCGCGAGCACACGATCAGGTAGGACACGAGCAGCAGCGGGTAGGCGAACGGCTTGTCGATGGTCCGGTCGACCTGGAACGCGAGGTCGTGCTCGTACCGGTTCTCGACGCGCGGCGAGAGGTCGACGACGGCGGCGGCCGCGTCGGCGCTGTACTCCACGTAGGTGTCGCCGACCCGGACGGCGACGGTCCCCAGGCCGCCGCTGGCCGACGCGTCGGCGTAGGTGATGCCGCCGGGCGTCGACCGCACGGTCGTGGTCACGCCCTCGGTGCCGTCGGCCCCGAAGCCGCCGGGCTGCGGCCACGTCCCGTCCGGCTCCCAGGGCCACGCGTCGGGCGCCGTCGCGTGGAGGTAGTCCGTGAAGTTCTCGGTCGTGCCGGAGTCGTCGGAGCGGTGGACCGGCGTGATCCCCTGGGCGGGCAGCTCCACACCCGGGTTGGCCTCCGCGATCGCCGGGTCGTCCCAGCGGGTGACGTCACCGCGGAAGATGCCGGCGAGGAGCTCGGACGACATGTTCAGCCGCCGCACACCCGGCACGTTGAAGACCACCGTGATCGGGCTGATGTAGACGGGCAGGTCGATGGCGTTGCCGCCGTCGCACGCCGGGCCGGAGGCGGCCATCTCCTCGTCGCTCAGGGGGACGTCGCTCGCGCCGAAGGCGGCCTCGCCGGCGAGGAACGCCGCGCGGCCGTCGCCGGACCCCGCCGGGTCGTAGGTCACGGTGGCGTCGGGGTGCTCCTGCCGGAACCCGGCGATCCACGCCTCCATGGCGGTGGACTGCGACGAGGCCCCGATGCCGTGGAACGCGCCGACCACGGCGGGGTCCGCCGAGGCCGTCGGCTCGGGCGAGGCGCCGAGGGCGGGCAGCTCGAGCCCGGCGCACCCGGCCAGCGGGAGCACGAGGGCGCCGGCGGTCGCGGCGGCGAGGAGGCGGGTCGCGCGGGGCGTGGTCACGCTGCGCGAACCTACTGCCGGGCGGAGGCCGGCAGGCGAACGCGAGATGAACGCCCGGTGCCTGGTATGCCCGGTCAGTCCTCGTCGTCGGCCAGCTTGTACCCCAGGCCGCGCACGGTGACCAGGTAGCGGGGGGATGCGGGGTCCGGCTCGATCTTCGACCGGATGCGCTTGACGTGGACGTCGAGCGTCTTGGTGTCGCCCACGTAGTCGGCGCCCCAGACCCGGTCGATGAGCTGGCCGCGCGTGAGCACCCGGCCCGCGTTGCGCAGGAGGAGCTCGAGCAGGTCGAACTCCTTGAGCGGTAGGGCGACCGACCGGCCGGAGACCGTGACCGTGTGCCGCTCGACGTCCATCCGGACGGGCCCGACCTGGAGCACGTCGTCGTCGGGGTCGGCCGGGTCCGAGGACCTGCGGCGGCGCAGCACGGCCCGGACGCGGGCGAGCAGCTCGCGGAAGGAGTACGGCTTGGTCACGTAGTCGTCGGCGCCGAGCTCGAGGCCCACCACCTTGTCGATCTCGGCGTCCTTCGCCGTGAGCATGATGACCGGCACGTCGCCGCGCGCCCGCAGCTCCCGGCACACCTCCGTACCGGACAGCCCGGGCAGCATCAGGTCGAGCAGCACCAGGTCGGCACCCTCGGCGTCGTACGCGGCGAGGGCCGCGTTCCCGTCGGCCGCCTCGACCACCTCGAAGCCCTCGCGGGTGAGCTGGTAGGTCAGCGGGTCCCGGTACGACTCCTCGTCCTCCACCACCAGGATGCGCGTCACGCACCCACCTCCTCGTTCGTCGCGGCGTCAGCCGCCTCGTCGTGCCCTGTTGCGGCGGCCGGCCCGGGGCGGGCGGCGCCGCCCGGCCGGTCGGCGGCCGGGATGCGCAGCGTGAAGGTCGATCCCCTGCCGGGCTCCGACCACATCGTGACGTCGCCGCCGTGGTCGGCCGCGACGTGCTTGACGATGCTCAGGCCGAGGCCGGTGCCGCCGGTGTCGCGCGAGCGCGCGGGGTCCACGCGGTAGAACCGCTCGAACACGCGCTCCTGCGCGTCCTGCGCGATGCCGATGCCCTGGTCCACCACGGCGATCTCGACGAGGCCCGCGCGCTCGCTCACGCCGACGCCGACGCGGCTGGCGGGCCCCGAGTAGGCCACGGCGTTGTCCACGAGGTTGCGCACCGCGGTCACCAGGAGGTTGTGGTCGCCGTAGACCTCGCTGTCGAGCGCGCCCCCGGTCGTGATGGCGATGTTCTTCGCCTGCGCTGTCGTGCGCGCCCTGTCGACGGCCTCCTCGACGACGTCGCGGATCAGCACCGGCGTGGGCTTCGGCACGGCTCCGGCCCCCTGCAGGCGCGACAGCTCGATGATCTCCTGCACCAGCGCGGACAGGCGCACGGCCTCGCGCTGCATGCGCTCCGTGAACCGCCGGACGGCGACCGGGTCGTCCGCCGCGTCGGCCACGGTCTCGGCGAGCAGGGCGAGCGCGCCCACCGGCGTCTTGAGCTCGTGGGACACGTTGACGACGAAGTCCCGGCGGATCGCCTCGACGCGGCGCGCCTCGGTGCGGTCCTCGGCGAGCACCAGCATGCGCTCGAGGCCGAGCGGGGCCACGCGCACCTGGAGCAGCACCGTGCCCTGGCCCACCGGGCCGCGCGGCAGCTCGAGCTCCTGCTCGCGGATGACGCCGTCGCGCCGCACGAGGGCCACGAGGTCGTTGATGGCCGCGTGGACGATCGCGTCGTTGCGCACCACCCCCAGCGCGTAGGCGGGCGGGGAGGCGCGCACCACCTCGTCGTCGCCGTCGAGCACGACGGCGGCCGACCGCAGCACCGAGAGCACGCGGACGAGACCGGCGTCGAGCTCGTCGGGCTCGGACCGGTCGACGGCGCGCTGCTGCCGCTCCGACACGCGGAACGCCAGCGCCGCGACGACGCCGACGATCACGCCGAAGATCCCGGCGGCCAGCACCGGTACCCCGGAGATGATTCCGTCCACGTCCCCAGGGTAGGTCGACGTCCGAGGCCACGATCGCCGGGAACAGGCCGCCGGGCCGACGTGTCGCCTGATGTTCACGTCCGGGTGGAGCGACGTTAACCTCCCGGTACGGCGCGGACCCGATGCTGGGGAGGGGCGTGCGGTCGCGCGCGCCCCGAACGCGAGAGGAAACCGATGCGACAGATCTTCGAAGCCGAGCTCCAGCAGGTCGGAGACGATCTGACCGAGATGAGCAGGCTCGTCGAGTCCGCGATCACGCGAGCCGGGACGGCGCTCCTGGGGGCCGATCTCCGGCTGGCGCAGGAGGTGATCGCCTCGGACAGGACCATCGACGCCATCGAGTCCTCGCTCGACGAGCGGTGCGTGCACCTCCTGGCGCAGCAGGCGCCCGTCGCGACCGACCTGCGCGTCGTGGTGAGCGCCCTGCGGATGAGCGCGTCGCTCGAGCGGATGGGTGACCTGGCGCGGCACGTCGCCCAGGTGGCGCGCGGCCGCTACCCCGCGCAGGCGATCGTCCCCGAGGCCCGCGAGACGTTCGAGCGGATGCACGACGCCGCCGTCCGGGTGGCGCAGCGCACCACGCGGCTGCTCGCGACGCGTGACCTCGAGGTCGCCGAGGCCATCGAGCGGGACGACGACGTCATCGACGAGCTGCACCAGCAGACCTTCACCACGCTGCTGGCGCCCGGCTGGTCCGGCACGGTCCAGGAGGCCGTCGACGTCACGCTCGTGGCCCGCTACTACGAGCGGTTCGGCGACCACGGCGTCTCGGTCGCCCGCCGCGTCACCTTCCTGGTGACGGGCGACTTCCCGGAGGACTGACCGTCCCCGCCCTCGCCGAGTGCGGGATCTTCGCCCTCCCGGCACACGACAAGGGGCGAAGATCCCGCACTCAGCGTTCGCTCAGCGGCCCTGGTTGGCTACCGCGGCGATGGCGTCCTTGGCCGCCTCCGGGTCCAGGTACGTGCCGCCCGGCTGCACGGGCGCCAGGGTCTCCTCGTCGAGCTCGTAGACGAGGGGGATGCCCGTCGGGATGTTCAGCCCGGCGATGGCCTCGTCGGAGATGCCGTCGAGGTGCTTGACCAGCGCGCGCAGGGAGTTGCCGTGCGCGGCCACCAGCACGGTCTTGCCGGCCTTGAGGTCCGGCACGATCTCGCTCTCCCAGTACGGCAGGGCGCGCTCGAGCACGAGCTTGAGGGCCTCCGTGCGGACCACGGGGGCGTCGGCGTAGCGCGGGTCGGTGTCCTGGCTGAACTCCGAGCCCAGCTCGATCTCGGGCGGCGGCACGTCGTAGGACCGGCGCCAGAGCATGAACTGCTCCTCGCCGAACTCCTCGAGCGTCTGCTTCTTGTCCTTGCCCTGCAGCGCGCCGTAGTGACGCTCGTTGAGGCGCCAGCTGCGCTTGACCGGGATCCAGTGCCGGTCGGCGACGTCGAGCGCGAGGTTCGCCGTCATGATCGCGCGGCGCAGCAGCGACGTGTGCAGGACGTCCGGGTTCACCCCGGCCTCCTTGAGGAGCGCGCCGCCGCGCTTGGCCTCCTCGACGCCCTTCTCGGAGAGGGCGACGTCCACCCAACCGGTGAACAGGTTCTTCGCGTTCCACTCGCTCTCGCCGTGGCGGAGCAGCACGAGGGTGTAGGTCATACCCCCATCCTGCCCCAGTTTCCCCGCCCGGCCCGACGGCGGTCCGCCCGACGGAACGGTCACCCGCCCGTGTGCCGCTTCCGGGCCTGCTCGTAGACGTGGAGCATCTCCTCGGCCGTCCGGTCCCAGCCGAACCGGGCCGCGGACGCGCGGGCGCCCGCTGCCATCCGCTCGCGCGCGACGTCGTCGTCGAGCAGGGTCTTCAGCGCGAGCGCCCAGCGCCCCGGGTCGTGGTCGGGCACCAGGACGCCCGTGACGCCGTCCTGCACCACGGTGCGCAGCCCGCCGACGGCGGCGGCCACGACCGGCGTGCCCGTCGCCTGCGCCTCGGCCGCCACCAGCCCGAACGACTCGTTGTGCGACGGCACGGCCACGAGGTCGACGGCGCGGAACCAGTCGGCGAGCACGTCCTGCGGCACGGGCGGCCGGACCGTGAGGAGCCGCCCCACGCCCTCCTGGTAGGCGAGCGCCTCGAGCTCGCGGACGGCGGTCGGCCGACCCGAGGCGCCCCCGAGCACCACCAGCCGCGGCGGGCGCCAGTCCCAGATCCGCTCCCCGAGCGCGCGGACGAGCACGTCGGGCCCCTTGAGGAGCTGGACCCGCCCCGCGAACAGCACGATCTTGCGGTCCGCCGGGAGGCCGAGACGCTCGCGCAGACCGGCACGCCGCGCGGCGACCTCGTCCGGCGTCCCGGGCAACGGCGAGAACACCTCGAGGTCGACACCGGGCTGCACCACGTGCACCCGCTCCGGGTCGGCCTGGTAGTCGCGCACCAGGTCGGCGGCCTCCTCGTCGGTGTTGGCCACGAGCGCGTCGGACTCGGCGACCACCTGCTCCTCCCCGATGACCCGCACCTGCGGCTCGGGGGTGTCCCCCGGGGCGAGCGCGGCGTTCTTCACGCGCGCCATGGTGTGCATCGTGTGCACCAGCGGCACGTCCCACCGCTCGGCCGCGAGCCAGCCGACCTGGCCGGACAGCCAGTAGTGCGTGTGCAGCACGTCGTACCAGCCCTCGGGGCGGTGCGCCTCCGCGCGCAGCACCCCCGCGGCGAACGCGCAGAGCTGCCCGGGCAGGTCGTTCTTGTCGAGCCCCTCGAACGGGCCCGCCGCCACGTTGATCACGCGGATCCCCGGCTCGGGGTCCGCCACCTTCGGCTGCGCCGACGACGTCGCCCGCGTGTAGATCTCGACCTGTGCCCCGCGGCGGGCCAGCGCGCGGGACAGCTCGAGGACGTAGACGTTCATGCCGCCCGCGTCCCCCGACCCCGGCTGCTCGAGCGGCGAGGTGTGCACGGAGACCATGGCGATCCGCAGCGGGCGCGGTTTCTCGGGCTCCCTGAGGTCGGGCGGCAGGCTGTCGCGCATCAAGCCTCCAGGACGCACGCAGGCGCCGGCAGCTCCAGCCGGTCCGTGACCTCGCCCGCCCCGGACGCCCGGTCCAGGCGGACGGCGACCAGCGCGTCGGCGTTCTGCGCGGCGACGACGACGGTGGCGCCGTCGTGCAGCACCGCGTGGTGACGCGGCCAGGCGCCCGCCCCGAGGTCGACGTCGGCGACGTGCTCGACGACGAGGTGGCCGACGCGGACTCCCGCGCCCGCGGCCTCGTCCGCCGCCCGCACGCGCAGCACGGCCAGGACGTCCGGCCCGCGCACGCCGACGTGCACGAGATCCCCCGCCGCGGTGACGTGCGAGGGGTAGCCGGCCGACCCGTCGGCCTGGTTGCGCGGCGTGATCGCGGCGGAGCCCACGTGCTCCAGCCGCCCCGGCCCCGCAGGGACGAGCACGTGGAGGCGGCAGTCGAGCTCGCCCGCGACGAGGACCGTCCCGTCCGCGAGCTCCACGAGGTGGCGCGGCCCGGTGCCCGGCGGCAGCACGGCGGCGACGGATCCCCCGACGTCGGGCTCGGCGCCGTC
The DNA here is from genome assembly GCA_036010205.1 of Promicromonospora sp. Taxonomy (GTDB): domain Bacteria; phylum Actinomycetota; class Actinomycetes; order Actinomycetales; family Cellulomonadaceae; genus Promicromonospora. The sequence continues at coordinate 36,795 of DATGOB010000146.1, read as the reverse complement.
GAGCGGGTACGTGCGCAGCTCGTCGGTGCCGAGGTCGGACACGAGCACGCGGTCGCCCCACACGTGGACGAAGTGCGCGTGCGGACCCTCCTGCCGGTCGTCGACCGGGCCCGAGCCGGTGTGCGGGAAGGTGCGCGGCGCGGTGAGCTCGCCCTCGGGGCTCAGGTCCGCGACGGCGGCGACGCCGTCGCCGTAGTTGGCGACCCAGGCAGAGGTCTCTGTCGCCACGACGTGGCACGGGCTCGCCCCGCCCGAGGCGACACCGCCCGCGGAGGTGAGGCCGGCGGCGTCGGACACCCGGAAGGAGGTGAGCGCACCCGGCTCGTCCTCCGTCACGGCGAGGAGGGTGCGGCGCGACGGGTCGAGCGCGAGGAAGGACGGCGCGGCGACGCGCGCGACCAGCTCCGCGGCGGCGAACCGCCCGTCCGCGCCGACACCGGTGCGCCAGATGCCCTCGCCCGTGCCCGGCGTCGCGCCCGCCGCCGGGTAGGTGCCGATCCACAGGGCGGTAGGGGTGCTCATGGCGTCAGCCTAGTTCCGCCTGCGCGGTGCTCGCGGCCCGGCGGGCCGGCCGGAGCCCGCCGCCCGGGAACGCGCGACGCCCCGGCTCCCACGAGGGAACCGGGGCGGCAGTCACGACGCAGACGGACGACGGTGCCTCAGCCGTTGGCCTTCGCGTACGCCTCCTGGACCTCCGCCGCGATGCGGCCGCGGTCGCTCACCGTGTATCCGTTCGCCTTCGCCCATTCCCGGACGGCCGCGGTGTCGTTGCCGGAGCGCGACCGGCGCGACGTCGTGGCGGTACGGGTGGTCGGCGCCTTCACCTTGCGCGCGTGGCCGACCCACGAGGCGAGCGCGTCCCGCAGCTGCGCGGCGTGCTCGGCATTGAGGTCGATCTCGTAGGAGACGCCGTCGAGGCCGAAGTTCACGGTCTCGTCGGCGGCACCGCCATCGATGTCGTCCTCGAGAACGAGCTGAACCTTCTGAACCATACGGGTACTTCCCTTCCGCGCCACATATTCCGGGGTTAGTTCGTGAGCATGCCTCACCCAATATTGGCATGTCAATAAAGGGTATGTGACACCGATCACCAAAACTTCACCCGCATGGTTCCGGGGGAAGTCAGCGCGAAGGGGAATTCCCCGTATTTTCCGCCGCCCGTGCCGCCTCGCGGTCCAATCGATCGAGCGCCTCCCGCTCGTGCCTGTCTGCGCGGAAGATCTTGCGCATCGCAAACCAGAACAGCAGGCCGACTCCCACAGAGGGTGTGAGCCCTGCGAGCACGGCAAGCGTCGTATCCATCACAAGATCCTCACATGCTCGGCGTCGTGGTTCATTTCCCTCAGCCCTGCGGCTTCACGAGCGGGAAAAGGATCGTCTCGCGGATCCCCTGGCCCGTGAGGGCCATGAGGAGGCGGTCGATGCCCATGCCCATTCCGCCCGAAGGGGGCATCGCGAATTCCATCGCGGTGAGGAAATCCTCGTCCAGGAGCATCGCCTCGTCGTCGCCGGCCGCGGCCATCCGCGCCTGAGCCTCGAACCGCTGCCGCTGGACGACGGGGTCCACCAGCTCGGAGTAGCCCGTCGCCAGCTCGAACCCGCGCACGTACAGGTCCCACTTCTCGACCTGACCAGCCGCGCTGCGGTGGTCGCGCGTGAGCGGCGACGTCTCGACCGGGAAGTCGATCACGAAGGTGGGCGCGGTCAGGTGGTCGCCGACGCGGTGCTCCCACAGCGTCTCGACGAGCTTTCCGTGGTTGAGGATCTTCTTGTTCCCCACCTCGACGTCGAGCCGCTCCGCGATCTTCTCGAGCTCGTCGACGGAGGTGTCCGCGGTGATCTCCTCCCCGAGGCTCTCGGAGAGAGAGTCGTACATCCGCAGCTTTGCCCATTCGCCACCGAGTTCGTACTCGGAACCGTCGGCGAGCGTCACCAGCGTGGTGCCGAGAACGTCCTGGGCGGCCGTCTGCACGAGATCCTGGGTGAGTGCGCCGATGGTGTTGTAATCGCCGTAGGCCTCGTACGCCTCGAGCATCGCGAACTCCGGCGAGTGCGACGAGTCCGCGCCCTCGTTGCGGAAGTTGCGGTTGATCTCGAAGACCTTCTCCACGCCGCCGACGACCGCCTTCTTGAGGAAGATCTCGGGCGCGATGCGCAGGAACAGCTCGAGGTCGTATGCATTCATGTGCGTCGAGAACGGCCGCGCGGCGGCGCCGGACGGAATGGTCTGCAGCATCGGCGTCTCGACCTCGAGAAAGCCGCGGCGGTAGAAGTTCTCGCGCAGCGAGCGCACGACACCCGCGCGCAGCCGCACCATGTCGCGGGCCGCGGGGCGCGCGATGAGGTCGACGTAGCGCTGGCGCACGCGGGCCTCCTCCGAGAGGTCCTTGTGCAGCACCGGCAGGGGGCGCAGCGCCTTGGCGGCCATGCGCCACTCGTCGGCGAAGATGCTCAGCTCGCCGCGCCGCGACGCGCCGACCCGGCCGTGCAGGAAGAGGTGGTCGCCCAGGTCGACGTCGGTCTTGAAGGCCGCGAGCGCCTCCTCGCCGACCTCGGCGAGGCTCAGCATGCCCTGGAGGCGGTTGCCCTCGCCGTCCTGCAGCGTGACGAAGCAGAGCTTGCCGCCGATGCGGACGAAGACGACGCGCCCGGCGACGCCCACGACGTCGTCGGTCTCCTGGCCGGCCTCGAGGTGCCCGTGGGACGCGCGGACCTCGGCGATCGAGTGGGTGACGGGCACGGACACGGGGTACGCCTCGACGCCGCTCGCCAGCAGCCGCTCGCGCTTCTCGCGCCGGACCCGCAGCTGCTCGGGCAGGTCGTCGGTCGGCGGGGCAGCGGTCTCGTCGGCTGCGGGATTCTGGCTCACGGAATCGATTCTATCGAGGCCGCCGACCTCTTTTCCCCGCCGCCCGTGTGCCCTCGGGCACCCCGGACGCCGTCAGTCGACGGGCCGCAGGTCCAGGGCGAGGTCGAGGACGGGCGCGCTGTGGGTGAGGGCGCCGACGGAGAGGTAGTCGACGCCCGTCTCCGCGACGGCGCGCGCGACGCCGAGCGTGAGGTTCCCGGTCGCCTCGAGCTCGACGTGCTCCGGCACGCCGTCGCGCCCCTGCCGGGCGCGGACCGCTGCGACGGCCTCGGCGAGCACGGCGGGCGGCATGTTGTCGAGGAGGAGGAAGTCGGCGCCCGCGCCGAGCGCCTCGAGCGCCTGCTCGGCGGTGTCGGCCTCCACCTGGACGGGGACGTCGGGGAACGTCGCGCGCACGGCGCGGACCGCCGCGGCGACGGACCCGGCGGCCACGACGTGGTTGTCCTTGACCATGGCGACGTCGTAAAGGCCCATGCGCTTGTTGGTGCCACCGCCGGCGCGCACCGCGTACTTCTGCAGCGCGCGCAGGCCGGGCGTGGTCTTGCGGGTGTCGAGGACCTGGGCGCCCGTGCCCTCCAGCTCGCGGGCGAACGCGCGCGTGGCCGTGGCGACGCCCGAGGCGCGGCCGGCCAGGTTGAGCAGGGTGCGCTCGGCGACGAGCAGCACCTGGGTGCGGCCGGTGAGCGTCGCGAGGACCTGGCCCGCCGTGACGGCGTCGCCGTCCTGCGCGTGGAAGGTGACGGCGGGCGCGGGCAGGCCGAGGCGCCCGGCCACCTGCTCCAGCACCTCGCGCACGACGACGAGCCCCGCGACGACGCCGTCCTGGCGGGCGACGAGGTCCGCCACGCCCTCGGCCGACGGCGGGACGGTCGCCTGGGTGGTGACGTCACGGCCCGGCGCGGGCCCGAGGTCCTCGTCGAGGGCGACCTCGACGGTCCGGCCGATCCACGCGGAGTCCAGCCCGGGCGTGACCCTGCTGGGAATCTGAGAAGCGCTCACGCCCCCACGCTACAGACCGCCGGAGGATCGCTGAGATCTGGTGCTCACGGTGAGATCTGGCCGTGCACGGCCAGATCTCACCAGGAACACCAGATCCCGGCGGGTCTGTCGGTGAACAATGCAGGGCTGTTCAGCGAGCTCGTCCCGTGTCATGATCGACAACGTCCCGCAATGCGGCGGTAACAATCGGGCGGGACCATCCTGACTGTTGAACAATCCGGCTCATCCGACACCCAGGAGGACACCATGTCCGACACGAGCCACGAGCCTGCGACGGAGCAGGCCGACCCCACGCCGGGCAGCCCCACCGACCGGACCCGAAAGTTCGTCACCGCACGCCGCCGATCCCTGCTGGGCGCGCTGTTCCTCATGGCGACGTCCGCCATCGGCCCCGGCTTCATCACCCAGACCGCGACCTTCACGCAGCAGCTCGGCGCGGCCTTCGCGTTCGGCATCCTCGTCTCGATCCTGCTCGACCTCGCGATCCAGCTCAACGTCTGGCGCATGATCACGCTCACCGGCAAGCGCGCGAGCGTGCTGGCCAACCAGGCCCTGCCCGGCAGCGGCTACGTGCTCGCCGTGCTCATCGTGTTCGGCGGGCTCATCTTCAACATCGGCAACACCGCGGGCGCGGGGCTCGGCCTCAACGCTCTGCTCGGCCTCGACCCGCGGCTGGGCGGCGCGATCAGCGCGGCCATCGCCATCGCCATCTTCCTCGCCAAGCGGGCCGGCGCCGTCGTCGACCGGGTGGTCGTCGTCGCGGGCCTCGTCATGATCGTGCTCACCGTGGTCGTCGCGATCCTGTCCGGCCCTCCGGTGGGCGACGCGCTGCGGCAGACCGTGCTGCCCGACACCGTCAGCTTCGCGACCATCACCACCATCGTGGGCGGCACCGTCGGCGGCTACATCACCTACGCCGGCGCGCACAAGCTCCTCGACTCCGGCACGGCGGGTCCCGAGCACATCCGCGAGGTCGACCGCGCGGCCGTCAGCGGCATCGTCGTCACCGGCATCATGCGGTACGTGCTGTTCCTGGCGATCCTCGGCGTCGTGGCCTCCGGCGTCGCACTCGACGTCACGGGCAACCCGGCGGGCGACGCGTTCGGCGCGGCGGCCGGCGAGGCGGGCCTGCGCATCTTCGGCGCCGTGTTCTGGATCGCCGCGATCACCAGCATCATCGGCTCGGCCTACACGTCGGTCTCGTTCCTGCCCGTGTTCTCCGCCCGCATCGCGGGCCGCACCGCCGACCTGTGGACCGTGGGGTTCATCCTGGTCTCGCTCGCGGTCTACCTGCTCGTCGGCACGGCACCCGCCACGCTGCTGGTGTTCGTAGGCGGCGTCAACGGGCTGATCCTGCCGATCGGCCTGACCCTGTTCATGTACATCGGCTGGTTCCGCGGCGCGCTGCTCGGCGGCGTCCGCTACCCGCGGTGGCTGCTGGTGGTCGGCACGCTCGCCGCCGTGGTCACCTGGTACATGGCGGTCAACGCGGTGGGCCCGATCTTCGACCTGCTGTCCGCGTGACCGCCCGCACACGAAGGAGAGAGAGCACCATGAGCGCCGTCGACCTGAACAGCGACCTCGGCGAGGGCTTCGGCCGCTGGAGCCTCGGCGACGACGAGCAGATGCTCGGCATCGTCTCCAGCGCCAACGTCGCCTGCGGGTTCCACGCCGGCGACCCCGCGTCCATCCGCCGGACCGTCCGGTCCGCCGTGGCGCACGGGGTCACCGTCGGTGCGCACGTCGGGTACCGCGACCTGGCCGGGTTCGGGCGGCGGAACATGGACGTGCCGGACGACGAGCTCGAGGCCGACGTCGCCTACCAGGTCGGCGCGCTCCGCGGTCTGGCCGACGCCGAGGGCGCGACCGTCACCTACGTGAAGCCGCACGGCGCCCTCTACAACACGGCGGCGGTCGACGGGCGCGTGGCGGCGGCGGTCGCCCGTGCCGTCGCCGCCGTCGACCCGGGGCTCGTGCTGCTGGGGCTGCCCGGCAGCGCGGCCCTCGCCGCCGCGGAGGCCGCGGGGCTGACGACGGCGACGGAGGCGTTCGCCGACCGCGCCTACACGCCCCAGGGGCGCCTCGTCTCCCGGCGCGAGCCGGGCGCCGTGCTGCACGACGCCGACGAGGTGGCCCGGCGCATGCTCCGCCTCGTCACCGAGGGCGTGGTGACAGCGGTCGACGGGTCCGACGTCGCCGTGCGCGCCGACTCCGTGTGCGTGCACGGCGACTCCCCCGGCGCGGTGGCCATGGCCCGCCGGATCCGCGAGGTGTTCGACGCCGAGGGCATCGCCCTGCGGGCGTTCGCCCCGGTGACGGGAGGCGCCGCCGCGTGATGCGGGTCCGCACCGCCCGCGACGACGCCCTCCTGGTCGAGCTGGACGACCTGGACCAGGCCGTCGCCCTGTACGAGTCCCTCCAGGCCGACCCCCTGCCCGGCGTCGGTGTACCCGTGCCCGGCGCACGGACGCTGCTCGTGCCGTTCCGCCCGTCGGCGGTCGGTGCGGCCGACCTCGCCGCCGCGCTGCGGGCCCGGCCCCTTGTCGGCCGGTCCTCCGCCGCGGCACGCACCGTCGAGATCCCCGTCCTGTACGACGGCGAGGACCTGGACGAGGCCGCCGCGCTCCTGGGCTGGAGCGCCGAGGAGCTGGTCCGCCGGCACACCGGCGCGGCGTGGACCGTCGGCTTCGTCGGCTTCGCGCCCGGCTTCGCGTACCTCACGGGCGACGACCCCGACCTCGTCGTCCCCCGGCGGTCCAGCCCACGCACCCGCGTGCCCGCCGGGTCCGTGGCGCTCGCCGGGCCGTACAGCGGCGTCTACCCGCGCGAGAGCCCGGGCGGGTGGCAGCTCGTCGGCCGCACCGACGCCCCCGTGTGGGACGTGACCCGCGAGCGCCCCGCCCTCCTGCTCCCGGGCGACCGCGTCCGCTTCGTCGCGGTGGACGCCCTGCCGTCCCCGCCCGAGGTCCGCCTCGAGCACGACCTCGGGGACGGGAACGGGGCCGGCACCGTCCCCGAGGCCGTGCTCGGAGCGGACCAGGGGGTCGAGCTCGTCGGCGGTGGGCTGGTGGTGGTCGAGGACCTCGGGCGCGGCGGAGCCGAAGGGGCAGGGGTGTCCGCCTCCGGGGCGCTGGACCGGCCAAGCCTGCGGGCCGCGAACCGGGCGGTCGGCAACCCGCCCGACGCCGCAGCGCTCGAGGTGATCGGCGGCCTGCGGCTGCGCGCCCGCGGACCGCAGGTGCTGGCCGTGACGGGTGCGGTCGGCGAGGCCGTCGTCGGGGACCGCCGTCCCCGCCCCGGCGAGCCCTTCGCGCTCGACGACGGCGACGAGCTGCGCCTGGCCCCGCCGACCCGCGGGCTGCGCACCTACGTCGCGGTGCGGGGCGGCGTCGCCGTACCGCCCGTGCTCGGCAGCCGGGCGACCGACCTGCTCGCGGGCCTCGGGCCCGACCCGGTGCGTCCCGGCGACGTGCTGCCCGTCGGCGCCCCCGGGCGGGGCCTGCCCGCCGTGGACCCGTACGCCGCCGACGGCGTGGCCGGTGGTCTTCCCGCGCCCGGTGAGACCGCCGTGCTCGACATCGTGCTCGGCCCGCGCGACGACTGGTTCGACCCCGCGACGGTCGACCTGCTCACCGGCCAGGACTGGACGGTGACGCCGCGGTCGAACCGGATCGGCCTGCGCCTCGACGGCGCTCCCCTGCCCCGCCGTCCCGACCGCGAGGGCGCGGAGCTCCCGAGCGAGGGCTGCGTCACGGGGGCGATCCAGGTGCCGCCCGACGGCCTGCCCGTCCTCTTCCTCGCCGACCACCCCCTGACCGGCGGCTACCCGGTCGTCGGCGCCGTCGTCGCCGACCACGTGCCGCTCGCCGGGCAGCTCCCCCCGGGCTGCCGCGTGCGCTTCCGGGTCCGCCCGGACACCCCCGCCACCCCCCGCACCACCCCAGGAGGACACCCATGATCCGCACCGTGCTCGTCGCGAACCGGGGCGAGATCGCGGTGCGCGTCGTCCGCGCGTGCGCCGACCTGGGCCTCCGCTCGGTCGCCGTGTACGCGGACGGCGACGCCGACGCGCCGCACGTCCGTCTCGCCGACGAGGCGTGGGCGCTGGACGGCCGCACCGCCGCCGAGACCTACCTGTCGGTCGAGAAGCTGCTCGGCGTCGCCCGCCGCAGCGGCGCTGACGCGGTCCACCCCGGTTACGGCTTCCTCTCCGAGCGGGCCGACGCCGCCCGCGCCGTCGAGGACGCCGGTCTGGTCTGGGTCGGACCGGCGTCGGCCACGATCGAGCTGCTCGGCGACAAGATCTCCGCGCGCGAGCTGGCCCGGAAGGTCGGCGCGCCGCTCGTGCCCGGTTCGGACGGCCCCGTGCCCGACGCCGCCGCCGCGCTCGCCTTCGCCGAGGAGCACGGGCTGCCCCTGGCGATCAAGGCCGCGCACGGCGGTGGCGGACGCGGCATGCGCGTCGCCCGCACGCTGGAGGAGGTGCCCGAGCTGTTCGAGGCCGCGCGCCGCGAGGCCGAGGCGGCGTTCGGCCGGGGCGAGTGCTTCGTCGAGCGGTTCCTTGAGCGGCCGCGGCACGTCGAGGCGCAGGTGCTGGCCGACGACCACGGCCACGTCGTCGTCGCGGGCACGCGCGACTGCTCGCTGCAGCGCCGCAACCAGAAGCTCGTCGAGGAGGCACCGGCCCCCTTCCTCGACGACACCACCCGTGCGCGCGTCCACACCGCGGCGCGCGACCTGTGCGCCGCGGCGGGCTACCGCGGCGCCGGGACCGTCGAGTTCCTGCTGGGCGCCGACGGCATGCTGTCGTTCCTCGAGGTGAACACGCGCCTGCAGGTCGAGCACCCGGTCACGGAGGAGACCACGGGGCTGGACCTCGTGGCCGAGCAGCTCCGCGTCGCGAGCGGCCTGCCGCTGTCGGTGACCCGCGACCCCGAGCCGCGCGGGCACGCCGTCGAGCTGCGGCTCAACGCCGAGGACCCGGCGCGCGGGTTCCTGCCCGGGCCGGGTCGCGTCGAGCGGTTCGTCGCGCCCGGCGGACCCGGCGTCCGGGTCGACGCGGGCATCGTGTCCGGGTCGACGGTGCCGGGTGAGTTCGACTCGCTCGTCGCCAAGGTCGTCGTCTGGGGACCCACCCGCGACGTCGCGATCGCGCGCGCCCGGCGGGCCGCCGCCGAGACGGTCGTCGAGGGCGTGCCCACCGTGCTGCCGTTCCATCGCGCCGTGCTCGCCGACCCGGCGTTCGCGGGGCCGCGCCTCGGCGTGCACACCCAGTGGATCGAGACCGAGATGCTGCCGGCGATCGACCCCCAGGCACTGTCCGCACCGGCCGCGGAGCCCGACGTCGTGGACACCTGGGTCGAGATCGACGGGCGGCGGCACCGGCTGCGCGCACCGGGCGGGCTCCCGCTCGCGGGCGGCCCGCCGACGAGCGGTGCGGGCACGGCCGACGTCGCGTCGTCGGCCCCGGACGACGAGCGCGTCCCGGTGCGCCCCGCCATGCCAGGCACCCTCGTGCGCTGGCTCGTGGCCGACGGAGAGCCGGTCACCGCCGGACAGCCGGTCGCCGTGGTCGAGGCCATGAAGATGGAGTCGCAGCTCGTCGCCGAGGCAGGCGGCACGCTGCGCCACGCCACGCAGGAGGGCACCCCCCTCACCCCGGACGCCCCGCTGGCCTGGATCACCCCCCGGGCGACGTGATCGCACCGTCCGGCCGACCTCAGCGGGTGTGCAGGGTGCCCTCGGGGTCCAGGTGGACCTCGATGCGGCGGCGCCAGGTCTCGTCCGGGTGGGGGAAGTCCGTGCGGTAGTGGCCGCCGCGGGTCTCCTCCCGCAGCCACGCCGCGCGGGTCAGCGCGCGGGCGACGAGGTGCACGTTCGTCGTCTCCCACTCGGCAGCCTGCGGCTCGGCCACGACCTCGGCGGCCCGGTGGGCGTCGGTGCGGATCGCGGCGAGGCGCTCGTCGGCCTCCGCCAGCGACCGGGCCGACCGGATGACCCCCGGTCCGGCGGAGGTGACCTTCTGGACCCGCGAGCGCGCCGCTGCCGCCACGAGCCCCGATCCGCCCGGACGCTCGACCGGGTCGCCCTGCCGCAGCTCCCCGGTGTCGAAACGCGCCACGACGTCCTGCGCCGCGCGCGCCGCGAACACCAGGCCCTCGAGCAGCGAGTTCGACGCCAGCCGGTTGGCGCCGTGCACCCCCGTGCAGGCGACCTCGCCCACCGCGTAGAGGCCGTCGACGGTCGAGCGGCCGTCGAGGTCGGTCACCACCCCGCCCGAGTGGTAGTGCTGGGCCGGCGCGACGGGCACGGGCTCCTCCGACCAGTCGATACCCGCCTCCAGCAGGCGCGCGTCGATCGTGGGGAACCGGGTGCGCAGGAAGTCCCTGCCGAGGTGGCGCGCGTCCAGCAGCACGTTGTCGGCGCCGGTCGCCGCCATGCGCCGCACGATCGCGTGCGCGACGACGTCGCGCGGCGCGAGCTCCGCCATCTCGTGCACGCCCGGCATGAACCGGTGCCCGTCGACGTCGAGCAGCAGCGCGCCCTCGCCCCGCACCGCCTCGGAGACGAGCGGCACCTGGCCCTTGGCGCCCGAGCCGAGCCACAGGACCGTCGGGTGGAACTGCACGAACTCGAGGTCACCCAGCACCGCACCGGCCCGCAGCGCCGCGGCGATGCCGTCGCCCGTCGCGCCCGCCGGGTTGGTCGAGGAGCGGAACACCTGCCCGATGCCGCCCGTGGCGAGGATCACGGCGGGCGCGAGGACCGCGCCGACGCCGTCCCGCGAGCCCGCGCCGCGCACGTGCAGGGTGACGCCGCACGCGCGCCCGTCCGCCGTCGTGAGCACGTCGAGGACCAGCGCGTTCTCGACGACCTCGATGCCGGGGTCGTGCCGCACGGCCTCGATCTGCGCGACGAGCGCGCGGGAGATCTCCGCGCCGGTCGCGTCCCCGCCCGCGTGCGCGATGCGGTCGGCGTGGTGGCCGCCCTCGCGGGTGAGCGCGATGTCGCCGTCGGGGGCCTTGTCGAAGACCGCTCCGCGCGCGACGAGCTCGCGCACGCGTGCCGGGCCCTCGGTGACGAGCACCCGGACCGCCTCGGGGTCGGACAGGCCGCCGCCGGCCGCGAGCGTGTCGGCGCGGTGCGCCTCGGGCGAGTCGGACGGGTCGAGCGCCGCGGCGATGCCGCCCTGCGCCCAGACCGTGGAGCCGGACGACAGCCGCCCCTTCGTCACGAGCAGCACGCGCGGCACCCGCGTGCGCAGCTCGAGCGCCGCCGTCAGGCCCGCGATGCCCGAGCCGACGACGATCGCGTCGGCCTCCGCCGTCCAGCCGGGGGCCGGTGCGGCGAGCGAGCGGGCGAGGCGGGGTCCTGGTCCTGGTCCTGGGGCGCTCACGCGCGGCCCGACGCCGTCCGCACCAGCCCGGTGTGCTGGAACGGCTCGATCGGCAGACCGCTCTCCTGCAGGCCGTACCCGTCCGGGACGAGCCCCGGCTCGTCGGTGAGCTCGACGACGCGGTTCTTCTCGTCCACGAAGACGACGTTCGGCAGGAACGTCCGCGCGTCCTCGTCGGAGAGCATGCCGTAGGCGATGAGGATGACGACGTCGCCGGGACGGACGAGGTGCGCGGCCGCCCCGTTGATGCAGATCTGACCCGAGCCGCGCTCCCCGGGGATCACGTAGGTCGTGAGCCGGGCGCCGTTGGTCACGTCGACGACGTCGACCTGCTGGCCGGGCACGAGGTCGGCGGCGTCGAGGAGGTCGGCGTCCACGGTGACGGAGCCGACGTAGTGCAGGTCCGCCTGCGTCACCGTGGCGCGGTGGATCTTCGCGATCATCATGGGCCGCTGCAGCGACGCGGGGCGGGCAGCGGGCGGGCGGTGCGGGGCGGAGCTCATGACGTCACCTCTGGGGCAGGACCTCGACGGCCTGGTTGTCGATCAGGCGGGTCGTCCCCACCCGTGCGGCCACGAGCAGCAGCGCGGGGCCGGAGAAGTCGTCCGGGACCGCCTGGACGGTCACCGGATCGACGAGCGCCAGGTAGTCGACCACGACGTCGTCGGCCCCGTCCAGCACTTCCCGCGCGGCGTTGATCACACCCGTCGCACCCTGCGCCGCGGCGTCGGCACCCGCCCGCAGCGCGCGGGACAGGGCGAGGGCGCGCTCACGCTCGTCGTCCGACAGGTAGGCGTTGCGCGAGGACAGCGCGAGGCCGTCGGCCTCGCGCACCGTCGGCACGCCGACCACCTCGACCGGCACCTCGAGGTCGCGCACCATGCGGCGCACGGCCAGGAGCTGCTGCGCGTCCTTCTCACCGAACAGCGCGACGTCGGGCCGTACCAGGTGCATGAGCTTGAGCACCACGGTGAGCACGCCGTCCAGGTGCCCGGGCCGGTGCTCGCCCTCCAGCACCTCGCCGACGTACCCGGCCGACACGCGCACCACCGGGTCGCCGTCCGGGTAGACGACGTCGGGCGTGGGCGCGAACACGACGTCGGCCCCGACGCCCGCGAGCTTGGCGACGTCGCCCTCGAGGTCACGCGGGTACCGGTCCAGGTCCTCGCCCTGCCCGAACTGCAGCGGGTTGACGAAGATCGTGACGACCACCTGGCCGTTCGCCCCCGCCTCCGCACGCGCCCGGCGGACGAGCTCGAGGTGCCCCTCGTGCAGCGCCCCCATCGTCATGACGACGGCGCGGCGCCCGGGGCCGTCGTCGGCCGCCCCGTCGAGCGGGCCGGCGAGCGCCCAGCGCATCTGCGCGTCGCGCAGCTCGTCGCGGGTGCGGACCACGAGGGGGGTGCGGGTGTCTGCCGGGGTCGTCACGGTGTCGTCCTTCCTGCGCGCGACGAGCCGGTCGCGCTGTCCAGGGCATCGAGCAGCGCCTGGGCCGCCGAGTCGTCGATACGGTGGCTCGCGAGCGCGCGGCGCGTGGCCCCGCGGGCGAGCTCGGTGTAACTGTCGGGCACGTCGGTGGCGCCGCTCGCGGCGGCCAGCGCGCTGAGGTCGGTGAGGTGGCGGCGCACGGTGCCGACGTCGCCGCGCGAGACCGGGCCGGTGAGCGCGGCGATGGCGCCCGGCCCGACGCCGTCGCGCACGTCGGCCGATCGCGTCGCCGACTCCAGGGCCGCGCCGAGCAGCGGCGCGAGCACCCGGCCCGGCGTCGCGACGCCCGCGGCCTCGAGGGCCTGCGCGGCCTGGGCCACGAGCACGACCAGGTGGTTCGCGCCGTGCGCGAGGGCGGCGTGGTAGAGCCCCCTCGCCTCCTCGTCGACGACGACGGGCTCACCCCCGATCTCGACGACGAGCGCCTGCCCGATCGGCAGCACGGGGGCCGGTGCGGTGACCGCGAACGTGCAGCCCTCCAGACGGGCGAGGTCGAGCGACGTGCCGGAGAAGGTCATCGCCGGGTGGATGGCGAGCGGGATCGCCCCGGCACGCCGGGCTGGCTCGAGGACGGCGGTCCCGAACCGTCCGGAGGTGTGCACGACGATCTGCCCCGGCTGCCAGGCACCGGTGTCGGCGAGCCCGGACACCAGGGGGCCGAGGGCGTCGTCGGGGACGGCGACGAGCACGAGCTCCGCGCGCTCGACGACGTCGGGGACCTCCAGGTTCGGCACGCCGGGCAGGAGCGTCTCGATGCGCTCGCGCGAGTCCTCGGAGATGCCGCTCGCGCCGACCACGGCGTGCCCGGTCGCGCGCAGGGCGTTGCCGAGCACCGCGCCCACGCGCCCGGCGCCGACCACTCCGACACCCAGTCGTCCGGGCCTGCGGCCCGTCTCGTCGGGGTCACTCACCGGTCGTCACTCTCCCTGTCGTTCCATCCAGCGTTCGGGGCCCGCGGTCGCGCGGGCCGTACGGGCGCGGCGGGCCTGCTCGGCCATGAGCCGTGCGGCGTCGTCGGCGTCGAGGTGCGGCGCCTGCGGGTGCACGGGACCTTCGGTCGAGTGCACCTGGAACGACGCGACGCCCAGCCTGCGCTGCCACGGGCCCTGGTTGATGCCGAGCGACTGGGTCCGCTCGTGCGGCACCACGTCGAGGATCTTCACCAGGCGACCCCGGCGCAGCAGCAGCGCGCGCCCCGTCACGGCGAACCCGTTGCGGCGCCAGGCCACCGGATCCAGTATGCGCGTGCGCCGGGGTGCCGTGACGAACACGCTCGGCGTCCGGGAGTCGCCGTCGAGCCCGGCGTCGAGCACGCGGCGCGGCTCCTCGATGCCGAGGTCCGGCAGCACGAGCGACAGCACGGTGAGCGCCTCGTCGCGGGTCCCGACCGGCAGCAGCAGGCTGTTCTTCTCCTCGCTGTCGCCGCCGTAGCCCGCGACGTTGACCTGGACGCGCCACCAGTCGCGGCCGCGCCACAGCACGCTCTGCACGAGGCGCACGGCCTGCACCCGGCCGGGCGGGATGGTCTGGGAGCGCGTCTCGAGCATGCCGTGCCGCAGCCGCACGCCGTCGGGCGAGATCGCCACGCGGAAGTCGAACTCGCCGGTCAGGCGGTTGAACACGTAGCCGCCCGCGCCGAGCACTGCGGGCAGGGACGCGGAGATGACGGCGAACTCCCCTGTCGCGATCATGACGACCACGACGGCGAGGGCCCAGATCACCAGCATGATCGTCGCGCCCGAGCGCAGCACCGAGGCGATGAGCCGGCCGACCGGCACGGTGAGGACTGGCACCTGCGGTGCCTCGACAGCGACGGGGGCGGGCTCGGGTACGGCTGCTGCCGCGTCCGGGGCCGTCTCGCCGTCGGGGGCCGCGGTCGCGGGCGCGGCAGACCCCACCTTGAGGCCGGCGGCCCGGGCCAGCAGCTCGGCGCGCAGCGCGTCGGCGTCCGATCCCTTGAGGAACCCGATGGCGACGCCCGAGTCGGTGCCGCCCGCCGTCTCGAGCGTGAGCTCGCACAGACCGAAGAAGCGGGCCACGAGCGGCTGCCGGATGTCGACCGACTGCAACCGGTCGAGGCGCGCGTGCCGCTGCTGGCGGAACAGGATGCCGCGGCGCAGGTGCACGGTCTCCTCGTCGATCGCGTACGTGGTCATGCGCCAGGCCAGCACCGAGTAGCCCCAGCCCACGAGCGCGACGGCGGCGAGCGCCGCCAGCACCGTCCACCAGTACTCGCCGGTGAGGAGAGCGATCAGCCCCCCGCGCGGGCCGCCCTCGAGGCTCTGCTGGCCCAGGATGACGACGGCGGCGCCGACGACCGCCCAGCCACGCACGAGCGGCGTGACCGGGTGGACGCGCCGCCACTCCAGCGCATCGTCCGCCGACGGGGCGGGCTGCCCTGCGGCGTCCGGTCGGGGCCCCTGCGTGCTCACAGGCCCGCCAGCCGGGCCTCGCCGCGGGACGCCAGGCGGTCGCGCAGGCGCGCCGCCTCGTCCGGCGGCAGGCCGGGGATCACGGCGTCGGTGCCCACGGAGGCCGTGTGGAGCTGGACCTTGGCCAGCCCGAGCCTGCGGTCGAGCGGGCCCGCCTCCACGTCGACGTACTGCATGCGGCCGTAGGGCACCACGACCAGCGAGCGGAAGAGCACGCCCTTGCGGATGAGCAGGTCGTCGTCGCGCTCGGCGTAGCCGATCGCCCGGACCTGCCGCGGGATCAGCAGCACGGACCACAGCAGCAGCGCAGCGGGCAGGCCGGCGAGCATCCAGAACCACGGGCTGAGGGTGAGCGACAGCACGACACCCACGACGGCGGGGACGCCGAGCCAGATGGCGGCCGGCACCAGCATGGCCGTCACGAGGCGCGGGGACACGCGGTTCCAGGTCACGTCGTGCGGTTCGAAGGGGCTGGTCATGAAGCCATTGTTCCGCAGTGCGCAAGTGCGCGGGGCGCCGTCCGCCCCGCGGCCTCAGGCGGGCGCTGGCGACTCGCCCTCGTCGGAGTCCGCGCGGTCCCGGCCGGCCGGGTCGTTCGGGTCGGACGGCGGGATCTCGCAGAACTTCTCGACCACGAGCCCGACCACGGTGAGCACGACCGAGCACAGCACCGCGAGGCCCGCCGCCACGGCATGGTCACGCCGCGACTCGACGCCGAGGTCACCGAGCACGACGAGCACCTGCGACAGGTACCAGCCGCCCAGCAGCGCACCGGTCAGCGCGGCCGCCTTGGCCAGGACGAGCGTGCGCGCGGCGCGGATGCCGTCCAGCGTCGGCCGCTTGCCCTTCTGGTAGGAGCGCACGGCCCAGCCCGCCCAGAAGACCGCTGCGGCCAGGCCGAGGATCGCGACGTCGACCAGCCACGGCACGACCGGCAGGTAGACCCCGCGCCCCTCGAGGGAGCGGAGCACGACCCAGCCGACGACGGCCACGGCCACGAGCACCGCGACCAGCGAACCGATCGGCGTTCTGCGCATGTCAGGCGTCGCGCCCCCGCTCGTCCCGGACCGGGGCCCACGAGGGCACCGAGTCGATCGGACCGTCGACCGGCGGGGCGGCGGGGGCCACCGAGCGCTGCTCGCCGACGAAGCCGGGCACGCGGATCACCGTGTGGTCGCTGTCGTAGGCGGTGGGGTGCCCGTTCTGGGCCGCACCGTTCTGGGCCGCACCGTTCGGCGCGTGGTCGGTCGATGCGCCGACGGGCGCGAAGACCGGCGCCGACTGCTCCTGCGGCGCCGCACCGGCGCCCTGCGGGAACGGGCCGTCCTGATGCGACGGGTTGACCGGGGCGAAGACAGGCTTGGCCTGCTGCGGCAGCGGCTCGAGCTCGGGCTCCTCGTGCGCGGTGTCCCGGACCGCGCGCGGCGCCAGCGGCGCCGGAGCGGGGACGAGCGACTCCTCGGGAGGCGGGACCGTGCCGCCGGGGGCGCCGTTGTGCGGCGCCGCCTGCTGCGGCGGGATCGGCACCGAGCCGCCGGGCGGCTGCGTCGCGCCGGGGTACGGCTGGCCCTGCGAGCCGCCACCGCCGCCCGGCACCTCGACCACGGGGCCACCGGGGGAAGCCTGCGGGCGGCCGCTCGGGGGCACCGACGGCGGCAGCGCGGGCGGCAGCTCGCTCTGGGCGTCCTGGCCGGGCGCGGGGGTGTGCTGCGTGGCCTGCTGCCCGGCGTCCTCGCCCTGGCTCTGGCCTGGCTCGGGGTCGGTCAGCCAGTCGAGCGCGAGCCAGCGGATGCCGGTGCGGTCCGGCGCGGTGGCGGCGAGCTGGGCCACCGGGCCACCGCCCAGGCCGGGCAGGACCGCCTCCGGCGCGATCTGCGACCACGGCTCCAGCACGAACGCGCGCTCGTGGGCGCGCGGGTGGGGCACCTCGATGTCGTCGGCGGAGTCGGTCAGCGTGCCGTAGGTGATGAGGTCGACGTCGAGCGTGCGCGGGCCCCACCGCTCCTCGCGGGTGCGGCCGTGCGCGTTCTCGATGCCCTGGCATGCCTGCAGCAGGCCGCGGGCCGACAGGGTGGTGCGACCGAGCAGCACGGCGTTGAGGTAGTCGGGCTGCTCCTCCGGCCCGCCGACGGCGGCCGTACGGGCCAGCGGCGACACGTCGGTGATCTGCAGGCCCGGCGTGCGGTCCAGCTCGGCGACCGCCGAGCGCATCGTCACCTGCGGGTCGCCCAGGTTGGCGCCGATCGCGATGACGACGTCGACCGGGCTCGCCGGGATCTCGTCGAACCGGTCACGCGGCTGGTCGGGCTGGTACTGCTCCGCACCCTGGAGCTGCCCGGCCGGGAAGTCGCCCGAGCCGTGCTGCTGCTCCTGCCCGTACTGCTGCTCCTGCGGGCGGCCCGCGCCGTCCGGCATCCCGTCCGGCATCCCGTCCGGCATCCCGTCCGGCACTGCGGCGGCGACCCGGGTGCGCTCCATGTCCGCCTGGTCGTACTGCTGGTCGAAGAGCTGGTCGTAGTGGTTCTGCTGCGGGTCGAGGCCACGCTGGGGCTGCTCGTAACCGCCCTGCTCGAACGACGCTCCGCGCTGCCGCGGCTGCTCGTACTGCGGCTGCTGCTGGCCGTACGGCTGCTGGTCGTACGGCTGCTGCTCGAAGCCCGTGCCCTCGTACCGCGGCTGCTCGAGCGGCTGATCGAGCTGCTGCTGCGGCTCGTAGGCGCCCTGGTGCGCGGCCGGGTCAGCGGCGTCCTGCCGCTGGTCGAGGCCCGGGAGCTGGTCGAGGCCCTGGAGCGACTCGTACTGCTGGACGGGCTCGAAGACCGGCTCCGGCCGGAGCTGGTCCTCGGCCTGTTCACCCTGGACCGACTCCGCCGGCAGGTCCCACGCGGCCGGCGCGGGCTGGACCGGCTCAGGGGCGATGAGCTCGGGTACGGGCAGCGGCTCTGGCGCCTCGGCGGAGCGACCGATCGGGACCACATCGAAGGCGGAGGCGCGCCGGGGCGGCTCGGCGGGCTCGGAGCGGTACGCCTCCGAGGCCGCGGGGTCGAGCCGGTCCCCCTCGCCGGCCGGCTGCCCGGCGGAGGACGGGAAGTCCCGCTGCTCCGCGTCCGTGAGGTCGGTGCCGGTGGAATCAAGGCCGGTGGAATCAATGCCGGTGAGATCGGTGCCCGCGACCTCGACGCCCGTGTCCCGGGCACCCGGGTGCTCGCCCGCGTACTCGTAGCCCTGCGCACCGAGGCCCTGGGCCTCGTACGGGGCGGGCGCGCCGAAGTCATGGACCCCGAGGGGCTCGACCGCACCGGCGGACGCGGGCGCGGCGACGACCGGCGCGTGCGTGCGGTCGCGACGGATCGCCACCTCGACGTCGGCGAACGGCACGTCGATGGGTGCGTGCGGCTTGTGCACGCGCACGTCGACCGCCTCGATCTGCGGGCGGGCGAGCACTGCGGCGGCGATGCGCTCTGCGACGGTCTCGACCAGGTCGGCGGGCTCGCCCGCGAGCACGTCGTGCACGTCGCGTGCCACGTCCGCGTAGCTGACCGTCCGGGCCAGGTCGTCCCCGGCCGCGGCCGGTCGGGTGTCCAGGTACAGCACGACGTCGGCCAGGAACTCCTGGCCGGTCTGCCGCTCCGAGGGCAGCACACCGTGGTAGCCCCGTGCGCTCACGCCGCTCAGCCGGACCTGGTCCAGCGACCGGCCGTCCGGGCCTGCGACGCCCGTTCCGAACGCTGTGGTCACCGTGGTCCCCCTCCATCGTCATTACGTGCACCGGAATCCTGCCAGGTCGGCAGGTCCTGTTCCCCGGCCGTCCACGATTCTGTGGTCAAGCCCACGGTGGAAGTCAATGCCGTCGAGCGGGGAGAGGTACCCGGTGACCCTACCGGGGCGACGTCGCCCGCGGCGGACCACGCGGCGGCGACCCGGACGGCGTCCGCGCTCGCCCGGACGGTGTGCACGCGCACGCACCAGGCACCGGCCGCCGCGGAGAGCGCGGAGATCGCCGCGGTGGCGTCGTCCCGGGCCCGGGGCGGGGCGGGGTGGCCGGCCGGGTCGGCCAGGAGGTGACCGAGGAACCGCTTGCGGGACGCGCCGACGAGCACCGGCCTGCCGAGCGCGTGCAGCGCGTCGAGGTGGGCGAGCAGCGGCCAGTTCAGCGCACCGGCCTTGGCGAACCCGAGGCCCGGGTCGAGGACCACCTGCTCGGGACGCACACCGGCGTCGTGCAGGGCGGCCAGACGCGCGGAGAGCTCGTCGCGGACGTCGGCCACCACGTCGCAGTACTCCTGCCGGTCGTCCATGACGTCGGCGTGGCCGCGCCAGTGCATCGCCACGTAGGCGACGCCGGACTCGGCGACGAAAGCGCCCATGTCCGGGTCGGCGAGGCCACCCGAGACGTCGTTCACGAGGCGGGCCCCTGCCGCCACGGCCCGCTCGGCGACCGCTGCGCGGGTGGTGTCGACGCTGACGGTGGCGCCGTGCCCCGCGAGCCGCTCGATCACCGGCAGCACGCGAGCCAGCTCCTGGTCCTGCGGCACGCGCGAGGAGCCCGGGCGCGTCGACTCGCCGCCGACGTCCAGGATGTCGGCACCCTCCCCCAGCAGCTCGAGCCCGTGCGCCACCGCGGCGGACGGCTCGAACCACTCCCCGCCGTCGGAGAACGAGTCGGGCGTCACGTTGACCACGCCCATGACGAGCGTCCGGCCGGTGCCGGACAGATCGGGCAGGCCGTGCACCCGGGCGTCCCGGGTGGGGTGGCCGGAGCCGGAGGGCACCGTCACTTCCCGGCGATGAGGCTCATGGCCTCGGCTCGGGTCGCGGCGTCGCGCATGACCCCGCGGACCGCGGAGGTGATGGTCCGCGCCCCGGGCTTGCGCACGCCGCGCATGGACATGCACAGGTGCTCGCACTCGACGACCACGAGCACGCCGCGCGGCTCGAGGATCTCGACGAGGGAGTCGGCGATCTGGGTCGTCATCCGCTCCTGCACCTGCGGGCGGCGGGCGAACACCTCGACCAGCCGGGCCAGCTTGCTCAGGCCCGTGATGCGCCCGTCGACGCTCGGGATGTACCCGACGTGCGCCACGCCGTGGAAGGGCACCAGGTGGTGCTCGCACGTCGAGTACACCTCGATGTCCTTGACCAGCACCATCTCCTCGTGCCCGAGGTCGAAGGTGGTGGTCAGCACGTCCTCCGGCTCCTGGCGCAGGCCGGCGAAGATCTCCCGGTAGGCGCGGGCCACGCGCGCGGGCGTGTCCCGCAGGCCCTCCCGGTCCGGGTCCTCACCCACGGCGACGAGGAGCTCACGGACCGCCGCCTCGGCCCGCTCGGCGTCGTACGGCGGGACGTCCGCCGCCCGTCGCGCGGGCGTCGTCACGGGCGTGACTGACCTGTCGGTCATGGTGGTGCTCCGGTCTCGGTCGGTGGCCTGCGGGATGAAGCCGTCGCGGCCTCAGTTGGGCGAGTCCGTCGGCGCCGCGTCCGAGGGCGGTGCCACGTCGAGCACCGCCTCGTCCTGCGGCACCACGGAGTGCCCGTTCTGCGCGGCGAGCTCCTTGGGCGTGAGCACGGGGCCGCGCGTGTGCACGGTGCGCTGCTCGCTCGACAGCCAGACGTCGCGCGCCGCGCGCTTCTGCACCGGCCGGAAGACCTCCTCCAGCTCCTGCTGGTTGAGCGTCTCCTTGTCGAGCAGCCGCAGCACGAGCTCGTCGAGCACGTCGCGGTGCTGGGTGAGCACCTCCCACGCCTCGTCGTGCGCGGCCTCGACGAGCTTGCGCACCTCCTCGTCGATGATGCCCGCGACGGCCTCGGAGTAGTCGCGCTCGTGACCGTAGTCGCGGCCGAGGAACGGCTCGCCCTGGCTCGCGCCCAGCTTGATCGCGCCGACGCGCTCGCTCATGCCGTACTCGGTGACCATCTTGCGGGCGATCGCCGACGCCTTCTCGATGTCGTTCGACGCGCCGGTCGTGGGGTCGTGGAACACGATCTCCTCGGCCACACGGCCGCCCATCGCGTACGCGAGCTGGTCGAGCAGCTCGTTGCGCGTGGTCGAGTACTTGTCCTCCATCGGCATCACCATGGTGTAGCCCAGCGCGCGCCCGCGCGGCAGGATCGTCACCTTGGTCACCGGGTCGGTGTACCGCATCGCCGCG
Source organism: Promicromonospora sp. (assembly GCA_036010205.1). Classification (GTDB taxonomy): domain Bacteria; phylum Actinomycetota; class Actinomycetes; order Actinomycetales; family Cellulomonadaceae; genus Promicromonospora. The sequence continues at coordinate 15,462 of DATGOB010000146.1, read as the reverse complement.
GCGACCAGGGCGTGCCCGCCCTCGTGGTACGCGGTGATCTTCTGCTCCTTGACGTTCATGACGCGGGTGCGCTTCTGCGGCCCGGCCACGACGCGGTCGATCGCCTCGTCCAGCGCCCGGTCGTCGATGAGCTGCGCCCCGCTGCGCGCCGTCAGGAGCGCGGCCTCGTTGAGCACGTTGGCCAGGTCGGCACCGGTGAACCCCGGTGTCCTCCGGGCGACGGCGGCCAGGTCGACGGACTCGACCATCGGCTTGCCCTGCGCGTGCACGTGCAGGATCGACTCCCGGCCCTTGAGGTCGGGGGCCTCGACGGCGACCTGGCGGTCGAAGCGGCCCGGGCGCAGCAGCGCCGGGTCGAGGATGTCGGGGCGGTTGGTCGCGGCGATGAGGATGACGTTCGTCTTGACGTCGAAGCCGTCCATCTCGACGAGCATCTGGTTCAGCGTCTGCTCGCGCTCGTCGTGACCGCCGCCCATGCCGGCGCCGCGGTGGCGGCCGACGGCGTCGATCTCGTCCACGAAGATGATCGCGGGCGAGTTCTGCTTGGCCTGCTCGAAGAGGTCCCGCACGCGGCTGGCGCCCACGCCGACGAACATCTCGACGAAGTCGGAGCCCGAGATCGAGTAGAACGGGACGCCCGCCTCGCCGGCGACGGCACGCGCGATGAGCGTCTTGCCGGTGCCGGGCGGGCCGTACAGCAGCACGCCCTTGGGGATCTTGGCGCCGACGGCCTGGAACTTGCCGGGCTCCTGCAGGAACTCCTTGATCTCCTGGAGCTCCTCCACGGCCTCGTCCACGCCCGCGACGTCGGCGAACGTGACCTGCGGCGTGTCCTTGCTGGCCAGCTTGGCCTTGGACTTGCCGAAGCCCATCACCCGGTTGCCGCCGCCCTGGGCCCGCGAGAGGAGGAACCAGAACACGACACCGATCAGGAGGAACGGGATCAGCACCGACAGCATGGAGGACCAGAAGCTGGGCTGCGGCACCTCCGAGTCGAACCCGTCGGCCGGGTCGGCCTTGATGATCGCGTCCTCGATCCGGTCGCCCTGCGGCTGGGTGTAGAAGAACTCGACCGTCGTGCCGTGGTCGACCTCCTCGGCCTGGTCGCCCTCGCCCTCCTCGGCCTTGAAGGCCGCGGACAGCTCGAGCTCGACCCGCTGCTCGCCCTCCACCATGAGGGCGTGCTCGACCGTGTCGCCCTCCAGGAGCTCGATGCCCTGGGACGTCTCGATGCGGGAGACGTTCGACTGGTTCAGTGCCGAGATGGCCAGCGTCACCACGACCAGGGCGACGAGGATCCAGATGATCGGCCCGCTCAGTAGCTTCTTGATGTTCATCGGCGACGGGGACCGAGCCCCGTTTCCCTCCGCTCGCGCAGTATGTGTCCGTCGAAACTACATGGTCTCCCCGACAGGAGCCCCGAGTGTTCGCCCAGAGCATGCGGTGCCCTGGGCCACACCTCGCCCAGACGTGACGAACCGCCCGGACGGGCACTCGCGGCGTCGAGCGGTGCTGGGAAGCCCTGCTTCGTCAGCCCCCGTAGACGTGGGGTGCCAGAGTGGCAACGAACGGCAGGTTCCGATAGTTCTCGGCGTAGTCCAGCCCGTAGCCCACGACGAACTCGTTGGGGATGTCGTACCCGAGGTACTTCACGTCGACGTCGGCCTGGGCCGCGTCGGGCTTGCGCAGCATCGAGGCGATCTCGACGGACTCCGGGCCGCGGGAGCGCAGGTTCGACACGAGCCAGGACAGCGTGAGGCCCGAGTCGATGATGTCCTCGACGATGAGCACGTTGCGACCCGTCAGGTCGGCGCGGAGGTCCATGAGGATGCGCACGACGCCGGACGACTTGGTGCCGGACCCGTACGACGAGACCGCCATCCAGTCCATCTGCACCGGGTGGTGCAGGCGGCGCGACAGGTCGGCCATGACCATGACCGCCCCCTTCAGGACACCGACCAGCAGCAGGTCCTTGCCCGCGTAGTCGGCGTCGATCTGTGCTGCCATCTCGTCCAGCTTCTTGGAGAGCTGCTCCTCGGTGAGCAGCACCTCTGCGAGGTCGGAACCGACGTCGGACTGGTCCACAAGTCACTCCTGGGTTGTGCCGGGGGGCTGTGCGTCGTCCTGGCCGTCCGCTGTGGCGGACGGCGCGGCGCGCAGGAAAACTCTGCCACACGCGCGACCCGCTCGTGCGCCGCCCGGGAGGTGCACGGGCCCCTGGCCCGCCCACGCCACGACGAGCGCGTCGAGGGCGTCCACGTGCCGCGCGGTGGTGTCCGACGGCGCGCAGCCCACCGCGAGCGCCGCCGCCCGCAGCGCCCGGCGCCGGAGCGCGGGGTGGGCCGGTGCGAGGACCTCGGGGTCGAGCCACCGGGTGTCGCCGACAACCGGACCGCGGTCCGCCTCGGGAGCGGCGACGGGCGCCGACGTCGCGCGCTCCAGCAGGTCGGCGGCCAGGGCGTCGAGGAGGTCGGCGTCGGCGCGGAGCTGGTCCGCGCTACGGGCCAGGGCCTCGGCGACCCCCGGTCCGAGCGTCTCCTCGAGGACGGGCAGCACGCGCCCCCGCACCTGCGACCGCAGCGGCACGAAACCCGCCTGAGCGGCCGTCCCCCCGCCGGTTCGGTCCGTCGTCCCGAGATCGGTCCTTCGGCGTGCCGACCTCGCGACATCCGACCGATCTCCCGCGGAGATCTCCACATCCTGGCCCGGCCCCGGGAGGAGATTCGTGGGGTCCGTCCAGAAGGTCAGGGCCTGGGCCGCGCAGGCGGCCTCCGTCTGCGCGCGGCGCAGGGTCAGGAAGGGGCGGCGGTAGCTGCCCCGCGCCGGGGGCATCCCGGCCAGCGAGCGGGCACCGGCCCCGCGGGCGAGGCCGAGCAGCACCTGCTCCGCCTGGTCGTCGAGGGTGTGGCCGAGCAGCACCATCCGGGCCCCGGACTCCCGCGCGGCCCGCTCGATCGCCGCGTAGCGCGCCGCCCGCGCCCCGCCCTCCGGGCCGGCCGAGCGCGCCTCCCGCCACTCCGCCGCGCGGACCTCGACGGGGTCGAGGCCCAGGTCGCGGCACTGCTCGGCGGCGCGGCGGGCGACGGCGGCGGAGTCCGGCTGCAGGCCGTGGTCGACCACGACGGCGCCCGCGCGGACCGCGTACCCCCGCGAGCGCACGGACCGCCCGACCCGGCGCGCCTCGTACGCGGTCGCCGCCGCGAGCGCGAGGCTGTCCGCGCCGCCGGAGCAGGCGACGAGCACGAGGTCGCCCGGGTCCAGGTCCGCGAGCACCGCGCGGACGGCGGTCCGGGCGGCCGCGACCGCGGGGTCGACCCGGGCCACGTCAGCCCCTCGGCGCCGTGATCGGCGCCACCGGCCCGCCGGTCATCCGTGGACCCGGCGCACCCAGGCGCGGGCGTCGGAGATCTCGCGGGCTGTCGGCAGGTTCTCGGGCGCCGCCCACACGGCGTTGAGCCCGTCGCGCCCGACCGACCGCTCGACGGCACGCACGAACGCCGCACCGTCGCGGTACTGGGCGAGCTTGGCCTCCATGCCGAGCAGCTTCTGCACCACGACGTCGAACCCCGCACGGCCCTCGCCGTCGCGCCGACGCTCGAACCGGGCACGGATGCGACGCACGGACGGCACCACGCGCGGCCCGACGGCGTCCATCATCACGTCGGCGTGGCCCTCCAGGAGGGCCATGACTGCGGTGATGTCCGCCAGCTCCGCCTTCTGCTCGTGCGTGAGCACGCCGTCGACGAGGGTGCCGCCCTCGCCCCGCAGGGCGTCGCGCACGGAGCGGCCGATCGCGACGAACTTCTTGTCGAACCGCGCCCTGGCCAGCTCGGCGGACGTGCGCGCCATGCCGCCGACGAGGTGCCGCGTGCGGCCGCTGAGGTGCCCGGCCAGCCACGGCGCGGCCGCGAACTGCAGGGCGTGCGTCTGCTCGTGCAGGCACACCCAGAGCCGGAAGTCGCGCACGGGGACGCCGAGCGCGCGCTCGGCCTGGAGCACGTTGGGTGCGACGAGCAGCAGCCTGCCGGGCGCCGAGTACGGGTCGAACTGCCCGAGCACCCGCCCGCTGAGCAGGGCGAGCACCGCACCGATCTCGGCGGCCCCCGCGAGCTGCGCTCCGGTCGACGTCGCGGCCTTCGACACCTCGGCGACGATCTCGCCGACGCCGTCGGTCATCGCCGCCATCGACCGCGTGTTGGCCCGGGCCCACGTCGCGCGGTCGACGACCGAGACGGGGCTCAGCGCGTCGCCCGCGCCGCCGACGGGCACCATGCGGGTGGTGGCGAGCACGTGCTCGACGGCGTCGCCCGCCGCGGTGCGCAGCCCGCTCACCAGGGCGTCCAGCTCGTCGCGCGGCGCCTGCGGCCCGGGCGGCGCGAGACGGCCTGCGATCTGTGCTGCGGCCGTCCAGTCGACGACCTGCGGAGCGAGGGGGGCCTGGGTCACCTCACCACCGTAACGGGCACGGGCGGCGCCGTGTCAGCCGCCCCGTCAGCCGCCCTGCGGTGCGACGGCGCTGTACGAGGCCAGCCGGCCGACGAAGTCGTCGTAGATCCAGGTCGCCCCCACGGTGCGGTCGGCAGGGATCGCGTCGGCGAGGACCGAGAACACGAGCAGCCGGTCGTCGGCGGTGAGCACCGTGCCCGCGAGCGCCCGCACCTGCGGCAGGCTGCCGGTCTTGGCGCGGGCCAGCCCGCGCGCCGGGTTGTCGCCCGTGAACCGGCCGTGGCTGTCGGCGAGCGTGCCGTTCAGGCCGGCGACCGGCATGCTGACGGCCTCGCTGCGCAGCGCCGGCCGGGCCGGATCGACCATGACGGTGAGGAGGTCGGTGAGCTGCTGGGCGCTGAGGTACGAGCCGTCCCCGAGGCCGGAGCAGTCGCGCAGCCGCGCGCCCGTCATGTCGATGCCCAGGTCGCGCGCGGTGCCGAGCACGGCCTGCGTCGCCCCGTCGTTCGAGCCCGGCAGGCCCTTCGCGACGGCGACGAGCCGCCCGAGCACCTCGGTGATCGTGTTGTCGGAGTACTGCATCGCGAAGCCGACCACCTCGCCGAGCGGCGCGGAGGACACCTCGCCGAGCACGCGCGCGCCGTCCGGTGCCGTCTGGTCGACCACGGCGCCCGCGGTCTCCAGGCCCTCCTCCTCGAGCGCGGCGGCGAAGGCCTCCGCCGCGTACCTGCCCGGGTCGGACGCGCGGGGCCCGTTGTCGCTGTACTCGTCCGAGAGGAGACCGACGTTGACCCCGAGCGAGGCCACCGGCGCGACGTAGCCGGCCGCGATGTCCGGGCTGGCCACGGTGGGCGCGATGTCGTCCCCGGTGAACAGCGTGTCGTCGAGCGCGACGCGCACGTGCGTCCGGCCCGTGATCTTCACCTTCGCGGCGACCTGCTGCGCGAGGTCGGCCAGGCCGGCGCGCCCGTTGACGGCGTCGGGGTCGCCGTGCCCCGCCGAGAGCATCATGTCGCCGCCGCCGACCAGGACGACCGTGTCGTCGTCCGCGAGCACGGCGCGCGTGTCCAGCGTGCGGTCGGCCGGCGAGGCCAGGAGCGCCGCGACGCCCGTGAACAGCTTCTGGGTGGAGGCGGGGGTCATGAGGCGGTCGGGGCCGGCGGAGCCGAGCACCTGTCCGGTCGCGGCGTCGGCCACCGTGACGCCGACGCGCGAGCCGAGCCGCTTGTCCTTGGCCAGGTCCCGGACCAGCCGCTGGATCTCCACGCTGTCGGGCACGGGCGCGTCCTCGGGCAGGCCCTCGAGGACGGCCGCGGGCGCCGGACCCTCGACGGCGCCCGGCGCCGTCGGGAACGGGGCCGCCTCGGGCCACGGCTCGGCCGTGGTGAGCATGCCGGGCACGACGTCGTACGCGTCGGCGACCAGGTACCCACCGAACAGGGCGACGACCGCGGCGACGGCAGCGCCGGAGCGCAACCCCCACTCCATGGGCATCCTCTCGATCGTCACGTAAGAGCCATCACCAACTCTAGTCGCGGCAAACCCGGCGACCTGCACCGCGGCCCCGATCCGCGCAGATTTCACCCGCTCCGGCGCGGGTCCCGCGCGTGCCACGCACGCTGCGCATTATGCCGAACCCGCACAGTGGTGCTGACCACAGCCCGGGGTCGTGGCACCGCTCGCATGGCACACTGGACGGGCGCACGGCCGCCCTCGCGGTACCACACGTGGGCGCAGGCACAGCAGGCGCCCGCACATCAGAGAACTGGAGCACATCGGCGTGGAGTTCGACGTCACGATCGAGATCCCCAAGGGTCAGCGGAACAAGTACGAGGTGGATCACGAGACCGGACGCATCCGCCTCGACCGCATGCTCTTCACCTCGACGCGCTACCCCGACGACTACGGCTTCATCGAGGGCACGCTCGGCGAGGACGGCGACCCGCTCGACGCGCTCGTGCTGCTCGAGGAGCCGACCTTCCCCGGCTGCCTGATCAAGTGCCGCGCGCTGGGCATGTTCCGCATGCGCGACGAGGCCGGCGGCGACGACAAGGTGCTCTGCGTGCCGACGGGTGACCAGCGCGCCGCGTGGCGCCAGGACATCGACGACGTCTCGGACTTCCACCGCCTGGAGATCCAGCACTTCTTCGAGGTCTACAAGGACCTCGAGCCCGGCAAGTCGGTCGAGGGTGCCCACTGGGTGGGCCGCGCCGACGCCGAGGCCGAGATCGCCCGCTCGATCCAGCGCGCCAAGGACACCGGCTACTACGACAAGCACTGAGCCACCGACGGACGCCCGGGCCACCGCCGCAGGTGGCCCGGGCGCCGTGCGTCCGGGACTAGGGCCGCCCCGCGAACGGCATGGCGTTCGCGAGCCGCAGCGGGTTCTCGGAGACGGGCCGGCCGGGCAGCGTGGCCTCGATCATCATGCCGCCGCCCGTGTACATCGCGACGTGGTAGATCGACGACGGGTCGGCCGGGTCGGTGCCGTAGAAGATCAGGTCGCCCGCGCGCAGCGCGTCGTAGCCCACCTTGCCGACGGCCAGGTACTGCGACCGGGAGGTGCGCGTGATGTCCACCCCCTGGCTCGCCCAGGACATCATCGTCAGACCTGAGCAGTCGTAGTGCGTCGGGCCCGCGGACCCGAGACGGTAGGGCGCGCCGAGCCGGGCCCGCGCCCAGGCCACCGCGCTCACGCCGCGGGCGGCCGACCCCGAGCTCACGCCCGACGTCGGCGGCGGCACGACCGGCGGCTCCGGCGCGGCGGGCCGCCGGGGCCGGTCGCCCGACGGCGGCGGCTCGGCCGCTCCGCCTGACCCTGCCCCGGTGCCGGACCCGGGTCCCGATCCCGACCGGTCCGACGCCGGAGCGGCGGCCACGTCCTCGCGTGCCGCCTGCTGTGCCGCCTGCTGTGCCGCCTGCTGCCGCTCGAGCCGCTCCTGCGCGGCAGCCTCCCTGGCCGCAGCCTCCGCCGCCGCCCGCGCGGCCTCCCGCTCCCGCTCGATCTGCACGCTCGTGCTCCGGAGCTGCGCGAGGCGCTCGACGAGGGCCTCGCGGCGGTCCTCGGCGCTCCGTGTGCGCTCCGCGAGCTCGTCCGCCGCCGCCTGCGCCGCCGTGTACGCCTGCTCCGCCCGCGCCGCGGCCTCGTCGAGGTGCTCCCGCGCGGCGGTCCAGCGCGCGTCGGCCGCCTCCGACGCCGCCCGCGCCTCCTGGTAGGCGGTGAGCGACCCACCGAGCTTGCGCTGCACGGCGCGCTCGGCCACGCTTCGCCCCACCAGGTCGGACACCGACTCGGCCTCGAGCGCGACACCGAGCGGACCGAGCCCGTCGTCACGCGACGACGCCCGGTAGACCTCCGCGAGACCGGACCGCGCCTCCACCTCACCGGCCCGGGCGGCCCGGGCCGCCCGGCGCGCCTCGGCGACCGCCCGCCCCGCCTCCTCGACCGCCTGCTGCGCCTCGGCGTGGTCGGCGGCGGCGACCTGGGCCGCCACCTGCGCCGCCTCGAGCCCCGCCCGCAGGGCCGCGAGCTCCGCCTCGGCGGCCCGGACGTCCAGGGCACCCGCCTCGACGGCGTCCAGCGCCGCCCGCGCGTCCTGCTCGGAGGGGGCGCCCGTCGCCGGCGGGGGCGGCGGGTCGGCCTTCGCGACAGGACCCCAGGGGATCACCAGCCCGAGCGCGAGCAGCGCCGCCGCGAGCGCGCGCAGCGCGAGCACCACGCCGAACCCGTGGCCGTCGTGGTGGCCGTGTCGAACCTGCCTCATGATCCCCCTCCCGATCCGCGCCGGGACGGCGTGTCGCCTTGCGCAGATCCTGTGAATCACTCCGGTGTCACCGCACCACTGTGACCCGCCCCCCGAGATCGCGCGACCGGAAGGCAAACCAACCCTCAAGACCGCGCGTTGACCGGGTTGTCTCAAATTCGAATCTCAGGATGCAAGACACGGGTTTCGGGGTCGCGGGCCGCCGTCTACGGTCACACCCATGACTTGTCGAATGTGTTGCCACTGACCTCGCGCACGTTCGCCTGCCCTCGGCCGTCCGGCCGGATCTCCGCGTGCGCACCGTCCCGCCGCGGACCCACCTCCTGATGCGCAGGCCCCTCGGGGGCACGCCGCGGCACGTCTTCGCCAGATCGCCCGACAAGCACCCCGACAGGAAGCAGGAAAGCCATGACGCAGCAGCCCCACTGGTCCTTCGAGACCCGCCAGATCCACGCAGGCCAGGAGCCCGACCCGGCCACCGGCGCCCGCGCGCTGCCGATCTACCAGACCACGTCGTTCGTGTTCCCCGACGCCGGGGTCGCGGCCGACCGGTTCGCCCTGAAGGACCTGGGCCCGATCTACACCCGCATCGGCAACCCGACGCAGCAGGTGGTCGAGGACCGCATCGCCAGCCTCGAGGGCGGCGTCGGCGCGCTGCTCGTGGCGTCCGGCCAGGCGGCCGAGTCGCTCGCCATCCTCAACCTCGCCCAGGCGGGTGACCACGTCGTCGCGTCCGCCAGCCTCTACGGCGGCACGTACAACCTGCTCCACCACACGCTGCCCAAGTTCGGCATCGAGACCACGTTCGTGGACGACCCGCACGACCTCGAGGCGTGGCGCGCCGCCGTCCGCCCGAACACGAAGGCGTTCTTCGGCGAGACCATCCCGAACCCGCGGTCCGACGTGCTCGACATCGAGGGCGTCGCCGCCGTGGCGCACGCGGCGGGCGTGCCGCTCGTCGTGGACAACACCGTCGCGACGCCGTACCTCATCCGCCCGTTCGAGCACGGCGCCGACATCGTGGTGCACTCCGCGACCAAGTACCTCGGCGGGCACGGCAGCGCGATCGGCGGCGTGATCGTCGACGGCGGCCGGTTCGACTTCGGTGCCGACCCGGAGAAGTTCCCGGGCTTCAACACCCCGGACCCGAGCTACAACGGGCTCGTCTTCGCCCGTGACCTCGGCGTCGACGGCGCACTCGGCGCCAACCTCGCGTTCGTGCTCAAGGCGCGCGTGCAGCTGCTGCGCGACCTGGGTGCCGCGATCTCGCCGTTCAACGCGTTCCTGCTCGCGCAGGGCCTCGAGACGCTGTCGCTGCGGCTCGACCGGCACGTGGCCAACGCGCAGCACGTCGCGCAGTGGCTCGAGGCGCGCGACGACGTCCGCGTCGTCCACTACGCGGGCCTGCCGAGCTCGCCGTGGCACGCGAACGCGCAGAAGTACGCGCCGCGCGGCGCGGGCGCCGTGCTCGCGTTCGAGATCGACGGCGGGGCCGAGGCCGGTCAGGCGTTCGTGTCGGCCCTCGAGCTGCACTCGAACGTGGCGAACATCGGTGACGTCCGCTCGCTCGTGATCCACCCGGCGTCCACCACGCACTCGCAGCTCACCCCCGAGGAGCAGGCGCTGTCCGGGGTCACGCCGGGCCTCGTCCGCCTCGCGGTGGGCCTCGAGCACGTGGAGGACATCCTGGCGGACCTCGAGCTGGGCTTCACGGCGGCCAAGAACCTCCTCGGCGACCAGGCGAGCTGATCGAGGCGTCGACGCCCGGGGCGGGCACCGGTGAACCCGGTGCCCGCCCCGGGCGTGTCCGCAGCGGGTGCCCGCGAGGCGCCCACCAGGAACCCGGCACCCCGGGCTCACCGACCAGAGCCGCAGGAGATCCCATGGCCGTCACGCTCCCCGAGGCCCCGCACAGCGCCGTCGAGACCTCGCGCTCCCGCTCGAAGCCGCCCGTCCCCGCCAGCGGCGCCTGGCGTGAGGGCGACGACCCGGGCCACCGGCAGTTCGCCGACCTCGGCGCGTTCGACCTCGAGGCAGGCGGCCACCTGCCCGCTGTCCGCGTCGCCTACGAGACCTGGGGCACCCTGGCGGCCGACGGCTCGAACGCGGTCCTCGTGCTGCACGCCCTGACCGGCGACTCGCACGTGACCGGCGACGCCGGGCCGGGCCACGTGACGGCGGGCTGGTGGTCGCAGATGGTCGGTCCGGGCCGCCCCATCGACACCGACCGGTACTTCGTCGTGGCCCCCAACGTGCTCGGCGGATGCCAGGGCACGACCGGTCCGGCGTCGACCGCGCAGGACGGTCGCCCCTGGGGCGGCCGTTTCCCGTACGTGACGACGCGGGACCAGGTCGCCGTCGAGATCGCCCTGGCCCGGGAGCTCGGGATCGACTCGTGGCAGCTCGTCATCGGCGCGTCGATGGGCGGGCTGCGCGTGCTCGAGTGGGCCCTGCTCGGACCGGAGGCCGGGATCGAGGTGCGCAACCTCGCGGCCATCGCGACGACGGCCCAGACCGGCGGGGACCAGATCGCGTGGGCCAGCCCGCAGCTCGCGGCGATCCGCGTGGACCCGCGGTTCCGCGACGGCGACTACTACGACGCGGCGGACGACGACGGCCCGCACACCGGGCTCGGCATCGCGCGCCAGATCGCGCACACGACGTACCGCACCGGCTACGAGCTCGACCGGCGGTTCGGCCGGCTGCCGCAGGGCGGCGAGGACCCGTTCTCGGGCGGCCGGTTCGCCGTGCAGTCGTACCTCGACCACCACGGGGACAAGCTGGCCCGCCGGTTCGACGCCAACTCGTATGTGGTGCTCACCGAGTCGATGCTGTCCCACGACCTGGGCCGGGACCGCGGCGGGGTCGAGGCCGCGCTGAGCCAGGTCACGTCCCGCGCGCTCGTGGTCGCCGTCGACAGCGACCGGCTGTTCCCGCCCGCGCAGTCCGCCCGGCTCGCGCAGTGGCTGCCCCGCGCCGAGCCGCTGCGGATCGTCACGAGCGACGTGGGCCACGACGGGTTCCTCGTCGAGGCCGACCAGATGGGTCCCATGGTGGGCGAGTTCCTGGGCTGACCGCCCTGCGCGGTGCGTCGGCCGGGTCTAGCGTGGCCGTATGGCCAAGCTCAACCCTTACCTCAGCTTCAGGTCGGAGGCCAAGGACGCTCTCGCCTTCTACCGGTCCGCGCTCGGCGGCGAGCTCGACATCAGCACGTTCGGTGGGTTCCCGATGGAGGGGATGACCACACCCGACGAGGACAAGGACCTCGTCATGCACGGCCAGCTCGACACCCCGGGCGGCCTGACGATCATGGCGGCGGACACGCCGTCGTTCATGGAGTACGTGGCGCCGACCTCCGGCGTGACGGTCGCCCTGACCGGCGGCCCCGAGGACCACGACTACATCGCGGGTGCCTACGAGAAGCTGTCGGACGGCGCGACGCCGGGCCAGCCGCTCGAGCTCGCGCCGTGGGGCGACTGGTACGGGTCGCTCACCGACCGCTACGGCATCACGTGGATGTTCGACATCGGGACGGAGGGCGGTGCCGCCGGGTGACCTTCCGTTACTGAACCCGGCTCCAGTAGCCTCGTCGGGCCGGTCACCGCCGACCGGCCCGACGAGAAGGAGCGTCCCGTGACACAGCGCCGTGCACTCTCCACCGCACTCTCGATCGCCACCACGCTCGCGCTCACCGCCGCCGCGACCGCTCCCGCGCACGCCGACCCACCGCCCCGCGAGGTGCTGTTCGTCGCCGACAACTGGGACGGCACGGCCTCGGTGCTGTCCTCCGGCCCTGACCTGACCCCCGTCGGCCGGGTCGACGTCGTGCCGGACCGCGACCAGCGGATGCGCGAGATCTACCGCGACCCGATCCGGCTCGCCGCGTTCCTGGTCGTCCGCGAGACCGTCGGCGAGGGGCACGACCAGCTCGCCGACGACCTGTACACCACGCCCGACGGCACCTCGCTCGTCGTCTCGCGGCCCAGCTTCGCCGACGTCGTCTCGATCAGCCTGCTCACCGGCGAGGTCGAGTGGCGGTTCCGGGTGTCCGGCTTCCGCGCCGACCACATGGCGGTCTCCCCGGACGGCACGCAGGTGGCTGTCTCGGCGTCGACCGGCAACCGGGTGCACGTGCTCGACATCGAGACCGGCGCCGAGCTCGGCTCGTTCCCGACGGGCGACAAGCCCCACGAGAACGTCTACACGGCGGACGGCCTCATCTGGAACATGTCGATCGGCGAGGTGAACAACGACCTCGACGACCCGGCCCTCGACTTCCTCAAGGGCGACCGCGTCATCACCGTGGCCGACGCCGAGACGTTCGAGGTGGTCCGCGAGATCGACATGCGCGACCGGCTCGACGCCGCGGGCCTCGACCACCTCTCCGACGCCGTGCGCCCCGCCGCGTTCAGCCCCGACGGGTCGCGGCTCTACTTCCAGGTGTCGTTCTTCGGCGGGTTCCTCGAGTACGACGTCGCGGGCGACCGCATCACACGCGTCGCGACCCTGCCCCGCGTGTACGACGGCCCACGCACCGGCATGGTCAACGACTCGCGCCACCACGGCCTGACGATGCAGCCCACCGGCGAGCACCTGTGCGTCGCCGGCACGATGGACGACTACGCCGTCGTCGTCGACCGGGCGACGCTCGCCGAGGGACCGCTCGTCGACGTCGACAAGCCGTACTGGGCCACCGTGACCGGCGACGGGTCCGCGTGCGTGGTCTCCGAGTCGGGCGCCGACCAGGTGACGTCGATCGACTTCGCGACCGGCGAGAAGATCACGTCCGTGCCGGTCGGCGACCACCCGCAGCGCGTGCGGCTCGGCACCGTACCGGCCGGCTGGTCCGGCGTCGGTTAGGGTCGGGCGCATGCTTGCCGCCTACGTCGCCCGGTTCTCGCCCGACAGCCCGCTGGAGGGACTGGAGGTGGGAGACCGGCCGGAGCCCGCGGCCACGGAGCACTGGACGACCGTGGACGTGCGGGCAGCGAGCCTCAACCACCACGACCTGTGGTCGCTGCGCGGCGTCGGCCTGCGCGAGGAGCAGCTCCCGATGGTGCTCGGCACCGACGCCGCCGGTGTGACCGCTGACGGCACCGAGGTGCTCGTGCACGGCGTGATCGGTGCCGACGGGCACGGCGTCGGGCCGAAGGAGCCGCGCTCGCTGCTGTCCGAGCGCTACCCCGGCACGCTCGCCGAGCGGGTCGCCGTGCCCACGGCGAACCTCGTGCCGAAGCCGGCCGAGCTGTCGTTCGAGGAGGCCGCCTGCCTGCCGACCGCGTGGCTCACCGCCTACTCGATGCTGTTCACGCAGGGCGGCCTCGCGCCGGGCGACCGCGTGCTCGTGCAGGGCGCGGGCGGCGGGCTCGCGACCGCGGCCGTGCTGCTCGGCGCCGCGGCGGGCCTGGAGGTCTGGGTCACGTCCCGCTCGGCCGAGAAGCGCGACCGGGCGGTCGCGCTGGGCGCAGCGGGCGCGGTCGAGACCGGAGCGCGGCTGCCCGCGCGCGTGGACGCCGTCCTCGAGTCGGTGGGGCAGGCGACGTGGTCGCACTCGATCCGGTCGGTCCGGCCGGGCGGCACCGTGCTGGTCTGCGGCGCGACGTCGGGCGACGCCACGCCGGCCGAGCTCACGCGCATCTTCTTCCAGGAGATCCGGGTGCAGGGCGTGACCATGGGCACGCGTGAGGACCTCGCGGCGCTGGCCCGGTTCTGCGCCCGCACGGGCGTCCGGCCGCTCATCGACGCGGAGCTGCCGCTGGACCGCGCGGCCGACGCTCTGACCCGCCTCGCGGAGGGCAATCAGTTCGGCAAGGTCGTGGTCCGGCCCTGAGGCCGGGCCCGGCCCGGGCTCAGGAGAACCGGCGCGCGAACTCCTCGACGAGGGTGGGGCCCGTGTCGCCGATCCGCCAGACGTTCCAGCCGTCGGCCGTGTACGAGCCCGACGCCGCCGTGGCGGCCGAGTCCGGGTGCCGGTAGCGCGCGCCGTTGGACAGCTCGATCGCGCCGTCGGGCAGCAGCATCGCCTCGAAGTGCTGGTTGCGTCGCGGGCGCGACCACACGATGCGCGTGGGCATGCCGATCGAGCGGGCGAGCGCCTCGAGGTCCGGGTCGTCCTCCTCCTCGAACAGCATCGGCGTGCTCGCGCGGATGCTCTCGTGCGGCGGCACCGGGCGCGCGGGCGCCTCGGGAGCGCTCGAGGGGAACGGGTCGCCGTCGAACGCCTGCTCGCCGTAGCCGCCCTCCGGGCCGGACAGGTAGCCGCCCGACTCCCACGGACGCGCGTCGGCCGGTGCCGTGGTACCGGTCGCGGTGCCGTCGGCGTACGAGGAGCCGTACCCCGAGTGCGCGTACTCGTAGGCGCCCTGGTCGTAGGCCGGCGCGTCGGCGGTGTAGCCGTAGCCGTCCGGCTCGGCGGTGCCCTGCTGGTACGCGGACGGCGCGGGCGCGAAGCTCGACCCCGACGAGTAGGCGGGCTCCGGCGTGTACCGGGGCTGCGTGATGTCGAGGTCGTCCGCCGCCTCGCCGTACGACGGCGCCTCGGAGGACGCCGGGGGCTGCCACAGGTCCTCGTGCTCGTCGGCCCGTGGCTGCGGGCCGCTGCCGGGCTGGTAGCCCGAGCCGGCGGACGGCGTCGGACCGGACGCCGGGTACGCCGGGGCCTCGGGCTGCGGCGACGGCGCGAACCGGTCGGTCCGCGAGCGGCGGCGCACGGCGGGCTGCGGCTCGGCGGGCGTCACCGGCCGGACGGCCGGTGACGGCGCCGACGGCGTGGCGGGGGCCGCGGCGTCGCCCAGCGCGGGCCGGCTCGTCGAGAGGCGCGGCGGGGTGGTCGGCGTCGGACGGGACTCCGCGCCCGGGCGTACCGGGGAGACCGGTGCCCCGGCGCCCGGTGTCGGCGGTGCGGGCACGGTGTTCGCCTCGGGCGCGGGCGCCGCGGCGGCCCGGCGGGCGGCGCGCGTGCCGGCGGGGCGTTCCGCGGACGCGCCGCGCGCGGCGTTGGCGCGCAGGCTCGAGCGCAGGCCGGTGGCGGCGTTGGTGGGGCCGGACGGCGGGTTCTCCGCCGGGGGCGCGGGCGGCGTCGCGGACCGCTCGGCCTGCTTGGCCGCGCGCTCGGCCCGCGACTGCAGCGCGTGCGGCTGCCGCTCGTCGCGGCTCTGCGGGGTCTGGGCGACCACCGGCATCTTGCCGGTGAGCGCGTACCCGACCTTCACGCCCTCCTCGAAGGCGTCCTTCGGGGCGGACCCGCCGCCCG